>JAFVYP010000205.1 GCA_017508555.1 Lentisphaeria bacterium
ATAATATATCTCCTCTTTTTTGGATTTTCAAGGCGTCTTTGCACTTTTTTACCGGGCTCATGCCTGAAAAACGGCTCTTTCCGGGAGGATGCGTAAAAGCAGCAAGGGAAATGTGCGTTATTCCCGGGCGGGGGTACTCAAGGCGGATCCTGCACTGGCTGTTACAATAAAAATGACAGCCAGCCATTGAACGGCAGAGAGATACTCCTTCAGGAAAATCAGCCCGGAAAGCGCAGCAAAGACCGGATGGAGACTTTGCAGCACACTGTATGTCCTTGCCTCCAGCTTCTTGATGGTAAAAAGATCAAGCGTGAAGGGCAGGGCACTGGAAAAAACAGCGACACCCAGGCCCAGCAGCAGAAGTTTTCCGTTGAGTTTGAAAATATCTCCGTCGGCAATGGCAAAAGGCAGGACAATGAGCGAGGCGACACACATGCCGCAGGCGACGGCTTCAGTGTTTTTCATTTTTCCGGCAAGTTTTCCGGCAGAAAGGATATAAGCTGCCCACATGACACCGGCTATGGTCACAAACACATATCCCCACATATCTCCGCCGCCCTGCCAGGGGACGATCAGCGCGATCCCGGCCGCCGCCAGCAGGACCCATAGAAAATCCAGCGGTTTCCGTGACGCATACACCGCCACCCCCAGAGGTCCGATGAACTCAATGGCAACGCCGATGCCCAGAGGAACCCGTTGGATACCGCAGTAGAAGGTGAAATTCATCAAGCCGATGCTGGCACCGTAAAAGAGGATACATTTCCATTGCTCTCTGGTGTATTTGAAAATATTGGGCCGGATCACGGCAAAAAGCATGAGACCGGCGATCCCCACCCGCAGAAGCACAGCTCCGGCAGGACCCAGCAGATGAAAGAGATATTTGGCGATAGAGGCGCCTCCCTGCACACTCATCATGGAGCAGAGGGCCGAACCGATGGCAAGTTTTTTACCGGAATACATGGTTTTATCTTTCTGTCAGAATATCCAGCAGCGCCTGACAGCCCTCTGTCACATCGCGCCAGGTGGCATCAAAATTACCGGAATACCAGGGATCAGCGACCTCACCGGGACGGGAGGTGTGATCCAGAAGCCGGGAGATCTTTCCCTCCGGATCACTTCCCCAGAAACGCAGGGCATTCCGGATATTGTTGTTGTCCATACAGACGATATGATCGAAATCATTGTAATCGCTCCGGGTGATCCTGCGGGCGTATTTGCCGGAACAGTTCAAGTTGTGGGCAGCCATGACCTGCCGGGCCGGAGGATAAACAGGATTGCCCAGCTCCTCTGAACTGGTCGCCGCCGACTCAATGTGAAACATCTCTTCGGCGCCTGCCTTTCTGACAAGGTCTTTCATAACAAATTCAGCCATGGGACTGCGGCAGATGTTGCCGTGGCAGACAAATAAAATACGTATCATTTTTCTTTCATACTCCTGTTGAAAGCGCCGCTGAGAGAACGGCGCAGGCGTTTAGCAAAGCGTGGCTCAATATGGCCGCAAGAAGATTTTTCCTCTTGAGATAAATCAGCTGACATCCGGCTCCGATCACAAACAATCCGGGGAAACCGGCTAAAAAAAAATGTACTGCCGCAAAGAAAAAGGAGGTAAAGAGCAGCGCCGTCATCCTGCCCTGCCTGACCACTCCTCCGTAAAGGATGCGGCGGAAAAGCAATTCCTCCGCCACCGGCACAGGGATCGTGACAAGAATTGCCAGAAGCACAAAATCAAAACCACTGATGTTTTGCGCAAAAATCATCAGCTGCTGTGTTTCTTCAAAGGGGATACCTGTAAGTGTCAAAAGTGCCTTCCAGAGAGCATTGACCAGCGCATAGGCGGGAATGATGAGGGCTGTTCCTTTGAGACAAAACAGAATATCTCCCCATGTCAGGCGGCGGATCTGAAAGATTTTTGCGCCTCCGTAACGGAAGAGTATCCCGCTCATGGCGCCGATACCGCAGAGGGTGGATAGATAAGCGGTCCCCCAGAATGACAGATGATGTCCCCATCCGGCAAGTAGCTGGGGCAGGGGGGAGATCACGCACAGGAATCCCGCTGTAAAAGCCGCCAGAACTGCCGGAACCGGAAGCTGTGTGTCGGCCTCTTCTTCCGGAGCGATAAGGCTGTTCAGCATACCGAAATGCGTCTTTCCGACTCAGAAAGATGTTCGATTTCAACAGCGATGGCATCCGGCGGCAGGATACCGCTGATCCTGTCGGGCCACTCGATCAGGGCGTAGCCCTTCGGATCATCCAGAAACTCATCCACACCGAAAGCCAAACCGGCATGGACATCGGAGATCCGGTAGAGATCCAGATGGTACAATCTGCCGCCTGCGGGCAGATCATATTCCTGAACGATGGTGTAGGTGGGACTTGAAACCGGTTCAGTGATCCCCAGTCCCCGGGCAAATCCCCGTGAAAAAACGGTTTTGCCCGCTCCCAGATTGCCTCTCAGCAAAACGGAACTGCCCGGAGCAAGTGAGGCGGCCAGTTCAAATCCGGCCTTTTCGGTCTCTTCTTCGCTTCGGGTAACGATGATTTTCTTTTTATCTGTGCACATAACCAAAATTTTCCATTGCGATCGGTGTTGTTTCATCCAAAGTGACCAGTGCCTGTTCTTTCTGCGGGATCACCCTGCCGATGCAGGTGACGCGGCAGGGAAGAAGCGCTGAAAAAAAGGCAGGCTTCAAAGGAGAGGTGAAAAACAATTCATAATCCTCTCCGTCAGCAAGGGCCCCGGGAAGAGAGGCTCCCTGCCGCAGGGGGATCTGCGGTATATCCAGTGCGAGCGTCACCTGAGAGGCTTCAGCCAGACGGCGGGCATCCAGCAGCAGACCGTCACTGATATCCAGCATGGCCGACACATGCTCACGCAGCAGAAGTCCCTCCTTCAAACGGGGAACAAAGTGCAGATGGTGGCATGAATCAAAGGAGTTGCCGATTTCGCCAGTCACATAAATAAGCTCTCCCGGTTTTGCACCGGAACGCATAACAGCTTTTCCCTGGGGGACCTCCCCCAGGATCGTCAGGGTCGCCGCCGTGCCGTGGGCGGGAAGAGAGGCCGTATCTCCGCCGCAGACGGGAACATCGAATATTTGTCCGGCCTGTGCGGCTCCTGAAATAAAATCCTCCACATATTGCGTATCTCTGCCGTTGACGGCGATGGTCAGCAGCGCTGTCAGAGGTTTTCCACCCATGGCGGCGATATCGCTCAGATTACGGTTCATGAGCTTTTTGCCGGCATCAAAGGGGGAGGTTTCCGGTAAAAAATGAATGTTTTCGATCAGTTGATCCGCTGCGGCGAGAAGCTGGTTGTCTCCCTGCATATTGATAACGGCACAATCGTCCCCCGCACCGGCGGCGATCCTCGGATTGAGCGCCAGAAGCTGCGGAAGTTTGTGCAGGATCTCTGTTTCGTTTATCATTATCTTTGTCTCCTGTCAAAATATACAGCTTTTTTTCCTTTTTTGCAAGGGCGGGAGAATTGAAAAAAACGCAAGTCATACTATATTAATAAGCAAGGTTACGGAAAGGAAACAACTTATGTGTGCCATAAGCGGAATACTCAATCACCACTCAAGTTTTGATTCTGAACGCATCATCAGAGAGATGACTGCCGCCCAATGTCACCGGGGACCTGATGAAGAGGGCTTCTTCGTCGATTCC
The DNA here is from genome assembly GCA_017508555.1 of Lentisphaeria bacterium. GTDB lineage: Bacteria > Verrucomicrobiota > Lentisphaeria > Victivallales > Victivallaceae > UBA1784. The sequence continues at coordinate 3,667 of JAFVYP010000205.1, forward strand.
TCCGTTGCTCTGGGGCACCGGCGCCTTGCCGTTATCGACCTGGCCACAGGACAGCAGCCCATTACAAGGGGCGGGATCACTGCCATTCTCAATGGCGAGATCTACAACTACCAGGATCTCAAACGGGAACTGGAAACCATCGGACACACCTTTGCCACCAATTCTGATACCGAAGTCCTGATCCATCTGTACGAACAAATGGGCAGTGAGTTTCTGCCGCTCATATCGGGCATGTTTGCCTTTGCCATTTATGACCGCAACCGTCAGCGGGTCCTCATTGCCCGGGACAGGCTGGGCAAGAAGCCCCTTGTTTACTTTCTCCACAAGGACAGTCTCGTGTTTTCCAGTGAGCTGTGCGGATTGAAAAAACACCCGGATATGAACAGAGAGCTGGATATCAATGCCGTCAGCGATTATCTCTCTCTTCAATACATCCCGGAACCGGGAACCGTTTACCGCAAGGTGAGAAAGCTGGCGCCGGGATATCTGCTGGATTTTCAGCTCAACGGCGGTGCCCTTTCTCTCCGCCCCTACTGGCACTTGAGTTTCGCCTTCAAACCGCAGGATCTGAGTTTTGAAGATGCCGCAAAAGAATTGCGGAGCCTTGTGGAAAAAGCTGTCAGCAAACGGCTTGTTTCCGAAGTGCCGCTGGGGGTCTTTCTTTCCGGAGGGATCGACTCAACGATCATTGCCGGGGTCGCGGCTGAACAGCTGGCTCCCGGAACTTGCCGCGCCTTCACTGCCGGATTTGCCGACGCGCAGTATGATGAACGTGCCAATGCCCGGTGCGCGGCGGCATATATCAATCAGCGTTCCGGCAATCTGATTCATTGCGAAGAGGAGATATCTCCGGGGAGTTTTGATCTTTTTTCCGGCTTGATCGCTCAGATCGGACAGCCCTTTGCCGATGCCTCCATACTGCCCTGTACCCTGTTGAGCCGTTTTGCCCGCAAACATATTACCGTCGCTCTGAGCGGAGACGGTGCGGATGAACTTTTCTGCGGATATGACCGTTATGTCGCCATGCGGCTTTTGCGCAGTGCCTCCTTTATGCCCGACACCATACGCAAGCGCGTGTTCGGAGCCCTCATCCCCCTGCTGCCCGACAGCGGGGAACGGACGGTTTCCGGACGGCTGCGCCGGTTATTCAGGCTGCTTGCCGGCAGTTCCGACCGGGCCTATTTTGATCTGCTGGACCGCTGTCCGGCCTCACTGAAAAGAGGACTTTTCGGCGAACGGCTCCGGGAGTCCTCCGCGCGGGATTCCGCAGAGGTGTTCTACCGTTTTGAAAGTGAGCTTTCTGCCCTCAACCGTGAGGAAAGATGTTCAGAACTGGATATCCACACATATCTTCCGGGAGACATTCTCCCCAAGGTGGATATCTCTTCCATGTCCTGCGGTCTTGAGGTCCGTTCGCCCTTCTTCGACAAAGAGGTGGTTGAGTTTGCCGCCGCATTGCCCGTCTCTTACAAACTGTGCGGTATGAACAGAAAAAGGATCTTGAAAGAGGCTTTCAAAGACATTATCCCGCCTGAACTGATCGACCGTCCCAAAAAAGGCTTCGGCGTTCCCGTCGCCCGCTGGCTGAGGCAGGACTGGCATGAGGCAGCGCAGGACGTCCTGTTTTCCGGCGCGCTCTGCCGGGAGGGATTTGTCAACCGGAAAGAGCTGGAAAAACTCTGGACATGTCACTGCAAGGGCAGGGGCGATTGGAGTTATCTCCTCTGGAGCTTGCTTGGATTGGCATTGTTCCTTGAAAACGAAAGAGCCTCTTCCGGAAGAAAGTGAGTTTTTTGTGGCGTTCAGACTTATCCACTCTGCCCGCCGGAGCCGGATCGCCCTGCGCATCGGCAGAGACGGCATTCTTGAAGTGCTTGCGCCGCTTTGTTTTTCAGAGACAGAGGCCCGGAAACTGATCGCTCAGAACGCCGCTGTTGTCGAAAAACTCCGGCTGAGGACTGATCAAATCAGACAGACAAGACCTGTTTTATCAGCCGATTCCCGTTTGTTATATCTGGGGGAAAGCTATCCGCTTTTCACCAGTTTGCGTCTCTCTCAGTTTGACGGAGAGCGCTTTATGGTCCCCGACGGGGAAATGGGCTGGCGTCTGGATGTCCTTGAAAAGATCTACAAAAAACTTGCCGCCGGATACATCATTCCCCGTGCGGCAGAACTGGCTGAACGGTTTGTGCTGACCATCAAAACAGTCAGGATCAATAAGGCCGTGACACGGTGGGGGTCCTGTTCCGCCAAAGGAGATCTGAATTTCTCATGGCATCTGATCCGCGCTCCCGAAGAGCTGGTGGATTCCGTCATCTGTCATGAACTGGCACACCGGCTTGAGTTGAACCACTCTCCGCGTTTTTACTACAGATTGAGCCAAATGGATCCCCTTTATGCGGAACACAGAACGGCATTGAGACGCTTTGCAAAACAGCATCCCTGGTTCAGATAAGCCCTTATCTGTTGATGATATGTTTGCGGGTCTTCCATCTGCCGGAAAGAAAATAAACGCTGCCGATAACAAAGGGGGTAAATCCCGCCAGGGCATGTCCGTACCAGAAGCCGTAAACACCTGCGCCGCAAAGAAGTCCCAGAAAGAGAGACAGGCCGATACGCATAAAGACCCCATCCAGAAGCGCCACCGCAAGATTGAGCTTAAAGTTGCCGCTGCCGTTGATAAGTGAGGACATGGGAGGACGCAAAGCAGCTCCTCCGAAAAGCAGCAGCAGAACAGGGATATAGGTCATGGCCATTTTCAGCACATCCGCATCTGTGGTGAATATGCCGAAAACGCTCCGGGGAGCCAGCAGAACTGCCGCTCCCGCCAGCAGGGCGATTACGCCGTTGATGAGAAACGAGACTTTCAAAACCCGGGGGACACGCTCATATTTTTCCGCGCCGAGGCATTGGCCGATCATGGAGCTTCCCGCTGTGGAAAGTGGCAGATTGATGACATTGACGAGACTGGAAAGTTTGTTGCCGATCCCCGTCATGGCAGCGGCAATAACACCGTAGGTGTTGATCCAGGAGTTGACAAAGAGCATGGAAAAACTGATGGAAGCGCTTTGGATGACCATGGGGATCCCCAGCTTCAACAGAGGTTTGAGGACCTCTTTGTCGATACGGAAATCCTTTTTTCTGAAGCCGAAACCGAAAACTTTTCTGTTGCGGTAGAGAAATGAAACGGCAAATACAAAGCTCAAAGCCTGACTGATGACCGTTGCCAGCGCCGCCCCGAAAAGCGCCCATTTGAACCAGACCACGAAAATCAGGTCAAGGATCAAATTGGCCGCAACAGAGATGGCGACAAAATAAAGGGGATGACGGCTGTTGCCCATGCCCCGCAAAATGGCGCTGACCGCGTTGTAACCGTAAATGAAAAACATTCCGGTCATGCAGACGCGGAAATAATCCAGCGCCAGCTGACGGGCTTCCGGCGGCGTGTTGACCCTGTCGAGGATATTTTCAGCAAACAGCAAGCCGACAGTGCCGATCACAAGGGAGCTGCCCTGAAGAAATGAAAAGAGCGTTCCGATGGTTTTGCGCACTTTGTTTTTCATTCCGGCACCGGTAAACTGCGAGATGATGACTTGTCCGGCGTTGGAAATCCCCAGAGAAACAAACATGAGAAAGTGCAGGATATCACTGCCGATGGAGATCGCTCCCAAACCGTCTCTGCCGACGGCATGACCGACAATAATCATATCGGTTATGTTGTAAACCGTTTGCAGCAGGCCGGAAAGAAACAGCGGCGCCGCAAAGGTGATCATTGTCCAGGTCACACGGCCGGATGTCAGGTCTCTGGTCAGTTTTTTGGTGTTGGACCTCATTTATCAAGCAGCTCAAAAAGGATCCGTCCGTTGCAGTCCCGGGGAAGGGGGGAGCCGATCATCGTATTGAGCGTCGGCGCAAGATCAATGCTGTTGACAGGTTTTTCCCAAACGCTTTCCGGCGCGATACCGGGACCGGAAAGCAGACTCAGCGCCCGCATGGATCCAAAGGCATTGACGGCAGAGGGGATCTGCTCCGCATGAACAGTCATGGCTGTATATCCGGCAGTCAGGCCGTAAACCACATCGCCGGTGCGTTTGCCGCCAAGGCCGAAAAAGCCGGCCTCCTCCCGTTTGACGGCAAAGGCCAGATACGAGGCGCCGTCCGGTCCGCGCATGTGATCCTGCAGCGCGGCGATGATCCTGTTTCTGACCTGTTCGTACTCCTCATCGGGAACGATCCCTCCGCGGCTTTTCAGATTGACGCAGATATGACAGCATCCGGTATGGGCCGCCTGAGTCTTTGACCAATCAATCTGTTTTGTACCGGGCAGATAGGCAAAAAGACCCGCTTTCTCAAGGGGGGCATTGATATCCCGTTCCTCCGGCAGACCGATACTGCCGTGATCGGCAACGGTCAGGATAACGGTGTTTTCATCAGCCACTTCATCCAGGAAATAGCCGATGAAGCGGTCAGCGATCTCATAGATCTTGAGGAAATTTTCCTGAACGAACTTCAGATGTTCCGGCGTCGTCTTTTTGGCCCCGGAAAGTTCCGGCCAGAAAAAGTGGTTGACAGAATCAATATCCCCCATGTAGGTCACGATGATATCGGGATCTTTGACTTTCAGCGCACGGCGGAACATCTCAATATGCCACTGCATGTGGAAATTCCAGGAGTCCATGGCAATAAAACTGGTTTTAGGATTGGCAAAAAACAGATATTCCCTGTGGACAGGCGTCGGCGGCATTTTATGGAGAAGTTGAGCAAACTCTTCCGGCTCAGCCCGGTTGATGATGTAGCAGGCGGCAGAACCGAAAACGAGGTAGCCGTCCTCCAGGGCAACGCAGATAAAGCGGAAAGCAAACTCCAATCCGTTCCGGGTCCGGAAGAAAGGCTCCGTCCATTGACCGGGACGCAGCGGGATGACCTGATCGTCAAATTTGAGAGCAAAGCCCTCTTCCGCCGCCTCAAGCTGCCAGACGAAAGCTGACAGATCGTGACGGTTGGCATCCTGAGCGCTCATATCCACCTGAAGTTCAAAGAGACCGTCTGCAAGCGTTTTGACACCGGAGGGCTGGACCTTGACAACATCTTTCAGCGAGGCCGCAGGCTGTTTATTCTGATCGAAGAACCAGACCTGTTGAGGAATATCCACATATTCCCGGGATCCGTCGGGCATGACCATCCGTCCGGGGTTGCTGCTTGTTCCCTCCATCTGCCACACCAATTCTGATTTGCGGGGACCGGAAACGGGCAGACAGTCCACGATGGAAGTCATTCCCTCACGCGCGGCGGCCTCCCAAAAACGTTCGGCCAGCAGATGGGTCCCGTTGTAGGCGGAAACAAGATTGGATATGGGACCGGAAAGGTGAAGTTTATCAGCCGTGATGCCATTGATCTCCGGCGTGGAACCGGTCTGCAATGCGCTCCAGCAGGTGGGCGTGATCGTCGGATGCACCGGCCGCAGGTCAGTCATACGGCAGCCCCTTTTGAGCAGTCTTGCAAAATTCGGCAGATTACCTTTGGCGACTTCGCCGGCAACGTAGGCATCAACAGCCCCGTCCAGCCCGATAAAAATCAATTTCGGAGCCTTCATAAAAACTTACCTCTTACGAATATAAAAATGGTGCGCGGCGCGGGACTTGAACCCGCACGCCGAAGCGAAGGAACCTAAATCCTTTGTGTCTGCCAATTCCACCAGCCGCGCATAAAAAACGCGCCTATACTATACAGCACAGGCGCATTTCTTTCAACTCAAATCCAAAAATAATAGCGAAAAATCGCAGATGGACTGGTTTTTTGGGTAAAAACGGTATATATTTAATAGATAAATGTAAAATTCAACCATTAAATCTGGCACGATAGTCATGGATAAACCGAAGGTATATTTTCTGGGATCAGGAGAGATCGCTGTTCCCGTCTTGCGGGCGCTTGTCAAGTCGGAAAAACTTGATTTTGCCGGTGTCGGTACGCAGATCGACCGTCCGGCAGGACGGAAATGCCGCCTTGTTCCGACGCCTGTCGGCGCAGCGGCTCAGGAACTGGGGATCGTTGCAGACAAGGTCCCCTCTGTCAATGCACCGGAATATCTGGCGCACTTGAGAGAGCTGGCGCCGGATATCATCCTTGTGGTCTCTTTTGGGCAGCTTTTGAAACAGGAACTGCTTGATCTGCCCTCCTGCGCCTGTGTAAATATCCATGCGTCGATCCTGCCCTCTTACCGGGGAGCCTCTCCCATCGTCTCGGCCATGCTGGCCCGGGAGCCGGAAGTGGGGATGACCTTTATGGAAATGGTCCTGGCGCTGGACGCGGGCCCCGTTTATACCTGTGTGACCCGCAAGCTCAACGGCGGTGAAACAGCAGGAACCCTTGAGGTGGAAATGGGGGAAATGGCTGCGGAGGCAACCGATGATGTCCTTTGCAGTATTTTTTCAGGAAAACTCAAATCCGTTCCTCAGGATGATACACAAGCCACCTTTTGCCGCAAGATCAAAAAAGCTGACGGCATCATCGACTGGTCTGCCGATGCGCTGGATATCGACGCAAAAGTCAGAGCCTATTTTCCGTGGCCCGGCGCAAAATGCACGGTCGTTTCTGAAAAAGGGACGAGTGTCATTACCATTTCCAAATGCAAAGTCCGTCCGGAAGCAAGCGGTTTCCCCGGGGAGTTTCTCTCTGCGGATAAAAAGAGCATGATCGTTGCCTGCGGCAGCGGAGGAGCCATTGAGATCCTCGAAGTCATCCCCGCAGGCGGCCGCAGTATGCCTGCGGCAGCTTTCCGCAACGGTATGCGCGGAGCGCCGCTTGCTTTTCCTCTGCCATGCAGCTGTGCCCAATGAATGTTATCTGAAATGGCGTGACTTTATGGAAAAAGACAATATTCAAATCCTTCTCAACTGCGAACACATGGAAAGCCGCTTTGCGCTGATCCATGACGGCAAGCTGGAAGAGTATCAGATCGAACGCAAAGACAATGATCCCAAAGTGGGAGATATCTATCTGGGCAGGATCGTCAATCTTGATCCGCTGCTTCAGGCTGCTTTTGTGGATATCGGTGCGCCTAAAAACGCCTTCCTGCATTTCCATGAAATGCTTCCGGGATACCCTCATCTGGTGGAGGTTTACCGCAAAGAACAGCTCAAAGAGCTGGAGCAGCAGGCCAGATCCAAAGCCAAAAACAAGCGTCCCAGGCGGAAAAAGACCTCCTCTGAAGAAACTGTTCCGCAGGAGCTGCCCGTCCTGGAAGATATCAAGATCACCCAGGCGGATATTCCCCGGATATTCAAGCCCGGCATGAATATCCTTGTTCAGGTGGTCAAGGGCCCCATCAGCACCAAGGGGGCGAGGATCACAACGGATCTTTCCATCCCCGGACGTTTTCTTGTGCTGATGCCCAACAACGATCATATCGGTCTATCTACCAAGATCGAAGGCGCCGCTGAGCGGGAACGCCTGCGCAAAATACTGGATGAACTGAAGCTGCCCGAAGGCATGGGGCTTATCTGCCGGACCGTGGGGGAGGGGAGACGCTCCACCTTTTTCAAGCGCGATCTCAATCTGCTGCTGGATTACTGGCAGAAGATCACAGAGGGCGTCAATGAAAACAGAGCCCCGAAACTGCTCTATACGGAACCAGACCTCATTGACCGCACGATCCGGGATTTTGTCACAGATGAGATCGGCGGGATCATTGTTGATGACAAGGAGGTCAGAAAGCATATCATTGAAACATTCCGCCGTATCGGCGTCGGAAAAATGGCCGGCAAAGTGGTCTTTTACAACGGAACGAAGCCGATTTTTGAAGAATACAAGATCAACGACCAGCTGAAAACAGTTTTTCAGCGGGAGGTGCGTCTGCCCAGCGGCGGAGGACTTTGTATTGATGAAACGGAGGCTTTGATCGCCATTGACGTCAATACCGGCAAAGGTAAAAACGGTACAGATCAGCCGGAATTCATTCTCAAAACAAATCTTGAAGCTGCGGATGAGATCGCCCGGCAGCTGCGTTTGCGCAATATCGGCGGACTGGTCGTTCTTGATTTTATCGACATGAGGACCGCCAAGGACAGGGACGAACTCTACCGGTATATGAAAAAACTGGTCAAAAATGACCGGGCCAAGACCAAAGTTCTCCCGCTGAGCAAGCTGGGATTGATGGAAATGACCCGCCAGCGGGAACAGGAAAGTATTCTCGATCAGGTTTACACCCCCTGTCCCTACTGCAGGGGCAGAGGATTGATCAAATCCGTTGTGACCATGAGCGCAGAGATCCAGCGTCGGTTGAATTCGGTTTTGCGGGATAAACGTTTCAAAGATGTTGAGGCTGTCCGTGTGTTCATGCATCCGGAAGTTCTGGCCCGCTTGAGAAACGAGGATGCAGCCTTCCTTCAGGAACTGGAGGAAAAATACAAGCATGAATTAAGTTTCAGAGCCGATCCGACGCTCCATTATGAGGAGTTCCGCTTAGTCGATCCCGAAACCGACGCGGAACTTCGCTGAAAAGGCCTTCAAGCGCAGGACCCTGCGTGTTTTTTCCGTTACAGGAGCAAAGTCAGCATGCCTGACCCCGGGGTACCAGATGATGGTGCCCCGGCTGTTTTTAAGAACGGGCAGGCCGTAACAGGCCGGAATCTTTTCATCCACACGCAGTTTTTTGAGTTTAAGGCATTTCCCGGAACCGAACACCGTCATTTCTTCTCCAGACTGCGGCAGAGAGAGCAGAAGCGTATCTCCCAGAACTTCCGCATCGAAAACAGCCTCGAATTTTGAAACAGCAACAGAGGAATCACTCTCTTCCGCCTCAAAACACCAGTCTCCGAAAGCGATATTTTTTTGAGACAGCTCCCAGAGAAGAGGCGCTGGTGACTTTTCCTGCATCAGAAAAACCTTTTCTCCCTGAAAAACCAGTTGAACCGATCCTGAAAACGGGAGTATCCGCGGCTCTGACGACGGATTTTTCTGCAATTCCTCTGTCAGAGCAAGCAGAAATTGCCGTGAAGGGATCTTTTCCAGCCACAGACGTATCACTCTGGCTCTGACGGCCGGATGAAGAGAACGCCAATAGCTCCTTTGGGAAACGTGTGCGGGAACAAAGGCTTTTTGCGCTGTTTCTTCAATAAAGTCAGCATCCTGTTCCAGATTTTCCAGACAGTGCCTGATGCCGGAAACAGCTCCGGGAAAAAGTGCATACAATTTCGGCAGCAGTTCCAGACGGATGATGTTTCTGCTGCAGTCAGGCTGTTCATTGGTCGCATCTTTCCGCCAGTTATCCACACCGTTTTCAACGAGAAACGCTTCGATTTCCCCTCTGGAAAAATTCAACAGAGGACGGAGAAAAGTTACGCCTCCGACAGAATACACCTCCCGTGGAGACAATAGGCTTGACAGATTGGAACCGCGCACCATGCGCAGAAAAAAGTTTTCGATCCGGTCGTCTCTGTGGTGTCCGAGAATGACAGCACACTTGTTTTTGCTTCCGGCAAGGCGCTTCCAGTGATCCAGACGGGCCAGACGGGCTGTTTCCTCCAAACCGTTCCCGGAAGGAATATCAAGATCGATCACAGAAAAGGGAATGTCGTGTGCTTCTGCAAAGCGGCGGCAGAAAAGGGCATCTTCATCAGACGCGCTGCCGCGCAGGTGGTGATCAAAGTGGACGGCACGGAGATCAATGGCATATTCTTCTTTGAAATACAAGGCTGTCAACAGCGCGGCAGTACTGTCCGCTCCGCCGGAAAATCCGGCAAAAAGCGTGCAATCACGCCATTGTTCAAAAAATTTTCGGCAAAGTTCGATGTTCATATTTGCAATCCTGCTGTTGACACATTATAATATAGCGTGTTTTTTGCACGATAACAATAAAAATATTGACGGAGAGTATATAAAATGGCTTATATTGTTGTTGCAACATCCAATGCGCACAAGGTGGATGAGTACAAAAAGCTTCTGGCAGATCAGAATGTGGAGCTGAAATCCCTGTTGGATTACCCCGGTTTCCCCGGTGTGGAAGAGGACGGCAAAACCTTTGCTGAAAACGCAGCCATCAAAGCCCTGGCCGCCTGCAAGTACTGCGATGTTCCGGCGTTTGCGGATGATTCCGGACTGGAAGTGGAGGCCCTTGACGGCCGTCCCGGCGTTTATTCCTCCCGCTATGCGGACAGTGATCCGGAGCGTATCGCCAAACTTCTCGGTGAGCTTGAGGGCAAAGAGAACCGCCGCGCCCGTTTTGTCTGTGCCATATCCATTGCCATCAACGGCGAAGTGATCGAAACGTTTGAGGGAGAAGTCAAGGGAACGATCACCCTTGCTCCCCGTGGAGAAGGGGGCTTCGGTTACGATCCCGTTTTCCAGCCTGACGGTTACGATCAGACTTTCGGAGAACTCTCTCAGGAGATCAAAAACAGCATCAGCCACCGGGCTGATGCCTTCCGCAAAGCCCTTGAATTTGTCGAGGATGAAATGTCCGTTCTGGACAATGAATTCTGACAGAGAATATCCCCCCCAAAAAAAACTCAACAGCCGCTTCCCGCACATTTCAGTCTGGAAGCGGCTGCTGCTTTCAGAGGATTCAAACAACTGTTTTGCCGGGAAGTTTTTCTTTGAAAAGTGCACGGATCTCTGCCGTTTCAGCAGGCGGGGGGAGGGGAAGCGTTTCCAGGGGATCCTGCAACCCAAGCGCCGCCCATTTGAGACTGCCCATTTTGTGATAAGGCAGAAGTTCCACCCGCTCGATGCAGGTGTAGGAAGCGAGAAATTCCGCCAGACGGGATAAGTGCGTTCTGTCAAGAGTCCACTCCGGCACAAGCACATGACGCAGCCAAACCTTTTTGCCGGAGCGTTCACAGAAATCCAACGTGGATAACGTATGCTTGTTTTCCGCACCGGTCAGGGCTTTGCACAGCTCATTGTCAAGGCTTTTGATATCCAGAAGAAGCATATCGGCCTTTTCGATCACGGGACGGCTCACTTCAAGGGGCAGACTGCCTGCCGTATCCAGCGCCGTATGAAATCCCGCCGCAGAGCAGGCCTCAAGAAGAGCCCGGGAAAACGCAGCCTGCAACAGCGGTTCTCCACCGGAAAGCGTCACGCCGCCATTGCGCAGAAAACTGCGGCATGAGGAGATCATCGCCACGACCTCCTCCACAGACTTTTCCATTCCTCCGGCAGGATCCCAGGTATCGGGATTGTGACAGAATTTACAGCGCAGGGGACAGCCCTGTAAAAACACAACAAACCTTATTCCGGGACCGTCAAGGGTTCCGAAACTTTCAAAAGAGTGGATTTTTCCGGTGACCGGCACGGGATCACATCTTTTCGTGGAATGTCCGGCTGATAACATCCATCTGCTGCTCTTTCGTCAGCTTGATGAAATTGACCGCGTATCCGGAGACACGGATCGTCAGCTGGGGATATTTTTCAGGATGCTCCATGGCATCCAGCAGCATTTCACGGGCCAGCACATTGACGTTGAGGTGATGGGCCTTCTTTTCAAAGTAGCCGTCCAGCAGCGCCACCAGATTGGAAAGTTTATCCTCTTCGGTCCTGCCCAGCGTATCCGGAAGGATGCTGAACGTGCAGCTGATCCCGTCCTCGGCGTAATCGTAGGGCAGTTTTGCCACGGAACTCAAACTGGCCACAGCGCCGTTGACATCCCGTCCGTGCATGGGATTGGCTCCCGGAGCAAAAGGTTCGCCCCCTTTGCGGCCGTCCGGTGTGGAGGCCGTTTTTTTGCCATACATCACGTTGCTGGTGATCGTCAGGATCGACATGGTGGGACGGGATTTCCGGTAGGCGTAATGATGAGACAGTTTGGTCTGGAATTTTTTAACGATATCCACCGCGATCTGATCCACACGGTCATCGTTGTTGCCGAATTTCGGGAAATCCCCTTCCGTAATAAAGTCACAGGCAAGACCATCCTCGTTGAGGACCGGTTTGACTTTCGCATATTTGATGGCAGAGAGGCTGTCGGCCAGCACTGACAGTCCGGCGATACCACCGGCCATGGTGCGGACGATGGACTCATCGTGCAAGGCCATCTCGATCCGCTCATAGCAATACTTGTCATGCATATAATGGATGACATTGAGCGTATTGATATAAAGTTTTGCCAGCCAGTCCGTGATCTGTTCAAAGTTCCGCATGACCTCGTCGTAATCCAGATACTCCCGGTCTGTCAGCACGCGGATGGCAGGACCGATCTGCTCATTGGAACCTTTGACGTCTTTGCCGCCGTTGATGGCGAACAAAAGCGCTTTGGCCAAATTGCAACAGGCTCCGAAAAACTGCATCTGCTTGCCGATCTTCATGGCAGATACACAGCAGGCAATACCGTAGTCGTCTCCGAACTTCACCCGCATCAAATCATCGTTTTCATACTGGATGGAGGAGGTCTTGACAGATATTTCAGCGCAGAAACGCTTGAAGTTTTCCGGAAGAAGTCGGCTCCACAAGACAGTCAGATTGGGTTCCGGAGCGGGGCCCAGATTGATGAGCGTATGCAGAAAACGGTAGCTCATCTTTGTCACCATGTGTCTGCCGTCAACAGACACACCGCCCAAAGATTCGGTGATCCAGGTGGGATCGCCGCTGAAAAGCTCATCATAAGCCGGAGTCCGCAGAAAACGGACGATGCGCAGCTTCATGATGAAGTGATCCACAAATTCCTGGATCTGCTCTTCTGTATATCTGCCTTCGCGCAGGTCTTTTTCTGCATAAATATCCAGAAATGTCGATATACGTCCGATGGACATGGCCGCGCCGTTCTGTTCCTTGACCGCTGCCAGATAACCGAAATAAAGCCACTGGATCGCCTCACGGGTATCCTGTGCCGGACGGGAAATATCAAAGCCGTAGGAGGAGGCCATCTCTTTCAGCTCATTGAGAGCCTTGATCTGCTCCGCGACCTCTTCCCGGCGGCGGATCACGTAGGAATACATCACATCGGCCAGAATATGCTTTTTGGCATTTTTCTTCTGTTCGATCAGGAAATCCACGCCGTAAAGCGCCACCCGGCGGTAGTCACCGATGATGCGGCCGCGCCCGTAGGAGTCGGGCAATCCGGTAATGATCCCGGCGTGACGGGCCTGCTTCATCTCGTCCGTATAGACATCGAAAACGCCGTCATTATGGGTTTTGCGGTATTTGAACACATGTTCCACAACGGGATCCATCTGCCGTCCGTAAGCCTCCAGCTCCGTATGGATCAGGCGGATACCGCCGAACGGCATGATCGCCCGTTTTAACGGTTCATCGGTCTGGAGACCGACGATCTGTTCAAGATCCCGGTCGATATACCCGGCTGCATGAGAGGTAATGGTCGAGATCGTCTTTTCGTCAATGTCATAGACCCCCTGACGTTCCCGCTCGATCTTCATGCGGTCTGAGAGTTTTTCCCACAACTTCAATGTCCGGCCCGTCGGTGACGCAAGAAATGATCCGTCTCCGTCGTAGGGCGTGTAATTCAACTGAATAAAATCACGGACATTCACTTCATTTGTCCAAAGTCCTGATTTAAACACTGTATTCACCTGTTTGCGTTTATTATAATTTATTGCTTGAATAATATAACATACATCTTTTTTTTATTCAACAGCAATTTTGCAAATAAAAGCGAATAATTTTTACCGGCACAAGGCTATTCCGCGAAAAACAGAGATCTTTTTTTCTGAAACCGGCGCCAGGGATCCCTCCTCTTTATCCAGCTTGAAAAAAGAGATATCTCCTGATTTGAGATGGATCACGCAAAGGCTTTTTTCGTTATCAGGCAAAAGGATATCCGACGGAAAATTGCCGCCCGATGCAGGTGTGCCGATCAGATGGATCCTGCCCCCGGGAGCTGTTTTGAAAAAGGCAAGAGAGTTGTGTCCTCTGTTGGTCACGAAGAAAAATTTCCCATCCCTTGTTGCCTTGATGGCTCCGGGCGCATTTCTGCCCGCCGGACGGGGGGAGGGCAAGGTGGAAAGCGTTTGGATATGCCGCCAGGGAGCGCCTGTTTTTTGCCGTTCAAAGGAGGAAACAGTGCTGTCCAGTTCGTTGGCTGTATATAAACAAAGCCCATCCGGAGAAAACACAAGATGCCGCGGTCCGGCTCCGGCATGCAGTTTGATTTTGCCGGCAGAGGGAACATGGACGCCTTTTTCCGGAACATAATCATAAAACCATATCTCATCCGTTCCCAGATCTGAGACAAAGAGCTGTTTCCCTGCCGGATCAAAGCCGGTAAAGTGAGGATGCGGCCCCTTCTGCCGCCGGGTCGGTCCGGCTCCGGTATGTCTGATGCACCGGGCAGGGGAGTCGATCAGCCCATTGTTCAGGCGGAATTCTGAAATATCTCCGGAAGAATAATTGGCCGTATAGAGATATTTTCCGTCAGGCGAAAGCGTCAGATGACAGGGCGTTATGCCGCCAGCGGAGACCGTTTGCAACACCTGGAAAGATTTTCCCCGTCTTCTTAAAACAACAACAACGCCGTAACGGCTCTTTTTGCCGGGATGACGGTTGGCTGTTCCGTAATAGATCCCGTTGCGGCCTTGGATCAGATAATTCAATGCAGGCAGGTTTTCAACAAGTTCACTGCCATCCCCGGATATCTGATAGATACCGCCCTGTCTGCTGTCCACAGAGACGGCCCAAAAGGCAGGCGGACAACAGCCGCAAAACAATACGGCCGCCGCCAATATGAAAAGAAGAGCGGTTATTTTCATAAGGCTGTATTTCCGATACTGGCAAATCAATGACAAAAAATCAAAAAAAACGCTGCCGATGCAAAACAACAGCAGCGTTTGTATGCTCATCAAACACAGATTACTTGATGAAACCGGTGAGATCCTGGATTCCGCCCTCTTTGATGGACTTGAACACAGCATCACCGATGGAGATGGCACGCAGACCGTCAACGCTCTTGGCGAGGATGTCATACTTGCGGTCGGGGTTCTCTCCGATGAAGATATCTTCGCGGAGCAGGGGATCACCGCCGCCGTGACCGCCGGTAGCCTTGGGAACGTGGATGCGTTCGCGGCCTTCAAAGATCGGATAGTAATCAATGAACTGGGCACCACCCTCGTTGATCTGGGGCAGGCACTCGGCACCGGCACCGATGAATTCGGTCGTTTCCAGACGTCCGTGAGTACCGTTGATCGCCAGACGGTATCCCTCATAAGGCGTGGAGAAGTTGGCGGAGTAGTTCAGCAGAACGCCGTTGCGGTATTTGACGTTGACCACGAAGGTATCGTAGATGTTGATGGCGGAGTCGAACATGCACTGATCGGGACGGTAGGTTGTGAAGAGTTTCTTCTTACCGATAAGATCATTGATGTGGTCATCCTGAGCCATGATAGTGGAGTTGCGGGTCGCCCAGCGGGCCTTGTAGGGGCACTGCATAAGTTCATCGCAATCATTGCAGTGACGTCCGTCCTTCTTGGAGGGATTGAAAACACCTTCAGGACCATAGTGGTTCAGGGCGCCGAAAGCGTGGACGTATTCCGGAACGCCATCGACCCACCAGTTGACCAGGTCGAAGTGGTGGC
>JAFVYP010000019.1 GCA_017508555.1 Lentisphaeria bacterium
AAAATACTTCGCTTTTCTTGAAAAGAGTTGGGGGTTCGGGGGAAGAGGAAAACTTCTTTTCACGTGAAAAGAAGTTTTCCTCTTCCCCCGATGCCATCTACCCTTGTCGGGAACAGCGCGTTGTCATTTATCTGCCCGGATCGGGAACAGAGCCCTTCAAAAAATAACAGCTTCTATTGCGTATTCCACTGGCCCGGAAGATAACGTTTCCGGTAGTCATTGGGCGAGACGGAACAGTAACGCTTGAACTGTCTGCGGAAATAGGCGATGTCATTGAACCCCGAACTGCGGGCGGTCTCCTTGATGGAAAGGGTCGTTTCATAAGCCAGAAGCCATTTGGCCCGGGCGATGCGCATTTTATTGAGATCCTCTGTGAGCGTGAGTCCGAAAGTCCTGCGGTAGAGACGGCTCAGATACTGGGCGTTGCAGTGCAGTTCACTGGCGATCGTTTCCAGAGTCAGCTCTTTTTGAAAGTGCGTTCGGATATATTTTTGCGCCGCAATGGCCAGGGGGGGGACTGCGGCAGGGGAAATCTGCCGGAGCCGCTGGCGGCGCATTTCCTGGATCATCAGAAGAAAGAGCAGTTCCATGATCTTTTTATCCGGCTCAAGAGAGCTTTGTTCATTGAGATACGCCTGGGCGTAACTGGAAAAACTGGCCGGTTCCTGTAAAAGTCCGTGCCGGGGCAGGGTGGAAATGATTTCGCCGTCATCTCTGAAATGCAGCCAGAAAAAAGAGAGATTGGCCGGATAGGGGGCAAGACCGCCGTGGCGCTTGCCGTGTTCAAGAAGAAGCCACTCGCCGGGACGGATACGGTAGTGCTGTTCCTCTTCAAACATTTCCAGCTCTCCCTGAAGGACAACGATCAATTCATCCGTATCAATGATCCGGTCCAGATGCCGTCCTTTACCGACGGAAATAAATTTTCCTGCAAGAAGCGTTTGTATGGACATACTGTTTTGTCTCCTTCTTGTGTAATATAATCTCCGTCTTCCGCATTTGCAAACGGCGCGGAGTGGAAGTACATTATAAACAGTGAAATTTAACTTCAGGAGAAATGATGAATATTTATAAAAGTCCTGCATTTTCTCAAGTGCATCTGACAGATCCCATACTTGCCTCCCGGCAGAAAACATGTCTTGACACCACGATCCCTTCGGCTGTCGCAAAGGCCGTTGAAACCGGCCGGATCAATGCCTTTGATCTTGAAAACTATCACGGTGAACGCCATATCTACTGGGATTCCGATGTGGCCAAGATCCTGGAGGGGATCGCTTACGCACTAACGCTCCGGAAAGATGAAAAACTTCAGAAGATCTTTGAGGAGTGGATCGGGCGGATCGTCTCCTGCCAGCAGGCGGATGGCTACCTCAACAGCTATTTTTCTGCGGAAAAACCGGAGGAACGCTGGTGCAACCTCACCTCCTGGCATGAGCTTTACTGTGCCGGACATCTGATGGAGGCCGCTGTGGCTGCCAAAGATCTTCCCGGCGGTCAAAAACTTTTTGATGCTCTCTGCCGCTATGCGGATCTTATTTGCGATACCTTCGGCCCCGGTGAGCAGCAGCGCCGCGGATGGCCCGGACATGAGGAAATCGAATTGGCTCTCATCAAGCTCTGGCAGGCCTCCGGCAACAGGCGTTATCTGGAGCAGGCCGCCTATTTCATCAACGACCGCGGGACGGAGCCGAATGTTTTTGCCGCAGAGGGAGCTGCTTTGGAAACTCTGGTCAATGAACAGGCTGATAAACCTGTCCGGGAGATGACGGAAGCCTGCGGCCATGCTGTGCGGGCCGTTTATCTTTTTGCCGGTATGGCCGATCTGGCGGGCGCCGCAGAGGATAAGGAGCTGCTGGATGTCTGCGAAAAGCTCTTTGAGAATATTGCCTCCCGGCGCATGTATGTGACCGGCGGTATCGGTTCCAGTTTCAAAGGAGAAAAATTCACAGCGGATTACGATCTTGCCAACGGCAGCCTCATGTATGCTGAAAGCTGTGCTGCCATGGGACTTGTGCAGCTGGCTGTCCGTTTGTTCAACCAGACGGGAAAAACAAAATATCTGGATGTTCTGGAAACGGCCTTGTTCAACGGCGTCCTTTCCGGGATCAGTTTGTCCGGAGATGAGTATTTTTACACCAATTATCTGGAGGTGAATGACAATCTGGTCTGCTATAACAGCGGTTCTCCCGTGCGGCAGAAATGGTTCAGCTGCTCCTGCTGTCCCACCAGTTACTGCCGTTTCCTCACCCAGACGGGACGGTTTATCTACTCCGTTGCCGATCATGAGATCTCTGTCAACATCCCCGTGGCCAATCAGGCGGAGCTGTGCCTCAAGGACGGGCATGTCAAGCTCAGGATCGAAGGAAAATATCCGTATGACGGCAAAATCAGGATCATTGTGGAAAACAGCTGCACATTCACTTTGCGTCTGCGTATCCCCTTCTGGTGCCGTTCCTGGAAACTTCTCCGCAACGGCGTGAGGCAGGAGACCCCAGTCCTTTCCGGCAACTGGCAGGCCGGAGAGACCGTTGAGCTGGATCTGGATATGCCCGCTGAATTTCTTTACAGTGATCCCCGGATTACCGGCAACCTGGGACGTACGGCGCTGCGCCGGGGACCGTTGGTCTATGCTTTGGAGGAGATAGATCAGAGCGCTCCGGTAAGAGAGCTTATCGTTCTGCCGGACGAACCTGTTGAACTTGTTGAAGCCGAAGACCTTCCTGCCGGTACCGTCGCTTTGCGCGGCTCCGCTTTGCGGGAGATCTTTTCTCAAGAGGGGCTTTACAGGACAGAAAAACCCGTCTGTGTTCCCGCCGTTTTCACAGCCATTCCCTATGCTCTCTGGCAGAACAGAGGCAAAAGCAATATGTGCGTGTGGAACCGTTACCAGACGGCACGCTGAAAATCTCTGCGCGCTGTGAGCAGCGCGCAGCTGTTACTTTTTATCAGAGCCGGGACGTTGAGATTTCCCCTTGCCGGCGTTTCCAGATCTGCGTTTCTTGAGAACGTTGATCTGGGGACGTCTTTCCGCAAGTCCCCTGTTGACGGGAATGGGATTGCCTTCCGGATCTTTGCCGCAGTAATACATCGCTCCGCCCATGGTCATGGGCAGGGGGATATAATCCTGAACCTGCTGAAGGCTCCAGCGGCGCTTGTTGAGGTAATCATCCACCGTTTTCATTTCCTTATCGGTACAGCCGGGGAAATTGGATATGAAAAGCGGCACAAGGTACTGTTCCAGACCGAACTCTTTGCTTTTCTGTTCAAAGATCTCCACAAAGCGGTGAAACTCCTCTGCGGAACTTTTGCGCATGAGTTTCAGCACTTTGGGGTTGAGGTGTTCCGGGGCGATCTTGAGATGTCCGGAAACGTGGTAACGGATCAGTTCCTCCAGCAGCTCCGGCTGGCGCAGAGCCAGGTCCAGACGGATGCCGGAATTGATGAAAACGTGTTTGACTTTAGGATGTTTGCGCAGTTTGCGCAAAAGATCCCTGACCGCCAGTCCGTCGCAGTGGTAATTGGGACAGGGCTTGGGAAAGAGACAGCTGGAACGTTTGCACTTGGCACAGATGCTTCTGTCAGTATAACTGCCGAAAAGATTGCCGGCCGCGCCGCCCACATCGCTGATGGTTCCCTTGAAACGGGGATTTTTGGTGATTTCATCCACTTCGCGTTCAATGGATTGAGCGCTTCTGCTCATGACACATCTTCCCTGATGGGTGACAAGTCCGCAGAAGGCGCATCCGCCGGGACAGCCCCGGACGGCCTGGACGGAGGTGGTGATCGTTTCGTAAGCAGGGATCTTCCCCTTGTAGGAGGGATGAGGTTTGCGGGCGTAGGGCAGCTCATGGACTCTGTCCAGCTCCTCCGGTTCCAGAGGCAGGGGAGGGGGCTCTATGACCAGAAGTCTGTCGCCGTAGCGCTGGATGAGGCCTTTGCCGCCGAAGGGATTCATTTCAGACTCCACCAGTTTGGTTGAAACCATGATGGCATCTTTGTTTTTAAGTGTCTCTTCGTAACTGGGAAGCTCCAGGTATTTCTCTCCCGGCACAAAGACCTCTGCGGCTTTTTTGCCCAGCAGCCGGGCGGTTCCGGGAATGCCCTCAAGGGATCTGCCTTCGGCAAAACGGCGGAAAACCTCCGGCGTGGGACGTTCTCCCATACCGTAAACCATGATATCCGCTTTGGTATCCAGCAGCATGGAGGGGCGGATCTTATCCTGCCAGTAATCGTAGTGAGCCACCCGGCGGAGACTTGCTTCCAGGCCGCCGATCATCACAGGAACGCCGGGAAAGGCCTGCTTTGCCAGCTGGGAATAGACCACAAGGGCGTGAGGCGGTCTCTTGCCGGGGATACCGTTTTCGCTGAACATATCCTCCCGGCGTTTGCGCCGTCCCACGGTGTAAAGGTTGACCATGGAATCCATGTTGCCGCTGGTGACACCGATGCCGATTTTGGGGCGTCCCATGACTTTGAGACACTCCGGATCGCTCCAGTCCGGCTGGGCGACGACGCCCACGCGGTAGCCGCAGTCGGTCAGCAGCCGGCCGATAATGGCGACACCGAACGAGGGGTGATCCACATAACAGTCTCCGGTAATCAGAAGAATATCCAGTTCATCATAGCCCGCACTTTTCATCTCTTCGCGGGTCATGGGCAGAAAAGCAGGCTGTTTCATTTGTTCTCCGTAAGTATGCCTTTGGCGGGGATTTGACCGGCCCTTGTGAAATTGGCCGTTTTGCGGTTGGTGAAAATCAGAGGCGTCTCCGCGTATTTCGCAGGCGGATAATTGCATTTCAGGGAAAGTTTTTCCTTGTTGTCCAGACCGGCGACCCGGTTGTCCAGAATGAAGAGCATGGCGTATTTCTGCTTTTCTTTGGGAAACTGGATATCTCCGTTATCAGCGATCCAGGGGCCGTCGGCTGTTTTGATGGCCACGCATTTGCAATCCTGACCGAAGGCGTTGATGCTGTAATCAAAACGGGAAAGCGCTCTGCCGTTGAAAACGGTCAGGACCACCTGCGCATAGATGATGTTCTGCCTGGGCAGCTCTGGATAAGCTGATTCATCAAAATTCCGGATCTGCTGGGGTGCTTTGCTCAATTCCGCCGCAAGAATGATGCCGCTGCGGAAGGGACGGCTTCCGGCACAGACAAGAAAACCGCTCAAAAGCACGAGAAAACATAAAAATAATTTTTTCATTGTCACTCTCTCCTTTTTTATGTAGAAATATAAGGCGGAAAAGTCTTTTTGTCAAGTTCGGGAAAAGATTTACTTTCCGTCTGTAATCATATTTTCCTGTTCATGGAGCCGTTTGCGCCAGTGGGCCATCCGGAGTATCCTGTGGTGGATACACTCCTGTTTGCTCACGGGACAGCTGCCGTCCAGATCGACGCTGCCGCAGATGCCGTTGACAAGTCCCAGGGGGCAGGTGAGGGGACAAATATAACTTTTCTGCGGCAGATAACAGGTATCGCATCCCCGGCATCCTGTGAGCAGGGTTTTCAGATGACCGGCATTGGCCGCCCGCTGACGGTCGGCATGACGGAAGAGAAAGGATCTGATGCCGTAACCGATTTTTTCCGGAAGGGCGGGGTCGGCAGGCGGGATCTCCCTTGTTTCCGGCGGTGCATCAAAGGGATAAGGCCGGTGCAGGATACGGTCAAAAAGATGAAAATTATGTTCAAACGGAGCCATTTCCGTGCTGGCCATGAAGGCGTTGTATTTTTCCAGCCAGACATCGAAACTGGTAAATTCATTCAGCGCAGAACGGATCAGTTTAAGAATGAAATCCATTTTGGAGGGATTGTCTGCGCCGCAGATCTGAACACCGCTGAATCCCAGCAGACGGCATCCGGAAACCTGAAGTTCCAGACGGCGGTACTGGACGGCGTCAAACTGGGCCCTGTTGTATGTCAGTTCCGTTTCCAGAAGTTTTTTCATCCCCTTGGACATTTTGATCCCCAAGGTGTTTCCGGAAATGATGCTCTCTGTTTTTTCCGGAGAAAGCAGGGTCAGACGGGCGATTTTGGGATAATACATGTCCCGTCCCGTCAGATACCATGCCAGAGACTGGAGCTTGAGCATATCCCAGCCGGCCTGTGTCACGAGAAATCCGGCACCGCTGTTGAATTTTTTCATCAGCTTGTAATAGCTGCCCAGCAGGGCATAGGGCGTGTACTGAAAGGGATTGACTGTGGCTCCTGTAAAGAAATCAGATGATCTTGTTTTCAGCATGTTGAGGGTGCTGACGCTTTCAGTAAAAACTGTCTTGCGGCACTCTTTGAGGGTCCTGCACTTTTCCGGAATATCTCCGGAAACGGGGATGATATTGTATAAATTGGCGTTTTCTGCCATCTGGATCTGTTCCAGAACGGCCTCTTTGCTCAAGTTTGCTCCGGAAAGATAAACCACATGCCTGTCTCTGTTGGCCGCCGGAAGGCCGGAGGCGTATTCAACAGCTTTCCAGTCGGGACGTCCGGGATTATCCGTAATGGCGAGCGATACATTCTCAAGAGGACCGGAAAAAATCGCATTTTCCAGCATTTCCAAACGGCGGATCCCGGCCTCTTTATCCATTTCAGCCGCCGGGACCTGGGTTTCTATCAGTGTGACAAAACGGCCGCTTTCAAGGGCCTGCCGGAAACGATTGCCGGAAACAGGATCCAAATTGATTTCCAATTGTGTTTCGTTCATTTTATTTATTCTCCTGTACAAGCAGTGGATTTTTTCGTCCCTTGTCAAAGATGAAAAACAGGCCGCAGGCGAGACTGACCACAAGCAGGATGGCTGTGTAGATCAGCTGAACAGTCTGGGCATCGGATGAGAGGATGCCACCTGCGGACATAATGAGGATCGCAGCGGCATCCCTTCCCCCCACTCCCGCCGGAAAAAGCGGGATCAGTCCGACGATATTGCCGATGGTAAGGGCCGTGATAACGGTCAGAAATGAGCCGGATACCCCCAGTCCCGTCAACAGCAGACAGACGGGCAGAGCTGTCAGGAGATGAATGGCAAAAATGCTGAAAACCACCAGAAAAAACAGCTCTTTCCGGTTGCCGGAATAAACATCCGTGGCAGAGGTCATCCGCGTGACCAGACCGTGGGAAAGTTTATCTCCCCACTGCATGAGTTTGTCAAAGAGAGGGACTTTTCTGATGGTTCTGTGAAAAAAGATCACGCAGCTTGCGGCAAGTCCGGAAAGGCAGAGCAGCACAAGTCCGGCCAGAACCAGCTGCCGGATGAGCGGGGTCGTTTCCGTTCCCGGAAGTTTGACTGCAAGAAGAACTGATGCCGTACAGGGGATCAGAAGCAGGGCCATGGAAAAGAGCGCGATCATACCGATGATCCGATCCATGAGGATCGAAAAGACCCCTTCAAACTTTTCTCCGGAAGGGGAACGTTTGGAGATCACACCCATTTTGACCACATCTCCGCCAATGGCGCCGCCGGGGATGACCAGCGAAAAAAAATACCCTTGCAGCGTCAGAGAGAGGGCCTCGAAGGGGGAGAGCCTGACTTGGAGCATACCGGCAAGTCTGCGCCATCTCCACGCAGAAAAGACCATGTGCAGAAAATACAGCAGGGCGGCGCCGGAAATATAACAGATGTTCAAATGGCTGAAACAGGCCGCGATCTCCTGCGGGTTGCGCAGAAGCAGATACCAGACAGCTCCCGCAGCAATGCCGAGCTTGAGAAAGAAAAACAGCAGAGAGGTGATTTTATTTTTCTGTGCCATCACGGAAAGAACCTTAATTATCAGATGAGCTTTTTTTCCATCACGTAATCATCCATAAAAAAACCGCTGCCGATGTCGATCTTGACGCTCTCTTTTTTCTTGAAACCGTTTTTGGAATAAGCGGCAATGGCCCGTTTATTGTCTTTGTTGACATTGAGCTTGATCCGGCTGTATCCGGCATCGGATGCCCGGGAGGTGATGTATTCAAGGATCATACTGCCGATCCCCAGTCCGTGAAAGGCCGACGCCAGATAAAGTTTATCCAGCTTGAGACAGGAACGGTCATCTGTCAGCTCGAAAACAGCAAAGAAACCGACGGCTTTCTCTTGGCGGCAGACGAGAAAAAAACGGACCCCCGCAGTCAGATCCTTCAGGAGTTTCTGCGGGGAATACATCATATCCAGCATATAACTGATCTGCTCCGGGGAGAGGATGTCTTTATAGGCATCGCGCCAGATCGCCGGAGCCAGAGCCGTTATTTCCGGCAGATCTTCACGCTCTGCCGGACGGATGGTCACCTCATTTATCATTTGCTCATATTGCGCAGTTCTGTACGGCGGATCTTGCCGCTGACAGTCTTGGGCATGGCAGGGATGAATTCCACCTGACGGGGATACTTGTAAGGTGCCGTGTGGGTCTTGACGTAATCCTGGATCTCCTTGACCAGCTCATCGGAGGGCTGCTGGTTTTTCGTGAGAACGATGTAGGCCTTGACGACCTGGCCGCTGGTGGGATCGGGAACACCGATGACCGCACACTCCAGCACATAGGGCAGCTCCATGATGACCGACTCGATCTCAAAGGGACCGATACGGTATCCGGAGGACTTGATCAGATCGTCGATACGTCCGACATACCAGAAGTAACCGTCCTCATCGCACCAGGCGGTATCGCCGGTGTGGTAGTATCCGTCGTGCCAGGCATCCGCTGTGGCTTCGGGATCTCCGTAGCCCACGAACAGACCGGGAACCTGGTAGGGTTCGGCTTTGATAACGATCTCGCCCACTTCTCCGGACTTGACGGGGTTGCCGTCGGCGTCGTGGAGTTCCACGTTGTAAAGCGGGGAAACTCTGCCCATTGAACCGGGCTTGGGCGTCATGCCGACGATATTGCCCAGAACCATGGTGGTTTCAGTCTGGCCGAAGCCCTCCATCATCTTGAGGCCCGTGGCCTTGAGGAAGAGGTTGAACACTTCAGGATTGAGCGCTTCACCGGCGATGCTTGCATGATGCAGACTTGAGAAATCGTATTTGGAGAGATCCTCGCGGATGAAGAAACGGTACATGGTCGGCGGCGCACAGAAGGAGGTGATGCCGAACTGTTTGAAAAGTCCCATGATATCCGCCGCGTCGAAGCGGTCGAAGTCATAAGCCATGATGGCACATTCGCTGAGCCACTGACCATAGACTTTCCCCCAGAGGGCCTTGGCCCAGCCGGTATCGGAAATCGTCAGGTGCAGTCCATCGGGTTCCACCTGCTGCCACCATCTGGCAGTGATGATATGTCCCAGCGGATAGGTGTGGCAGTGCATCACAGCCTTGGGATAACCGGTCGTGCCGGAGCTGAAGAACATGATGGAGGGATCTGTCGCTTTGAGATCGGCCGGACGGGGGAATACGTCGGAATGTTTGACGAATTCTTCATCAAAATTCAGCCAGTCTTTGTAAGTGCCGTTGACGGCGATCTTGAATTCCACAGAGGGGACCTCCCGGGCTGCTTCGTCGGCAGAGTCGGTGATGGTTCCATCCACGCTGCAGATGATCGCGCGGACTTTGGCGTGTTCGTAACGGTACTTGAAGTCTTTGGGCAGCAGCTGGTTGCTGGCCAGGAGCGCAATGGCGCCGATGCGGTGCAGGGCATTGAGAACGACCCAGAACTGCCAGTTGCGGCGCAGAACGAGCATGACGCAATCACCTTTTTTGATGCCCAGAGAGGTCAGGTAGTTGGCCGCCTGCTGGGAGTAGCGGGAAATATCGGTAAAGGTGAAATCTCTGTGTTCGTGTTCCCGGCTGAGCCAGCAGATCGCCCGTTTTTCAGGATAACGGCGGGCCAGTTCATCCACCACATTGTAGGCAAAGTTGAAGTTGTCAGGATAGTGGAAACGGACGGATTTGAGATGATTGTTTTCATCCAGGACCTCTTCCATGAAATCCTCATAGATCAGGCGTCTCTTGCCGTTGTCGGGCGCGTCATCTTTTGTGACGAATTCCAGGGGTTCTTCGCTTTCGCCGCGGATGACGATGGCCAGAAACTCGCAGCCCTCTTTGTTGGCGGCAACCATGCCGTGAGGATGGGCGGCATCAAGGTAAACGCTGTCGCCGGGATTGAGGATCTCGACCTTGTTGCCCAGCTGGACGCGGAGCTGCCCGGAAAGAACATAGTCAAACTCCTGTCCGGAATGAGTTGACAGCTCGATGGGCTGATCTTCCTCCTGATACTGGGCCATGACGCGGAGCGGATCGGTCGTGCGGTTTTTGATCTGGGGAGCAAGGTGTTGATACTGAAGTCCTTCCCTGCGGCGGATGGGCAAGCCGTTGGCCGCTCTGTTGACGGTGTAAAAGGAGAGCTTCGGAGAGTCTCCGGCGATCAGTGAACTGACATCCACATTGAAACGTTTGGCACAGGTATAGAGGAAGGAGAAGGGGCAATCTACCTCGCCGGATTCATGTTTGAGGTATTCTTCTTCACTCATTTCAGTGATCTCGGCCATTTCGGCCGCTGTGATCTCAAGCACTTTGCGGATCTCTTCGATGCGCTCGCCGGTTTGTTTGTATTGGTTTTCCATAAATTCTTTCTGCCTTCCGGATATATATAAAATATGACCGTTTTTTTGTTCTCTTGCGATACAGATTTCATTAATATAGCACTCTTGTATCCTTATTGCAAGAAAAGAAAGTCAAAACTTTTTTATTTCCTGGTTTTGTTTCCTGTGCGGGGGATGACAAAAAACAAAGGCTCTGTTCCCTGTATATTATTCCCGGTTATCAAATAGCAGCAGCTCCCTTTGGCGAGAATGGGTATTTTAACTCGTCGGAGCCAAAGGTGAAGAGCTGCTGCTTGACTGATAGCTGAAGTGATGCTATGGTAAAGA
>JAFVYP010000206.1 GCA_017508555.1 Lentisphaeria bacterium
CTGCCGCTTTTCCGCGACGGTGTTTTGCCCAGTCAAGACTGTTTGCGGTTAGTTGTATGGTTGTTGAATCAAATGCAAATAATGTTCGCTTGATCCGATGCGGAAGCCCCGGATAACTGCGGTTGCTTTTGAAAAACTTTGGATAGGATTCCTTCAAATCGTTGTACACATACCCAAAAAGTTCCTCCGTCATATCTGCATTCCGGTTGCGGTTGGCATAAGATAAGCCATTCCGTGTAGGTGGAGTGCAACGGCGGATTTCATTCAGCATACCGGAATGATGTTGAAGGCTGTAACAGACATCATTCAAACTTAATGAATGAGCCAGATGTTCATACAAAAGTGTCACAACATGACTGGTCGGACTGAAGGCTCTGGTCTGAATTTTGTACTTTTTTGCGAGAGAATCAATAATTTTTGCTGGAATTAACTTGACAATTTGGGCAAGTACTGTCATATTACCCTTTTGAAGATCCATGTGTTTTTTCTTTAAGCAAAAGGTAGCATGGATCTTCTTTTTTGTCAAGTTTTCAAAATTTTACGGGATGGCTGTGAAATAAAATTGCTTTTCCCCCGTTCGTGATGTATATTACATTGAGGTTGAAATCAACTTCAGAACACATATATAAGGAGTCTATACCATGAAAATAGCAGTCACCTGTGAAAACAATGAAGTCTTTCAGCATTTCGGACATACGCCCGGTTTTGCTGTTTTTGAAGTCGAAGGCGGCAAGATCGTTTCCGAAAAACAAATTTCCAGTGGTGATTCCGGACACGGCGCCCTGGCCGGACTTCTGGCTGAGGAAAAGGTCGATGTACTGATCTGCGGCGGCATCGGTGCCGGCGCCATCAATGCGCTGGGCGTCGCCGGGATCAGCGTTGTCGGCGGTGCCGAAGGAAATGTCAGAGAAGCAGCAGCGGCTTTCGTTGACGGCACCTTGCAGGTCAGAGCAGATTTCCACTGCAATCATCACCACCACAGCGAGGGACACTCTTGCGGCGGTCACACCTGCGGCAACGGCAGCTGTTCCCACTGAGGGGCAGAAAAAAAGAAAGCAGCAGTCATGAAAAACAAGGCTTTTACCTCTCTTGCTTTTCTTTTGATATCAACGGTGTTCTGCGGCTGTTTTTACGCAGGTTACAAGCCCGTTTATGAATACGATCTGGATATTGAACCCGTTCCCGGAAAGGGAAACATCTGCATTGCAGTTATGCGCAACAGCTCCAGCAGCGGCATCCGTATCCAGACCCGTACAGGATTTGAAACAGAGCGCAACGCCTACCACAACTGGGTCATCGAACCGGGCGCTCTTGTCAGCAACGCCCTGAACAGAGCCCTTTGCCGCGACGGGGTCAAACCCGCGATCGTGCTGCGGGGAGAGATCGAGTGTTTTGAAGCGGATATGACCAACAGAGTTTTCCGTTTTTCAGGATTTTACTCTGAAAACCGTTCCGCAGACAAGATCCGTTTTGACATGACCGCGCCTCTGCGCGGCAGCTCACCGGCAGCAGTTGTTCTTTCTGCCACAGAGTGCGTGCGCCGTCTGGCCGCCAGAATGAACAGTTACGGGAAACCTGCCAAATGAAAAACAAAAAAGGCCGTCCGCTGAAAGAACTCTGTATTCAGGTATTTGATGCAAGCGAAAATGTCTTGAACAATATCTGTCAATACTGCGGTTTTGTCCGGATGTCTTTTTTTACTTTTCTGCGGGTTTTGCGGCATCCATCCCGCATCCGCTGGAACCTGGTCTCTTATTACATGGACTGCTGCGGCAGTGACGCCACGCCCATTACGGCCCTGCTGGGATTTCTGATCGGCGTGATCCTCGCGTTTCAGGCGATCATCCAACTGGGACGCTTCGGCGTCCAGAGCTATGTGGTCAATCTGGTGGGAACGGTCATTGTCACTGAGCTTGCGCCGCTGGTCACTGCCGTTGTTCTGGCCGGACGGACGGGCTCCTCTTTTGCCGCAGAACTGAGTTCCATGAAAAATGATGAGGAGCTGGATGCTCTGGTAACATTGGGAATTGATCCCGGTGAATATCTGCTGCTGCCCAAATTCATGGCCATGGTCTTTGTTCTGCCCTGCCTGACCATCATCTCGGATATCTGCGGTATTGCGGGGGGCATGGCCATCGTCTGCTCCATGCTGGATGTCAGTTTATCGGAGTACATCAACAAGTGTATTGAAGTCATCCACGTGGTCGATCTGACCCAGGGATTGACCAAAAGCTGCTTTTTCGGTTTTATCGTAGCGACCATCGGCTGTATGAAAGGGATGTATTCAGAACGCAACGCCCGCGGCGTCGGCAGTTCAACGACTTCCGCCGTTGTGTCAGCTATTTTTCTCATTGTTGTAACGGATGCCGCCCTGACAGCATTCTTCGGTTTAGCTTTCTCTTCCTGAGGGAAGAGCGATCACTATGGAGTAACTGCAATCATGAACGAAGCCAACAAAGTCAAACTGGGAGCCTTTATCATCATCTCAGTCACGTTGCTTGTCATCGCCTTTATATCAGCTGGAGCCCTGCGGGTCTTTGCTCCCCGCATCCACGCCATGACGGAGGTCTTTACTTCCGTGGAGGGTCTGACCGTAGGCTCTTCTGTCAAATACCTGGGGATGCCCGTTGGAAAAGTAACCAAAATGCACATGCGCGGCAGCGACGGCAGGATCATTATCTTTTTTGATATTTTCGGGGAAAGTTTTACCGATGATCTTGACCCGGAGGATTCCGACGGCGTTTTCGACTAGTACGATCTGGATAAAATGCTCTCATCCAATATGCTCAGCTGCTTTGTCAATGCCTCCGGACTGATGGGCGGCTCCCATCTGGAACTTGTCCGGGGACCGGTCAATATCAATACGCTTCATATTGCCAAGCCCAAAAGTCCCATTCCTCACGGTGTGAGCTATATTCCCTCCAATCCCTCCCATATCGGCAACGCCATCCAGAACGTCAGCCGCATGCTGGAAGAGATGAAATCCATCGACTGGAACGGTTTCGCTACCAAAATCAACGGCAGTCTGGATAACCTCAATGCCCTGCTCAACAAGCAGGAGCTGGATGCCGCCCTCAAGCGCTTTGAACGCATCGGACAAAGTTTGGAAACAACGGCCGCCAGACTGGAAAAGGTCGTGACTCAGGAAAACATCAACAGGATCAACGATGCCCTTATCAAGCTGAATCAAAGCACAGATAATCTGCTGAAAGTCAGCACCAGTAAAAAGGTGGAAGAGACCATCAACAATTTGAATACATTTCTGAATGCTTCACGGCAGTTGATTTCCAAAACAGAGAAAGAGGCGGGGCGTGTCCATTCGGAGTTTTCTCTTTTCATGCACAATATTGAAAACGCCCTCTCCCGCATGGAAAATACCCTCACGGGTCTCAACCGCCAGCTGCAGGATCTCAGCCGCGATCCCGCCCAGCTTCTCCGCGGCAAAGGAGAACCGGAGCGCAACTGATCCCGGATTTTCGCCAGCCGGCCCTCTGGCAGCAGGACGCGCGGACTGTTTTGGAGACATAAGAGCGTTCTCGGCTTTGTCGGACATGTCGGACGCGTCGGACAAAAGCGTTTTCCAGGGAAATGCTGAGCCGGGGCGGAGAACGCAGACGTTTTTACCACAGTAATAACCGCCCCCCACTGCGCAACGGAACGGCAACGGATTTATTTCTTTGCCGTCTGCTGTTCGATTTCGTCAAATTTTTTCTTGTCACTCAAAGAAACGTGACCGGAGACAACACCGTTATCCAAATCATCCACATCCCGGTTTTCGAGATCGTGGAGCATCCGTTTCAAATCAATGATCCCGCCGATGAAAAACCAGACAGTTGTTATAACAGCCACGGCACAGGGAATGGAGAGCAAACGGATCAGATAATAATTGCCCCACCATTTGGCAGGCCAGGCATAAAAGCCGTTGAAAACAACGACGCCGATAAACACGCAGAAACCAAGAATGAATGTATAACAGAACACCCCCCAGGCGATGATTTTATCCCCACGGGTATATTCATTGGTGATACCGATAATACGGCTGAAAATATTTTTCAAGCTCCATGAGACCACAGGTTCCGCAGTGCCGTCGGTATTGTATTTTCCACGATGAAGCATCCGGTCAAGATTAAAAGGCTCCCGGCAGGTCAGAAACGAGACCAGACAGTAAAAAACAATGCTCAGCACCATACAGATAAAGGTCAGTTCAACGGCATTGACCGGACATTTGTAGGGGGTCATCTGCCAGACGATATAGGGAGAAAAGGGAGCTGAAACTTTTTCCAGCAATCTTCCGACTGGTTCAGCCCAGCCGTTTTGAAGCAGCCAGGGATAAACTCTCCCTGCCCAGTTGCGCTGGATCAGGATTCCGGCGAGCATCGTCCCGCTACCGGAAAGCAAGGCGCTCCAGGCGCCCCAAGCCGTTCCGAAACGGGTGTAAAGTCCTCCCAGAACAATAACGCCAGCCCCGGCAGACCACAAACCGTAAGTTATCATCACAAACAGCGTCACATATTCCAACTGCGACATGAACAGGGAACCGATAAAGAAAAATATACCGACACCGAGCGTCACCAGACGGACGATGTTCATATGCATCCGGGGGGACGGCGGCGTTTTGAAAAGCGGCAGGATCAAATCCTGGGAAAGCGTAAGACTTGCACTGAAAATACGGCTGTCATCCGTTGAAATGATCATCAGGATAATCAGCACACAGAAAAATCCCATAAGTCCCGGCGGCAGCACATGCCGCAGCACGGTGGGCAGCATGAGCTGATGGAAAAGTGTTCTGAACTCCGGAACTTTCCCGGCCAGACCGGAATCGGGATTTTCACGGGCGACATCGCTGATGACATTCAAATACGGCGTATCCAGATTTTCACGCAGAGACAGAGGTTTGTCTTTTCCGATCATGTGGCCATGGACCGGCAGAGCCGCTGTCCTGTCGATCACCTGCTGACGGAGGGCGGGATCGGTGACGATCTCATTGACCACTCTGCGGGAAAGCTCTTTGCGGCTCAATGCGGACTCTTGGGCAAAGTTTTTATGGTTCATGAAAACAAGGACCATCAGAACC
>JAFVYP010000207.1 GCA_017508555.1 Lentisphaeria bacterium
CCAGTTCAATATTTTTGATGCTGCAATTCTGCGGGATGCCCAGGTACACCCGGAAAAATATGAAAATCTGCAAGTCCGTGTCTGCGGTTGGAATGTCCGTTTTATCGATCTGCCTCCCGAAGCACAGGAAACGTTCATACGCGAGGCGGAAGCCCTCGCTTAATGCAGGGGCGTTCAACGAAGCCGCATCTGTTCAGAAAAAATCTAAGAAGAGTTCAGCATTACGGGAGCGACACACGGTGGAGAAAACGGAGCGTTTTCAGACCGTCAAACCAGATGTGGAATGCGTTTGTCAGTTTGCTCCGGGGCGTGTTGCGGCGGATCCCAGGCCACACTTTGAAAAATTTTTCGGATCTGAAAAATTCCTCCTCCGGCAGAGAGGGACTGTCCGAATCCAGAACGCCTTCAGCCGTCGCCGCCGCAAGAAGATTTGCAAGACGGTCAAAGGCTGCATCAGGGATCTCATTGAGGCCCTTGCCCGCAAGAAGATCACGGACAGCCTGACCGGTGCCGAATGGCGTCCGGGCTGAGACCCGCGCTGAAGGGTGAACAAGGATTTTTTCAATGAGCCCTACCCCGGAAGTTTTCGCCACTGCCTGAAGAAAGTAAAAATCCTCCCCCGCCTGCCGGACTTTCATCCCGCCGCATTTCATGTAGCTTTCACCCCTGACCGCAAAAGCGGAACCCACCGTATGAAATCCGTAGGGCGATCCGCAACGCTTCAGCTGCGCCGCATAACGTTCAAGATAACTCTCGTAACGGCGAATGGCTTTTTCACCGGCTTCATCCGCCCCGGGAAGATGGCGCAAGCCGATGGAAACACCCCCCTCCGGACGGGAACGGAAAAAGTCGATGACGTATTTAAAATACTCCTCTTCCACCAGAGTGTCACCGTCCATGGAACAGATCACCGTTTCCGCCGCCTTTTCCGGAGTGCAGCTTTGCAGGAAACAATCCATACCGATCTTGCGTGCTTCGCCGACACCGCCTTTGAGTTCCGGCGCATAAAGAGCGAAAACATCCGGGGCGGCCAGATCTCCTTTTTCAAGACGTTCCAGCAGTTCAAGGGATTCTCCGGCATCGGCCCCCTGCGGAAAATTGACCACGATCAGAAAGGCGATCTTTTCATCTGCCAGAGATGCAGCACGCCGCAGAGACTCCAGCGTGTCCCCCAAAGTGCCGTTTTCGTTGTAACACGGAATGACCGTACAGACCCGGAACTCTCCCAGAGCGGCTAGAGCCGGGGCCGGATTGCGGCGGCGGTATTTCTCTGTATCACGGACGGTCAAGGATAAAGCTCTCCCAGGGGATATCCAACTTTGCACCGTGGTGGATCACAGAATCCAGAGCAAGAAGCAGAGGAAACTCTTTCAGATCCGCTTTCCCGGCAGCGGCAAGAGTCCGCAGACTGTTGGACATGGCTTTGGCTATGGCCACAGATTCCAGCGTGACTCCGGCCAGAAGCTCTTTGGCTTCAGCGTAGGACTTGCCCCGGCCGAGAAGGACACCGAGTTTCCGGGTGCGGCCGCCGAAAACGGTCACATAAAGATCTCCCGCTCCCAGCATCACGGTGTCAGGATCGCCCCCCATGAGACGGATCAGTTTGCCCATTTCACGGACACTTTCACCGAAAAGTCCCGCCTGGGGATTGTATTTTTCCTGTCCGCCCAGTCCCACGATCAGTTCATTGGCGCCGATGGCGGTGGAAACGGCGGCGGCGTAAACATTTTTCATGGCCACAGCGGTTTCAACACCCCGGATGTCTGTGGAGCAGCTGATATGGTAATACGCCGTCCCGAGACAGCGGCGCAGTGTACACAATGTTTCGTAATCCCTGCCGCAGAATGTGACACAGGTGTGCCGCCGGTCCGCCAGTTCGTAACTGGTGCAGGGACCGCCCACAGCGTTGAAAGAGATGCTCTTTGAAGCATCGCTCCGTGTCAGAAACTCCGGGAATGTCTCCGGGATCCCCCCGGCCGTCTCACGCAATCCCTTGGTGATGGAAAGGACGACCGCCCTTTCCGGCAGCAGCGGCAGAACTTGCTCTGCAAACCACTCCACGCCGAAACTGCTGACGCCGCCGATGAAAAAATCACTTCCGGCAACAGCTTCTGAAATCTCTTCGAACTGATAATAGGTGATGCCCTCAGGCAGAGTACGTTTCATATTGGCGTGAAAATCATCGGCTTTGAGCCGTTCCACGATTTTTGTATCAAGAGGTGTTCCCACGATACGGACTTCGTGTCCGTTATCACGGAGCGGGAAACTCATGGCCGATCCCATCATACCGGCACCGATAATAGTAAATACGCTCATTTTATTTCCTCATTTTTCATCCAGATCACAGATCCGGCAGTTGTGACAGTCCAATCCGGCAGGAGGGACGTAAAGTTTTCCGGCTTTCACCGCCGCCCGGTGTGCAAAATAATTCTTTGCCGCCAGGATCGCCCCCAACAGAATGAATGCGCCGGGAGCCGCAGTCGCCAGCAGAAAATCCGTTGTCCAGACCGTCACGATCTTGACTTCAAAAACAGATCCGGAACCGATGAACTCCCGCAAAGCGCCCAGCAGTGTCAGGGCCGTTGAAAAACCCAGTCCCATGCCGAGACCGTCAAAAATCGAACGCAGAGGCCCGTGCTTTGATGCAAAGGCTTCTGCCCGGCCCAGAACGATACAGTTCACCACGATCAGCGGAATGAAGATCCCCAGCGAAGCATACAGCACCGGCGGAGCCCAGGCTTGCATCAGCATG
Organism: Lentisphaeria bacterium; assembly: GCA_017508555.1. Classification (GTDB taxonomy): domain Bacteria; phylum Verrucomicrobiota; class Lentisphaeria; order Victivallales; family Victivallaceae; genus UBA1784. The sequence goes on from JAFVYP010000207.1 coordinate 2,753, forward strand.
TCGATGACACTGACAAATGTAGCGATGACC
>JAFVYP010000005.1 GCA_017508555.1 Lentisphaeria bacterium
GATCCGGGGCGAAGCCGTCACCATGGCTTTTGACGGCATGGAACTGGAGCTGTAAAAAGGATGTACCGGGAAACGCCCATCAGCTCCTGGTTCGGGGCATTGCTTATCACGGGGGCCTTTATGCTCATCTACGGTGCATGGGTCCTTTTCCCCCGTGAGCTTTTCCGTCAGGAGTGTGTTTATGCGGTCCAGGCTTTGGAATACACTTTGAAAAGCCCCCTTGTGACCATGCATGAAACCCCTGTCCGCAATGCGTATCCTCTTTATCCGGCTCTCTGTTCGCTGATCTACCGTCTGAGCGGACTTTCCATGGAAATGGTCCTGCGTCTGGTCACCGTCTTTTTTGTGGCTGCGGGGACAGTTCTGGTCTATTTTTCGGCGGCCATCGGCAACGGCAAACGCTCCGGACTGGTGGGCGCGGCCATGTACTGTTCCTCTCTGCTGATGCTGGACAAAGGGGTTTCAGGTGCGCCGCAGACCATGAGTGCTTTCTGGCTGCTTGCGGCCCAGATCTTTTTCTTTTACTTCGGTTTGCGCCGGGGCAAATGGAATCTGGCCTGGCCGCTTTGCGCACTGATGCTCATGACAGGATTTTTCACCGGCGGATTTCTGGTGATCGTTCTCTTTTTCATTCCGTTGTTTTTTCTGCGCCGGCTGCTTTCGAGCAAAGCAAAATACCGCAATTTCGATTTTCTCATAGCAGCGGCCATGGTGCTGCTGGGGTGTATCGTCCGCTATGCGGTGCAATGGCGCATTGAAAGAGTCACCGGCGGCACTCTCTTTTTCCGGGGCTTCACGGATCCTGATTATCTGGGGGAATTTCTGCTTTACTGGCTCCGGCTGCCGGTACGTCTGCTGCCCTGGAGTTTCATTGCCTGGATCCCCTTCTGTGCGGCATTGCAGCGGATCGACACAAAACCGCTGTTCAGCAAATTTCTGCGGATCCATGTCTGTGTGATCGCAGCTGTACTCTGGCTGATCCCCAAAGTGGACAGCCGGGAACTTTTCTATCTGCTGGGCCCCCTTTCCATTCTCTGCGGGGCCTATTATGAACTGGGTATGCGCCGATTCGGTGAAAAGATCCGTAAACTTGCTCCGGCAGCAGAATATATGGCTCTGGCGGTGATCGTCATGCTGGCCATCGGTCTGTGGGGCGATGAAAAGTTGCTTTCAAAGTGTTTGAGTCTGGATCTGACTCTCAATTTCCGGAATGCTCCGGATACCTTTGCCGCAGTGGTTGCAAGTATGGCCGGTGTTCTGGGCGTGGGGATACTGCTGCGCTGGCAGCGGCCCCGGATACCGGTTTGGATCCTGCTGCTGTCAACCTCCCTCATGGGCGCCGTCTTTTACGGAACGATCATGCTGCGCTACCAGGCTCAAGACAAATACAAAGGGAATTTCGGAAAACAGATCAGAAAGATCATTACAGCAGATACCGGCGACCGGAAACAGCTCCCCGTGATCTATAAAACCAGCACCGGCAACCTTTACGGCGAGCTTTTTTACACCGGTGCAAGGATCATTCAACTCCCCTCTGCGGATCATCTGCCGGACAGCTCTTCAAAGGTCGTCTATCTGATCAGCAGTGAATTCCCCCAGAATCCCAAATGGAGCTGGACAAATCTGATGCCGGAAAATTTTCTGTATCAGGAAAAACGTGTGATGCTGTGGCGCGGTAAACGCAATTTTCAGGAAAAGTTCAACACGCGCTGAAAGAACCTTGCAAAATATCCTGTCAGGGGTTATATTAAGCCTGTAATATGTTTGACTGTACCGGAACAAAGGGGGAATACGTGGATTACGCCGAAAAATTATGGAACGATATTTTTGCTGTTGCCGATAAGATGAAATCCTGCCATGCAGATTCCCGGCGGGTGTCGATGTTTTATCAGATCACTGTCAGCCAGTTGAAAATGGTCAGAACGGTTTATGCAATGACCGGTACTTCCGGCGCAGGGATAACCCTGAAAAATCTGGCTAAACAGTTGGGAACCACCGCCGCCGCTGCTTCTGAAATGGTGGATGTTCTGGTTCGCAAAAAAATCCTTGAAAGGCGTCAGGATCCCTCCGACCGCCGTCAGGTGCAGATCCGTCTTGTCCGGGAACTCTGCGAACACTTCAAAAAGATCGAAGAAGGTTTTACAGCTCTGACTGCAGATTTTCTCAGGGAACTTTCTTCTGACGAACAAAAACTTTTCGGTGACTGCATCAGCC
>JAFVYP010000208.1 GCA_017508555.1 Lentisphaeria bacterium
CCATCAAGAAGGGCAGCGGTGAGCTGGGCGATGTCGTCAATGAAGAAATCGTCTATGAAGGATATGCCGCCGGCGGCGTCGCCGTCGTGGTCGATTGTCTGACCGATAACCGCAACCGCTCCATCAGTGAAGTCCGTATGGTCTTTGACCGCAACGGCGGCAACATGGCCGGTTCCGGTGCCGTTTCCCGTATCTTCCAGCGTCAGGCTCACTTCATCATCACCGGAGAATGGGCTGATGAAGAAAAACTCATGGATCTTGTCCTGGATGCCGGTGCCAATGATTTGAGCGTCGAGGATGAAGTGGCCGAGATCTGGGCCGATCCCGAATATTTTGAACCTCTCTGCAAGGTTTTCTCTGACAACAACATCCCCACCGATCAGGCTGAGATCGTCCGCAAGCCCGACATGGTGGTCAACCTGACCGATGCCAAAGTCGCCTCTCAGGTGCTGCGCCTTCTGGAACGCATGGAGGATCTGGATGACGTCCAGCAGGTCACGGCCAACCACGAGATCGATGACTCCATCGCCGATCAGATCGAAGAGTAATTTTCCTCAAGGAGTTTGAGTATCATGGATTGGGTCACTCGCAACAGACAGTACACACTGACCGATGCCGCAAGCGGTTTTTCCATCGCTTTTGCCGGCATGGATTTCAACAGTCAGGATATCGATGCTCTCAAGCCTCTCTTTGAGCGCGCGGCAAAAGAGGTCGCCCGCATTGAGGCCGGAGAAATCAAAAATCCTGATGAAAAACGCAAAGTGACCCATTTCACTGACCGTATGACTTATCCTCAGAGCGCGCTTTTTGCCGAAGTCGAAGACTTTGCTGCCAAAGTCCGTTCCGGGGAGATCACCGGAGCCACCGGCAAAACCTTTGACGCCCTCGTCGTCAACGGTATCGGCGGCTCCGCGCTGGGTCCCCAGCTCATGCAGTTCGCCGTCAACGGTCCCTACTGGAACGAACTTTCAAGGGAAAAACGCGGCGGCAATCTCAAACTCTATTTTCTTGACAATACCGACTCCGCTGAATTTGCCGATCTTCTTCAGGTGATGGATCCCGAAAGGACCATCCAGCTGGTGATCTCCAAATCCGGCGGAACCCGGGAAACCAAAAACAATATGATCGCTATGGAGGATTTTTACGCCTCCTGCGGTCTTGACTTTGCCCGTCACGCCGTTGCCGTCACCATGAAAGGCAGCGAGCTGGACCAGCATGCCCGCAACGGCAAGTGGCTCAAAGTCTTTGAAATGGCCGATTCCATCGGCGGCCGCACCAGCGAAACAAGCATCGTGGGACATGTTCCTGCCGCACTGACCGGAGTCGATTTCAAAAAGTTCCTTTCCGGTGCCTGCGCCATGGATGTCTGGACAAGGACCAACGCGCCCGAAGCCAATCCCGCAATGATGCTGGCCGCCATGTGGTATATTGCCGGTAAAGGCAAAGGCGACCGCAACATGGTCATCGTGCCTTACAGTGACCGTCTGGTTCTGCTTTCACGCTATCTTCAGCAGCTGGTCATGGAAAGTCTGGGAAAAGCCCTTGATCTTGACGGAAAACAGGTCAATCAGGGTCTCAACGTCTTCGGCAACAAGGGCGGTACAGATGCCCATGCCTTCATCCAGCAGCTCAATGACGGGCGGGATGATTTCTTTGCCACTTTCATTGAGATCCTTGCCGATGCCCGGAAGATCAATATGGGCGATCAGGTGACGATGGGGGATTATCTCCACGGTTTCCTCGAAGGCCTTTCGGCTGCGCTCCGCAGCAAGGGACGCCAGACCATCCAGATCAAACTGCCGCAGCTGGATGAATTTTCTCTCGGTCAGATCATCGCCCTTTATGAGCGTTCTGTGGCCGTCTATGCGGAATTCATCAACATCAATGCTTTCCACCAGCCGGGAGTTCAGGCGTACAAGCTGGCCGCCAACGGTATTCTGGAACTGGCGGCGGAACTGCGGAAAACACTGACAGAGATCGCTCCCTTCACCGGAACAGCTGCGGATATCGCCTCCCGCGCGGGCAAGGCGGAAAAGGCAGTCGAGATCGCCTCTTTGCTGGATAAAGCCGCGCTCAATGATACCAACGTCTCAAGAACCTTTGATGCCGTTTCCGGCAGCTGGATCTATTCAGTCAAGTGAACCTCTTACTTTTAGAAGATCAGGATTTCATCTCAAGTGACGTTGTCCGGATCACCGGACGGCGTCACCAGCAGCTGCGTACAGTCATCAAGGCCGCCCCCGGCAAGCTCTGCCGGGCAGGACTTCTGGGCGGGATGCGCGGACATGCTGAGGTCCTTGAGATCGACGAGACATCAGCCGTTCTGCGTTTTGCGGCGGAAGATGCTCCGCCGCCGCCCCTGCCGGTCGTTCTGCTCATTGCCCTGCCCCGCCCTCAGACCTACACAAAAGTTCTGAACTGCGCGGTGGAAATGGGGGTCAAGAGGATCGACTTCATCAACTCCTTCAAGGTGGAAAAAAGTTTCTGGCAGGGATCACGGCTCAGAGAAGAGTATATCAGCAACGAACTGCGTCTGGCTCTGGAACAGTGTGCCGATACCATTCTGCCGGAGATCCATTTTCATCCCCGTTTCAAGCCGTTTATTGAAGATGAACTGCCGGAGATCCTTCCCGGCGCCAGCCGTATCGCGGGTATTCCCGGAGCTGAAGCCGTCCCCGAGGACTTTGCCGGAAGTCCCGTGCTTCTGGCAGTGGGGCCCGAAGGGGGATTTACCGATTACGAAAACGACTTCCTTCTGGAACATGGTTTTACCGGTGTGGGCCTGGGACCTCATATCCTGCGGACTGAGTTTGCCGTAGGCGCCCTGCTGGCACGCCTCAGCGTAAGGAAATAACCTTCTATGACCATCAAAACGCTTCCTGTTACAGTACAATACATTGACGAAAACGGCAAAAAACATATTGCACCGGGAGCCAGGATCTCCCCTTACGGCAAATTGGACATTCTGGATCAGACCCTTCTGCCGCAGAAAGTTGAACGTCTGGAACTGATAACGCCCGAAGGCGTTTACGATGCCATCAAACGTCTCTGTGTCCGGGGGGCCCCGGCGATCGGCTGTTCGGCGGCGGTGGGACTGGCCGTCTGCGCGGCCCGTTTCAGAGAAACAGATTTGACAGCATTCTGCCGGCAGCTTGAAAAAACAGCAGAATATCTCAAAAGTTCCCGTCCCACGGCAGTCAATCTGATGTGGGCTGTTGACCGCTGCTGCGCCGCAGCGGCCGGATCGGCCAATATATCTGATATCCAGCAGCGTCTGCTGGATGAGGCCCTGGCCATCATGGAGGAAGATGCACAGCTCTGCCGCAGGATCGGAGAAGCCGGTGCTGAACTTCTCCAGGACGGCATGACAGTCCTCACCCACTGCAACGCCGGTGCCCTGGCCACCTGCGGCATGGGAACTGCTCTGGCCCCCATTTACCGGGCCATGGAACAGGGCAAAAAGATCACTGTTTATTCCGATGAGACCCGTCCCCTTCTGCAAGGCGCCCGCCTGACGGCCTGGGAACTGGCTCAGGCCGGGGTGGAAACATACACCATTTGTGATAATATGGCCGCATCCGTCATGGCTCAGGGCAAAATCGACATGGTCATCGTTGGAGCTGACCGCATTGCCGCCAATGGCGACAGTGCCAACAAGATCGGCACTTATCAGGTCGCCATCGCGGCCAAATACCACAACATCCCCTTTTACATTGCCGCGCCCTACTCGACCATTGATTATGCGATCCCCGACGGCTCCTGTATTCCCATCGAAGAGCGCAAAAGCGATGAGATCTTTCATTGCAGCGGGGTCAAGGTTTTCAATCCCGCCTTTGATGTCACGCCCAAGAGCCTCATCACCGCCCATATTACAGAAAGAGGCGTTCTGACAGAACTCTGAGATTTTTCTCCCTGAGCAGAGCGTAGATCACCACGGCAAAACGGCGCACCTTTTCAGACGGAAAAAGTGCGCCGTTTCAATTTGAAAGAGGGAAATTCAATCTCGGAAAAGGATATCCAGCAGCAGGCTGCATCCCTCCGCAAGGCTGGCCTTTTCCAGTTTTTCAGACCGGGTATGGGCGCCGGAACCACGGCAGCAGCTGATACAGACAGCAGGGATCCCCAGAGACAGAGGGATGTTGCAGTCTGTTGAACTTGCCGCTTCAACAGCTTCCTCTCCGACAATATCCCCAATGGCGGAGCGGACTTTGTTTTTCAGAAGATCAAAGGCACCGGGATCGACCTCTCCGGAACAGGGACGGTCTCCGATCAGTTCCACAGAGATCTCCGCTCCCGAAGCACGGAATGTCTCGACTGCATTTTCCAGAAAGCGCTTCATCTTTGCAAGACAGTTCCGGCTGTCGGAACGGTATTCAAAGGTCATTTCCGCATCCTGAGCAATGGTGTTGACAGAAGTACCGCCGGAAACAGTGCCCACATTGTAGGTGGTGCGGCTGTTCCCCTCCTGCGGAACTTTCATGCTGTAAAGCAAGGTGGTAAGAGAGGCAAGGACTGCGATCGCATTGCGGTTGCCGAAATTGGCAAAGGAGTGTCCTCCCTCTGTCGATACCCTGATCCGGTAACGGTGAGAACCGACAGCCCGGGTCACCATCCGGGCTGGATAAAGACCGTCAGCAGTCAGAAACTGCCGCACACGGTGTCCGTAACGCGCCATGATACAGCGGCATCCCTTGAGGTTGCCCAGCCCCTCCTCACTGGAATTGGCAACAAAAAGAACGCCGTGATCCCGGGAAGGATGGTTTTGCAAATAATAACGGGCGCAGATCATCAGCACGGCAAGATTGGCCGTGTCGTCAGTCACGCCGGGAGAATACATGAATTTCTCATCCTCGGAAAAGGGCAGTTTTTCCATATCCGGAAAAACCGTATCCGTATGGGCCATGACCACAAAAAGCGGATTATCCTCCGTGACGCTCACCGGCGCAAGAACATTGCAGGCCTCATCCACTGTCACATTTTCAAAGCCGTTTCTGACAAACCAGTCCCGGCAGAAAGCCGCCCTTTTTTCCTCATGGAGCGAAGGTGCCGGAATGGCACAAAGGTCGCGGATAAGCTGCTCAAGTTCTTCACGGACATCCCGGATATACTGCTTTTGCGCCTCGCTCAAAGACATAGCCAAGCCCTTTTATGCTTCCCAGCTTTTCATCTCGGCGCAGACCTGCTTGAAGGTCTCAAGCGCAGTACGTTTTCCGGTGTAATCCCGGGTCTCGGGATTCACAAAAAGCGTGCGTTCCCGGTCATTGGTCAGCTTCCAGAAGGAGCGCAGATCCATATCCCCCTCGCCGATGGTGGCATCGCCGTAGAATTTACCGCAGCGTTTGAGTGTGTAACCGTCCTTTTCTGTATCGGAAACATACCAGTCTTTCACGTGGAAATGGACCACATATTCCCGCAGTTTCAAAAAGGCTTCGCAGGGGTCTGCCGCCGTTGCCACATTGCCCTGATCGTAAGTCACCTTCAAACCGGGAACCTGCTTCAGGATCTCCAGACATTCATCGGCGGTGGTGATGGGACTGTTGTGAAAACCGGTACTTTCAAGCGTGAGCGTCACGCCCGCCTTCTGCGCCAGTTCACAGCCCTTGGCATAATATTCGGCATAGCGCTTGCGGTCATCCGCCATGCTCTGCTGGGCGCTCCGGGCAAAAGGAGGCAGCATCATCACAGGCGCCCCCAGCACACAGGCATCATCCAGCGAGGCTTTGAACTCATCGAAATACCTGGGATCATCGTTGATAAATCCCCTCTTCAACATCGTATGAGCAGCGATATAAAGTCCATTGTCATCGCAAAGTTTCCGCAGATAAGAGGCCGTTTTGTCATGGAGACCGATCCAGTCGATCCCATCCATTTTGCAGGCAAGAGCTGTTGAAACGATCTCCTCCACCGGAGAGTCTTCCATCATCAGCGACATCATACAGATCTTCATTATGAAAAATCCTCATTTTAGTACAGTTGATTTTACATGGATTAATATAGCTCTCTTTGCCGTTTTTACTATGGATTTTCACGCTTTTTAGTGGATTTATCTGCAATCCATGCAAGTTTTTTATAACGCGCTGTTCCCGACAAGGGTCGATGGTATCGCGGGGAGGGGAAAAAC
>JAFVYP010000209.1 GCA_017508555.1 Lentisphaeria bacterium
CGGCGATGCTGATGCCTGCGTTGAGCAAGTCCCGTGAGAGAGCGCATACAGCCAGCTGTGTTTCAAATTTGAAGCAGTTCGGGGTGAACATGACGCAATATACGGCAGACAATAAAAACTGGTATCCGCAGGGCTATGCCAACAATGTGATCATCGACAGCGGCATGGGCGGAGCCTGGGACGGACTGCTGACGCCGTATTTTCTCGGACATGCTTATTTGGGATCGACCAAAAAGTATTACCGGAACGGTTTGGCGATTTTCCGTTGTCCCGGCAGTCCGGAAAATCCGACATACATATCCCGCGGATATGGCATGAGCGGTTATGTGGCCGGAAATCAGGGATCGACGACCGTTATCAAGATGGAAACTTATTACAATGCCCGGATCCCTGTCAAGGGCAAAGGCTCAGAACAGGTGCTTGTGGTGGATTGGGGAATGGAAAATACGTTTGCCAATCTTGAGTACGGCAGTGCCAACTCCCAGAAGAGCAATCATTATCCCATGATGGAACACCTGCGCAAGGCCAATCGCATGAGCAAGCGGCACAATGAGACCGTCAATTATCTGCGTAAAGACGGTGTTGTGAAAAATACCCGCCAGCATGCGGAGTTCGGCTTATTGGATGTTCTTCTCTACATCAAGAGCGAACGGGGACGGATCGATTATATCATCAATGGAGTGGAATACCGTTATTGAGGAGAGAAAAGTGAAAAACGGAAAATTTTATTTTACGCTTTTTCTGTTGCTGAACAGTGTGGTTCTGTGGGGAACAACATATTATGTATCCCCCGGGGGCAATGATTTTTTTCCCGGAACGCAGAAAAAGCCATTGAAAACTCTTGAAAAAGCATTGAAGTTTGCGTCTCCCGGAGACGTCGTGACGCTTCTGCCGGGGATCCATTATCTGACAGAGCAGAAAGTCCCTTCCGGCAGGAGGGGAAAGGGGATCACTTTGCGCGGGATCCGCGGCAGGAACGGTCAATATCTTTCCATTCTTGACGGCGGCAAAGAGGTCAAAAACTGGAAAAAAGCGCCGGAAATCGGTTCCGGAGTTTGGCGTGCAGACCTGGCAGCCGCGCCGGCATGCGTGACTGTGGACGGGCGCCAGATCGTCCTGATCGGAAGACGACGGATGAATCTTGCCCGCAGGAAGGTGCTGCCCGGCGAGATCGTCATCAGTCATCTGGCGATGCGTCCTGCGCCGAAGGGGTATGACAGAAGTCAGCTTCTCTGCGGATTGGATGTACTTTCTCTGCCGGAAGATACCCGTGTGTTCTGCAAACAGATCGATTATAAAATGAAACACAAAGAGCCATTCTGGCCGGTGGTTCAATGCGTTGCCGGGTGGTACAAGGGGCAGCTTTACTGCCGTTTTGCTGACGGGCGTGATCCCGGCAAACACGTGATCCGTGCGGGAGAGGGCAGGGGGCTTGTTCTTGAAAATGCCGGTTTTGTCACCGTTGAGGATCTGGAGATCCGCAATGTCAAGACTGCGATAACCATTACCGGCAAACAGGCATCAGATAACCGGATCCTCCGCAACAGACTGCGTCACGGCGTCAGCCGGGTAGAGATCCTTGAGGGAGCGGCCCGTAATCTGGTTGAAGATAATTGGATCTCTCTTGATTTTATCGGGGCCAAATATCTTGGGATGCAGACACCCCGTGCCAGCTGGCTGATCTATCTGACATTCAAATATCTTGTCAGCGATCAGGAACACTCAGCAGATACAGGGGTCGATCTTCTGGGCGCCGGAAGCGATAACACCGTCAGAGGCAATATCGTCAGTCAGGGGTTGATCGGTATCGGCATCCGCAGCAGCGGCCATACAGTCATTGAGAACAATGTTGTCCGCAATATGGCCAGTGTGGGGATCAACTGCAAAAACGGCAGTTTTGCTCATGTCCGTGGAAATTTGCTGATCGACAGCGGTATCTATATGCGTTTTCACGCCTATCACTGGTATCCTCAGACAAGGCGGAATTACATTTACAAAAACTTCTTTTATCAGAGTACGCTCAACGGGATGCAGATGTTTTTCCTTTGCGGCAAACAGCATCCGGATTCCGACGAAGCGGTGTGGATCTGCAATAACACCTTTTACGGCAGCAATTATCTGCTCAATCCTTCCGCTTTTGAGAAAAATTACGGAAACAAACGGCAGAAGATCTATCTTTTGAACAATATCGTCAATCAGCGGAAAGGCCATATTCCTCCGGTGGAGATCTTTGCCGGTAATGTTATGCGAAAAAACTGGAACGAGCGCAAGTTCCGTTTGAACAGCAGTTACGGAAATAACTTTTCTGCGGATATGGAAAACGAGGTGTTTGCGGAAGGATCCGGTAAAGATTTCCCCGTTCCTCCGGTCAGGAAGAGCTTCCCCTTCCGCGGCAAGGGTATTGATGCCGGAAAAGATTTTTCGATCAACGGCAAAAAGTATTCCGCTGTCCCCTCTCTGAAGGGGCTTGGAAATACGCCCGGTGCCGGAGAGTACAGCTCCTCTCTCGCTGAAAAATACCGCAAAAGTCAGAGCGCAGTCCAATAATATACTTTGATGGAGAAAATTTATGGATAGAATGTATTTGTGCCGCAACATGGAATACAGCCGTGAAGTGGCATTGAAACTGCTGGCTCCCTCCAAACGGGAGCTGGAACATGGACTTGAGCTTCACCGCAATTCCTTTGTCTGTGAAGCCTATGGATTCATGCCCAAAGGGGAGGTTCCCGATCAGAGTGTTGAAGGCGGCTATGATGTCCGTTCCTTCGGGAACCGTTTTGAGCAGCAGCACATGCTGGATTTCATGCGTGATCCGGCCATGAAAGCGGAGTGCCTGAAGGCGCTTGAATATGCCGGTGTCAACTGCATTTTTCTCAATGCCGGGATCGAAAGTTCCGTTCCGGGGGAACTGATAAAGCGTCTTGCGCGCCTGACTTATCTCTGTGATCTGTATCCGGAGATCTACCGCCGCGTGGTTTGGCCGGAACAGATGGAAGAGGTGTATCAGGCAGGAAAAATCGGATTGGGATTTACGACTTGCGGTGTGCCGGTCGTCCATGAATTGTCCCCGGTGGATGAGAGCAAATATCTGCTGACGGTCTTTTTCCAGTTAGGTGTGCGGATGATGCACCTGACCTACAACCGCCGCAATCTTCTTGCCGATGGCTGTGCAGAAAAAGCCGATGCCGGTCTGAGCGGCTTTGGCCGTGAAATGATCCGCGAGATGAACCGCGTGGGGATCATCATCGACGTGGCGCATACCGGAAACAGAAGTGCTGCGGAAGCGGCGCAGTGGTCTGAAAAACCTGTGATCGCAAGTCACACGGCTGTGGGGCGTCTGACGCCTCATATCCGTGCCAAGAGTGATGAAACGATCCGTGCCATCGTGGAATCTGGAGGGTATATCGGTATTTGTACGCTGCCCTATTTCCTTTACGGCAAGGGAGATATCAGGACATTTCTGGATCATATAGATTATGTGGCTGAAAATTTCGGCGTGGATCACGTCGCTATTTCAACGGATAATTCTCATCTTTGCGGTGCGCCTTTCCACTGGGGACCGAAATTTCCGGTCCATACCCGCTTTGAAGCCTATTGGCCTGAAAAAATGCCTCCCTTTGAAATGACGGAGGAGATGTTTGAAAGTATGGCATGGACCAACTGGCCGCTTTTTACTGTGGGTCTGGTGCAGAGAGGATACAGCGATGATGATATCCGTAAGATCCTTTCCGGCAACTTTATGCGGGTGTTCCGTGCGGCGGTTTCTCATATTGAACGTCCCGGATACAAGATTTGACAAAGGCCTGTTTGTGTGATAAATTAAGCATTTCTTTATCACGAGCTTAAAACAAACAGGTGTTTTATGGAAAATATGCCCTCTTTTCCCGAACGGGAAGCGCGTTTCAAGGCGCTGATCCCCTTTGGCGTCTTTGTCGTTTTCTATCTGGGACTTTCCCTCTGGGCGCGGGATTTTTACAGTATTCCCATGCCTGTTGCATTTCTCGCCTCTTCCGCCTCCGCCTTTCTGCTTGACCGTAAGCGGAAACTGGAGGATAAAATGGAGATCTATGCCAGAGGAATGGGCGAGAGCAACATTATGATCATGTGCCTCATTTTTATCCTTGCCGGAGCTTTTGCCGCAACGGCCAAAGCTATGGGGGCTGTGGATGCCACTGTGCTGATCTCCCGTCATCTGATCCCTGAAAATCTGCTGCTTGCAGGATTTTTTCTTGTCTCCTGTTTCATCTCTCTGGCAGTCGGGACCAGCTGCGGGACGATCGCTGCTCTGACGCCTATTGCCGCCGGATTGATCCAGACTGTGGAGGGTGATCCTCATTTGATGCTCGGCGCTGTGGTCGGAGGCGCGATGTTCGGAGACAATATGTCCATGATCTCTGATACCACGATCGCAGCCACCCGGACACAGAATGTCGCCATGCGGGATAAGTTTGTGATGAACTTCAAAATGATCCTCCCTGCCGCTGTTGCCGCTCTTATCCTCTACCTCTTTGCCGGAAAGAGCTGCGGTACTCCTGCCGCTCTTGAAAAAATAACGCCCAAACATATTGTTTCCGTGATCCCCTATCTGGCTATTCTCATCGGCGCCCTTGCGGGAATGAATGTGATGGCCCTGCTGTTTTCCGGCGTTGTCATGGCTTCTGTTATTGGGATCTGTATCGGCAAATTCACTCTTCTTGCGGCGCTTGCCGAAGCTGGCAAAGGGACTCTGGGCATGTCTGAAACGCTGATCGTTGCCATTCTGGCCGGAGGATTGCTTGCTTTGATCCGTCACAATGGCGGTATCCGCTGTATCCTCAACAAAATCGAACACGCCGTTTCCGGCCGCAGAGGCTGTGAGTGCGGCATTGCGCTTCTGGTCAGCTGTATCAATCTGTTTACCGCCAACAACACGGTCGCCATCGTTATAGCCGGTCCCGTTGCCCGGGAGCTTTCTCTCAAATACGGCTGTGATCCCCGCCGGGTCGCAAGTATTCTTGATACGGCTTCCTGCGCCGTTCAGGGTCTGATCCCCTACGGCGCTCAGATCCTGATCGCCATCGGATGTGCCAGAACTGCCGGCGTGGGGGTCTCCTTTTTCGGATTGATGGGCGCTTTGTATTATCCCCTCTTTCTGGCGGCGGCGCTGATTTTTTCCATTGCCTTTACGGGGAAAAGAGATGTGCGCTGAAAGTGTTTTTCCGCCGCCGGAAAATGCAGATGAAAACGGCATCGTCGCCGTTTCACGGACGATCGACACCGGGCTGCTCAAAGATGCCTATATGCACGGGATCTTTCCCTGGCCCTTCGGAGAGGAATACGATGTTATTCCCTGGTGCGCGCCGCTTGAACGCGGTGTGCTGATGCTGGAAGATTTCCATATCCCCCGCAGTTTAGTCAGGGAAATGAAAAAAATGGACTTTTCTCTGCGGATCGACCATGATTTTCCTGCTGTTATCCGGGGATGCGCCCGGGCTCTGCGCAAAGAGGCACCGGGAACGTGGATCACTTCTCAGGTGATCGACGCCTACTGTGAGTTTCACAAAATGGGATATGCGCACAGCTTTGAGACCTATGACAGTCAGGGAGAGCTTGTCGGCGGTCTGTACGGCATATCCATCGGCCGGATCTTTTGCGGAGAAAGTATGTTTTACAAAAGATCCGGCGCCTCCAAATTTGCCTTTGTCAAAATGGCCGATGTGCTGAAAGCAAAGGGCGTCGTTCTTGTGGATACCCAAATGGTCACCAGCGTCACCGCCTCTTTCGGCGCGGTGGAGATCCCTTCTGCTGACTATATCCGTCTGCTTGAAAAATACCGGGGAAAACCGCTGAAGTTCCGTGAGTTGGATGCTTCAGAATGAGAGGTCATCCTCAAAATCTTCCGGCGGCTTGAGCAGCGTGACCCCTTCGCTGAGCTGGAAAGAGGTCTTGTGGAGATGTTCCGCACTCAACTCCGGCATGATCGCCACGGGGACATCTGAATCCAGCAGCACGTCCAGACCGCCGTCTTCCGACCTTTGCCATTTGACCAGCAGACGGCCGTTGTGCATGGGAACCGTTCCCTCTGCGCTTTCCACAAAGTCTGCGCCGGGATGGAAGAAGATGACGCCGTTTTCCGTTTCGCTGCGGCGGATGCCCAGCACCTCCTTGATAAGAAACATGTTGGGGGATACGATCGTTCCGTTGAACAGCGCTGTTCTTGCCGGAACGCCGTTGTTTTCCCTCCAGGAGCCGCCGGAAATATCCAGCCGTGAGGCCCAGTAATCCCGCATGTAACGGAAACTCCATTGGCGCTGACCGCAGGCAAACATCATTTCTGTAAAAAGGAAACTGAAGTAAGGGGTCATGCCGTCAAACTTGACGAAGGGGGGATCGTAGGAAAAGAATGTGTAGAAAAACGTTTCAAAATCTTCCGGATCCATGATGCCGCCGTACATGGCGCAGAAATTGCTGAAACAGTCGAAAATCTCAGAAGTTTTTTCTTTTTCAGCCCAGGTGTAAAAGAGTCCTTTGCCGGCGTCTTTGCATGTTTCTCTGAGACGTTCAGCGATCCTGCCGGCCAGTTTGACACAGACCGCAGCTTCTCCCCTTCCGTTGGGAGAGAGCCGGTAAACATCGGCAGTGGAAAGCAGAAAGCGGCAGAAGAGGGCGTTGAGACAGCAGGAAATCCGGCCGTTTGAAAAATCAATGCTGCTCAGACGGCTGTCCGTTTTGGCCCAGTCTTCCGGGAATACCAGAAGGCCGGAATCCTGCTCGATCATGGATTCAAAAAACTCCCGGACAAAAGTCAGAGCCGGAAGGGTCGATTCCAGTTCTGCCGCATCCTGAGTGAAGCTGTAATTGAGCAGTATCCATTTTGGCAGGAAGAACATGTGATGCAGCTGCTGTTTGCGTCTTGAACTGTGGGTCAGCGCCGGGATATCTCCGTTTTCAAGCTGGGAATCAAGGAACTGGCGCAGCAGAGCTGTCATGTAACTGCCGTCACCGATGCCGGAGGCGGCATTGACAGCAAGGGCGTAGGCATCAAAAAGAAAGAGATCCAGCGAGGCTCTTGAGTCAGCCAGAGGGATCATGCTCATGGTACGGTAAAGCTGTTTTTGTCCGGCGTCCCACATCTGATTGAGGATTTTATCAGAGGAATGAAATGAAGCCTCTCTGCAAAGCTCTCTGCCCAGGGGTCTGAATTCAAGGCTTTCGATTTTGACGCCGCTGCGGGAAGAGCGGATAAAGATACCGGCAAAGAGACAGTCATCCGGCACGGAAAGCAGATAGGTACATTCACTTCCTCTGCAAAAGAGCGTACCGAGGCTTCTGCGTCCCTCCGAACCGGCAAAACCGTTGGAAAAGCCTGTGGAAACAGAAACGTCAACGATATCACCGATGCCGCCGGAAATTTTCAGACGCAGAAAACCGTAATGGGTCTCAGGAAGTTTCCAGATGCAGTAATCTCCGGAGTACATCTCGCCGCAGAATGAGCTGACATCTCCCTTTTCAAGCATGGAGTATTTGAGCAGTTCCTCAATGCAGGGAATGTCGCCGATACCGCAGGAACAGGTCGTAAGAGAAAGCCGCTCCAGACGGAGAGAGGGGGTCGCTTCCGCAAGGGTCAGGCGCAGAGGCTGTGTGAGACACCAGCCCTCATCGGCAGAACCGATGGTATCCTGTCTGACGGAGATGTTGTCGTTGAGAAAGATCATCATGAACCCCATGGAATTGGCCAGAGGGGTCTGGTAAAGCAGCAGTCTGTTCCAGCCGGGGACAAGCTCAAGGGTCCTGATTTCCCGGCCGTATTCATATTGTCCTGCGCTGACAGGAGAACAGTTGCAGTACAATTTGAAGGGATCGTCAGAATACAGCAGCACCTCGACCTTTGCCGCCTCTTCCGCAAAGATGTATCCGGCGGCGGCAAAGGTATCGGGATTGGTGTATTTGGCTGTGTTGAAGCAGACCCCTGTCCAGTAGGGGCAGGAGAGGATCCTGCCGCTGTCCCAGAGGGAAAACGCCGGACTTTCCGGCAGGATGACCGGCGGGGGGATGGGATCAGGTTCCAGTGTGAGTGGGAAATCATCCGCCGGGATGATTCTGTCCGGTTTGCGCCAGCTGCTTATGGGGGCGTCTGACAGGCGATTCCAGTCAGAGGGACAGTTTTCGGAGTGGAAGATTTCCGTCATGCCCTCTTCCGGCGCGATCCGCGGTCTTCTGCCGGTAAAGAAGTCAGCCTGCATCACATCCCAGGTCTCATCACTGACAAAGAGCTGTTCTTTTCCGGCAAAGGCCTGACACCAGAAACCGGGTGTGTGTTCCGCTGTCAGTCCGGCTCCGCCGGAGGTGTTGTAAAAGACTTTGACGGCGATCACGTTGACGCCGGGCTGCATGAAAAAACCGATGTTGTGCAGATCCGC
Source organism: Lentisphaeria bacterium (assembly GCA_017508555.1). Taxonomy (GTDB): domain Bacteria; phylum Verrucomicrobiota; class Lentisphaeria; order Victivallales; family Victivallaceae; genus UBA1784. The sequence goes on from JAFVYP010000209.1 coordinate 8,400, forward strand.
ATAGCAGGAGCTGGGAACGGCATGGCCGCGGGGGCCGAAAGCGATGAGCCGTTCATTGATGAAAAGCTGGTAGGCGGTATGGGCTGATATCCAGAGATCGACATCTGTATCCGCCGAATCGCAGTTGAATTCCTTTCTGAAGAGCAGAAAAGAGTCACTGTGCACACATGAATTCAACCAGATCCAGCTGCCGCTGCTCCGGAACGGTAAATCGATTCTGTTCATTATCAAAATCTGCCTTTCGCTTACAGTGGATTTTTCCTGTTTTCCGGCTTGTGATATTCCTCGCCGATGATAAATTAAACCGGAGAAAATGATTTGTCAAATGTATTCCGGTGAAAAATGAAAAAAAACAAAAATAAACTTGTAATGATTTGGTTCAAGAGGTATATTATGGACATATTTATTTATAATAATAATTAAGACGGTTCCGGGGCGAATGGGCCGTCGGAAAAAGCTGTCAAGGAGCAGTTTTTTATTATGGACGAACAATATTCTTTTTTGAAACAGATCGATCCTGAATCCAGCAATCTCATCAAGGGATTGCAGCAGATCCAGGCCGTCGAGGGCTACGTTTCTGACGATGCCATCCGGGCCGCTGCGGAATATTTCAATATTCCCGAAGTGGAAGTCGAAGGCGTGCTGAGCTTTTACGCTCAGTTCAAGCGGGTCAAACCCGGCAAATACCAGATTTGCGTCTGTGACGGAACAGCCTGCCATATCAAGGGGGCGCCCCTTGTTCACGAATGGCTCAAGCAGGAACTGGGACTTGACCCCGGTGAGACGGATGCTGACGGTATTTTTTCCGTTGAAACGGTCGCCTGTCTCGGATGCTGCAGTCTTGCTCCCGTTATGAGTGTGAACGGCAAAGTTTACGCCAAACTCGACAGAAAAAATCTTAAGAAAATCCTCAAGGAGTACGCAGAAAAATGAAGATCAGATTTTTGCGTGTAGGCGTGGCCAGCTGCGGTATCGCGGCCGGAGCCGATAAAGTTTTTGAAAAACTCAAGGAAAAAGCAGGGGATATCCCTGTGATCGGCGTGGGCTGTCTCGGACATTGCTACGCTGAACCTGTGGTCGAAGCTGTGACTGACAGCGGGGAATCCATCCTTTACCGCGACGTGAAGGGAACGGATGAAGCTGTTGATAATATTCTGGCTCTGGGGGAAAACAACCATTTTGTCATCCCGGAAAAGCGCAAGGCCCATGAACTGGTCAAAGTGCTTGCCCTGGCCGGAAAAGTCGATCCGACGAATATGGATGACTACATTGCCAACGGCGGTTATGAGGGTCTCAAAAAAGCCCTGAGCCTCTCTCCTGAAGAGGTTGTCAATCAGGTGAAGATCTCCGGACTGCGCGGACGCGGAGGCGGCGGTTTCCCCACCGGAACGAAGTGGAGTTTTCTGGCGGCCAAGCAGGCGGAGGAAAAGATCCTCATCTGCAATGCCGACGAGGGTGACCCCGGCGCCTTTATGGACCGTTCTCTGATGGAAAGTGTTCCCCATCAGCTGCTGGAAGGTATGCTCATTGCCGCGTACGCCATGGGAGCCACCAAACTTTTCATCTACTGCCGTGCAGAGTATCCCATGGCGATCAAGCACCTTAAAATCGCCATTGAACAGATTTACAAGGCGCAGCTCAACGTGGTCAACGGCCGCAAACTTGAGATCATCATCAAAGAGGGTGCCGGCGCTTTTGTCTGCGGTGAAGAGACCGCTTTGATCGCTTCTCTGGAGGGTAAACGCGGTACGCCCCGTTTCCGTCCTCCGTTCCCCACCGACAGCGGATACAAGGGGTATCCCACCATGATCAATAACGTTGAGACCTTCGGCAACGTGCCGGTGATCCTGCGTGAAGGCGGGGAGGCCTTTGCCAAAGTCGGAACGGAAAACAGCAAGGGAACCAAACTTTTTGCTCTGGCCGGAGACCTGAAGAATCCCGGATTGGTGGAGGTTCCCATGGGAACGACTCTCAATGAGATCGTGTTTGAGATCGGCGGTGCTGACAGAGATTCCGTCAAGGCCGTGCAGACCGGCGGACCCTCCGGCGGCTGTATTCCTGTGGAGCTGTTTGATACGCCTGTGGATTATGACTCCCTCAAGGCTCTGGGCGCGATCATGGGATCCGGCGGCCTGATCGTTATTGGCAAGGACCGCTGTATGGTGGAAACGGCCCGTTACTTCCTGGATTTCACGCACCGTGAAAGCTGCGGAAAATGCACCTTCTGCCGCGTGGGGACCATGCGTATGTTTGAGACCCTTGAGCGCATCGTTGCGGGCAAGGGCAAAGAGTCTGACCTGGATCTTTTGGAAGATCTGGGCAAAAAGATCAAGGCCGGCGCCCTTTGCGGTCTGGGACAAACGGCTCCCAACCCGGTGCTGGCGACGCTGCGTTACTACCGCAATGAATATATCGATCACGTGAAGAACAACCGGTGTACGGCCCGTCAGTGCAACGCCTTTGTGAAACTTGCTGTGGATAAAGACAAGTGCATCAAATGCAAGATGTGTATCAGAACCTGTCCGGTCAACGCTATTGATGAGAACTTCAACATCGATCCGGCAGCCTGCACCCGCTGCAACAGCTGTCTGGACGTCTGTCCGAAAACGCCATTTTCCGGAAGGATATAGGAGAGCAAAACTGAAAATGAGTATAGAGTTTACCATTGACGGCCGCGTGTTCACCGCCGAACCCGGTCAGACCATTCTGGAAGTGGCCCGTGCCAACGGCATCGAGATCCCCTCTCTCTGCCGTGAGCAGCGTGTCAGCAAGACCACCAGCTGTTTTGTCTGTGTGGTCAAAGATCAGAAAACCGGACGTTTCCTGCCGTCCTGTTCCGCCTGTCCCTCTGCCGGACAGGCCATTGAGTCCAACACCGATGAGGTTTGGGATATGCGCCGCACGGCCCTCAATCTGCTGTTGAGCGAACATGCGGGAGACTGCGAAGCCCCCTGTACGCTGGCCTGTCCTGCGCACGCGGCTGTTGAAGAATATGTCCGTGCCGGACGGCAGGGCGATTTCCTCAAGGCTCTGACCATCATCAAGGAGCGTATTCCGCTTCCCATGACCATCGGACGTGTCTGTCCCCGTTTCTGCGAAAAGGACTGCCGCCGGAACGTTTACGGCAAACCCGTTGCCATCAATGATTTCAAGCGTCTGGCTGCGGATATGTATTACGATTCCTATATGGAAACGCTTCCTGAAGAGACCGGTAAAAAGGTTGCCGTTGTCGGCGCCGGTCCCGCCGGACTTGCTGCTGCTTATTATCTCCGCCGGAAAGGCGTTGCCGTCAAGGTCTTTGATGCCATGCCCAAAGCGGGCGGCATGACCCGTTACGGCATTCCCGAGTACCGACTGCCCAAAACGGCTGTTCTTGACAGGGAGATCGCCCACTTTGAAAAACTGGGCGTCACCTTTGAGTTCAACCGGACCCTGGGGAAGGATCTGGCTCTGGATGATCTGAAAAAAGGATTTGATGCAGTTATCATTGCCATCGGCTGCTGGCAGGCTTCCGGACTCCGCTGTCCCGGCGAGGAGCTGGCTGTTCCCGGTATCGACTTCCTGCGGAACATCGCGGAAAATGACAATGTTGCGCCCAATCCCGGCCGGACCATCGTCGTCGGCGGCGGCAATACCGCCATGGACTGCGTCAGAAGCAGTGTGCGTCTGGGCAGCAGCGATGTCCGTTGCTTCTACCGCCGGACCGAAGCGGAAATGCCTGCTGAAAAGATCGAGATCCACGAGGCGAAAGAGGAAGGCGTTCAGTTCGAGTTCCTCATCGCTCCTGTGAAATTGGAAAAGTGCGGCAGCCATCTTGTGCTTACCTGCCGCCGGATGGAGCTGGGTGAGCCGGATGCCTCCGGCCGCCGCAAGCCAGTGGAGATCCCCGGCAGCGATTTTGAGGTCGAGGCCGATACCGTGATCGCCGCCATCGGTCAGAAAACCTGCGCGCCCGCCGGACTGCCTGTGGATAAATACGGCTGCCTTGACGGAGAAACGCCTGCGCCCGGACTTTATGCCGCCGGTGACTGCGTTTCCGGTGCCGCTACTGTTGTCGAGGGCGTCGCCTCCGGCCGCCGTACCGCGTTGGCTGTCTGCAAGGATCTGCTGGGGATCGAAGAAGAACCCGAGTCCAAGATCTTTGTTTCCCGCGGTTCCTGGCAGGATCTGAAAAAAGAAGATCTGGTTTCCTGCGCAACGATGTTTCTGAAAACGACAGAGCCAAACAGGATCTGATCTCTCTTGAAGAGCGCAAAACCACTTTCAAAGAGGTGGCTGCCACCATGCCGCAGCAGCGGGTCATGGCAGAGGGGGAGCGCTGTATCGAGTGCAGCTGC
>JAFVYP010000210.1 GCA_017508555.1 Lentisphaeria bacterium
CTCAGGGCGCTGATGTGATCGACCTGGGGCTCTCCTCTACGCCCCAGAGTTATTTCGCCAACGGAACGCTCAAGGCCGACGGCAGTGTGATGATTACTGCCAGTCACAATCCCGGTGAATGGAATGGTTTCAAACTCTGCAAAGCGCAGGCCGTTCCCATATCCGGTGCCACCGGCATCATGGATATCAAGCGCATTGCGGAAACGGAGTCATGGAAGAGCTGCAGCACTCCCGGCAAGATATCCACATACGATATCAAGCCGGAATATGCGGCGTTTCTCCGCTCCTTTGCCAAACTTGACCGCAAACTCAAAGTTGTCGTTGATTACGCCAACAGCATGGGACTTTATGAGATCGCCGGCATTACTGATATGTTTGAGATCATTCCCATGTACGATGAGCTTGACGGAACATTTCCCAATCACGAAGCCAATCCTCTCAAGACGGACACGCTGGATGCCATCCGCGCCAAAGTGAAAGAGACGGGGGCTGATTTCGGTGCCGCCTTTGACGGTGATGCCGACCGCTGCGGTTTTATCGACAACAACGGCGATATCATCCCCATGGATCTTTTCACAGCTCTTATTGCGCAGGATATTCTTTCCGGCGGACCGGCGACGATCCTCTATGATCTGCGCAGCAGCCGTGCTGTGCCGGAGTGCATCGAAGCCAACGGAGGCAAAGCCATCCGCTGCCGTGTGGGACATGCGTTCATCAAGAACCAGATGCGTGAGAACGATGCGGTCTTTGCCGGGGAACTTTCCGGACATTATTACTTCAAGCAGAATTTTACAGCGGAAAGTCAGGGCCTTGCCTTTATCATGCTTTCCAATCTGATCTGCAAAAAGAATATGCCTGTCAGTGAACTGGTCAAACCTCTGCGCAAATATTTTTCCAGCGGCGAGATCAACTCCAAGGTGGCCGATGTGGCTCCCATTCTGGACACGATCCGTTCCCGTTATGCGGACGGCAATATGTTTGAGCTCGACGGGGTCAGCTCTGAATACCCCCGCTGGTGGTTCAATGTGCGGGCCTCCAACACCGAGCCTCTGCTGCGTCTCATCGTTGAAGCGGATACGCTTGAACTGATGGAAAGCAAGCGCGATGAACTGCTGGCCATTATCCGGGGATAAACTTGATTTATGGACGATTTGCTTGATATTTACAACAGTCACGGCTGGCGGATCGGTATGGCCTTGAGAAGTCAGTGCCACGGCAATCCCAAGCTGCTGCACCACACCTCTCATGTGGTCGTGTTTCATCCCGACGGCGGCAGGATCCTGCTTCAGAAACGCTCGATGGATAAAGACATCCAGCCCGGTAAATGGGATACTGCTGTGGGCGGTCACCTGATGCTGGGTGAGGATTATCTTGAAGGTGCCAGACGGGAATTGGCCGAAGAGCTTGGCGTGACGGGTCCTGTGGAGTTGAAAGAGCTGTTTGATATGCAGCTGCGCAATGAGATCGAATCAGAAGATATCCGTATTTTCGGACTTTGGCTCGGCGGTCCGTTCAAGTATCAGCGTGAAGAGATCGACGAGGTCAGGTTCTGGGGTGCAAAAGCTCTTTTTGAACCGGGAAATCAGGCGCTTTTCACACCGAATCTTGTGCGTGAACTGGATATGCTCCGCGAAAAAAATTATATTTGATGATCGATACCGCCGGAAACCCGGCGGTATTTTTTAACCGGCCGGCCGGAAAACTTTTCAAAAAAGGTTCCTGCCGGTTTGAAAAAAGAGAAGGAAAAATGGATAATACACTGAATATGCTCTGTTCTTCCTCTGAAGTGCAGGGTGCGGTAAGGCAGCTTGCTGCGGATATTTTCAAGCTGATCTCCTCTTCTTCCGGGGAGTGTGCGCTTGTGGGTATCCATCAGCAGGGCGTTCCGCTTGCCTGTGCGATCAAAGAGGTGCTTGAAAAGGAGTTCAAGTGTTCTCCTGATCTTGGGACGCTTGATATATCCATGTACCGTGATGACATCGGCAACCGGTCCCGTTTGCCTTTGATCCGCGAGACCAGTATCCCCTTTGATGTGAATGACAAACTGATTATTCTGGTTGATGATGTGCTTTCCAGCGGCCGGACGATCCGGGCTGCGCTGGATGCTCTGACTGATTACGGACGTCCCCGGCTGATCCGTCTGGCGGTTCTGGTGGACAGAGGGGAACCGGAGTTTCCCATCCGCGCGGATTTCGTCGGTTTCAATCTGACTGTTCCCGCCGGTCACAAAATCAAGGTCCTCTTTGCCGGAGACTCCTCTGAGGAGCCCGGTATTTACGATATGAAGTGGCAAAAATAAGGATCTCATAAATCATGCAATGGACGAGAAAAGATCTGCTCTCCCTTTACGATCTCTCCGGTGACGAGATCACTTACATCCTCGATACAGCCGAGGAATTCAAAAAGGTCTCCGAGCGCCGGGTGAAAAAGGTTCCGGCTCTGCGGGGAAAGACCGTTGTTAATTTTTTTGTTGAACCCAGTACCCGTACCCGGGTCTCTTTTGAGCTTGCCGAACAGCGCCTTTCTGCTGATATCGTCAATATGCAGGCCCAGGCCAGCAGTCTGCTCAAAGGAGAAACGCTTCTGGATACCGTGAAAAATATCGAAGCGCTTCAGGTCGATCTGGTGGTCATGCGTCACTCCGCTCCGGGGGCGCAGGCCTTTATCGCCCAGCATCTTTCCTGCGGCGTGGTCAATGCCGGTGACGGTGCGCACAGTCACCCCACGCAGGCATTGCTGGATATCTTTACCATCCGTGAAAAAAAGGGCCGTGTGGCGGGATTGAATGTTACCATCGTCGGAGATATCATCCACAGCCGCGTTGCCCGCAGCAACATCTGGGGACTGCTCAAGCTGGGCGCCAACGTAACTGTTGCCGGTCCTGCCACCATGGTTCCCAAAGAGTTTGAAAGTATCGGCGTGAGAGTCTGCCACAATCTCAAGGATGCCCTCAAGGATGCGGATGTTGTCAATATGCTGCGCATCCAGCGGGAGCGTCAGACGGCAGGATTTTTCCCCAGTACCGGGGAGTATGCCAAATTTTTCGGACTCAATCCCGCGACCATGAAGTATCTCAAGCCCGATGCGCTGGTGATGCATCCGGGGCCCATCAACCGCGATGTGGAGTTGACGGGAGATATCGCAGACGGTCCCAATTCTGTGATCCTTGAACAGGTGACCAATGGTCTGGCTATCCGTATGGCAGTTCTTTACCTTGTAGGATGTGTGAAAAAATGAACAGTTATATTTTGAAAAATGCCCGGGTCATTGACCCCGGACGGAATATTGATACCAAGGGTGATATCGGTGTGGATCAGGACGGCCGTTTTGCCGAACCTGCGGCTCTTGCCGGTGCGCAGGTGATCGACCTGGAGGGAAAAGTCGTTGCTCCGGGATTTATTGACGTCCATGTGCATCTGCGTCACCCCGGCAACACGCTGGCGGAAACCATCGCCACTGGAACGGCTGCCGCTGCAGCCGGCGGTTTCACCAGTATCGTGGCCATGCCCAATACCAAACCGGCAGCGGACACGGTGGGTTCCATTGAGCTTTTCCACCGTCTTGTATCCCAGGATGCCGTTGTGCGTGTGCTTCCCTGCGGCTGTATGACCGTCGGTCTTGCCGGAGAAGAGATGGCTCCCATCGGTTCTCTCAAGTCTGCCGGCGTCGTTGCTTTGAGCGATGACGGCAAATGTATCCAGGATCACGCTCTGATGCGCCGCATCGTTGAGTATGCCAAGGCTTTCGAGCTGCCGATCATGGATCACTGCGAGGAGTACAAACTGGCCGAAGGCGGCGTCATGCACGAGGGCAAATGGTCCGTTCTGCTGGGAATGAACGGGATCCCCGCCGCTGCGGAGGAGATCATCATTGCCCGCAATATCATTTTTGCCCGTCAGATCGACTGGAAGATCCACATGCAGCATGTCAGTACGGCAGGCAGTGTCAAACTTCTCCGTGCCGCCCGCGCCGAAGGCGTGAAGGTGACAGGAGAGGCCACGCCTCACCACCTGACTTTGACCGATGAGTGCATCAAAAAGTTCGATACCAACTACAAAATGAATCCGCCTCTGCGTTCCGAAGAGGATCGTCTGGCGTTGATCGAAGGCGTTGCCGACGACACAATCACGGTGATCGCCACGGACCATGCGCCCCACACCAGAACAGCCAAAGAGGTGGAGTTTGATTACGCCCCCTGCGGCATCATCGGTCTGGAAACGGCCTTTTCCGTCTGTTACACAGAACTGGTCAAAAAGGGCGTGATCTCTCTGCCCCGGCTGATCGGAAAAATGACGACAGGACCGGCTGATGTGCTGGGCATCAAGGCGTATGATATGGCTCCCGGCAAGGCGGCAGATTTTGTCGTCCTTGATCCTGAAGCGGCATACGTCATTGACAAGAACACGTTCAAGTCCAAATCCCGCAACACCCCCTTCGACGGACGGGAGGTCTGCGGAAAAGTGATGATGACGGCTGTGGGCGGCAAGATCGTTCATCAGGCGTAAAAGGATCCTGACGGGGCGCAAACAGAGGTATTATGAATTATTATATTCACGTTCCCTTTTGCGCCTCCAAATGCGGTTACTGTGTTTTTTATTCCGAGAGTTCTCCGTCGGAAGAACGGATCGGAAGCTACTTTGACAAGCTCTTTCCCCAGCTTGAGAGAGCAGGGGAGGGGGCTTCGACCATTTATATCGGCGGCGGAACGCCCACTTTGCCCGATTGCGGACAGCTGGAGCGTTTTCTTAAAAAGGTCCATACCTGTCTGAAGCCGGCAGAGGATGCTGAAATCAGCATCGAGGCCAATCCGGAGACTCTGACTCCGGAGAAAGTGAAGGTGTTGAGGCGCTATGTGACCCGCATCAGTACAGGCGTGCAGAGTTTTTTTTCTGAGGCACGGACCGTTCTTGGCCGCAAGTGCAGTCAGGCATCGCTTGAAAAAGCGCTGGCACTTGTGGCGGAGGCGGCATTTCCCCATTGGAACTGTGATTTGATCTATGCCATTCCCGGCAGAAGCATTGCGGACTGGGAAAAAGAGTTTGATATTCTGGAAAAATATCCCGTAGATCATCTCTCCTGTTACAGCCTGACCCGCGAGGAGGGGGCCGCTCTTTACGGTTCTCTTCTGCCGGATGAGGATATTTCTGCGGATTTGGAGGAGATCACGCAAAAGCGTCTGGCCGAACGGGGGATCTTCCGTTACGAAGTTTCCAATTACGCATTTTCCGGGTGTGAGTGCCGTCATAATGTCAATGTCTGGCGTGGGGGATTGCTCAAGGGATACGGTCCCTCTGCTACCGGATTTGATGGGCGTGTGCGGATGACGGAACCTGCGGATCTGGATGCCTGGCTTGCCGGGAAAGAGCCGGAAATTGATTTGATCTCTCCTCAAGAGCGTCTCAATGAGATCTTTGCCGTCAACTTGCGCACCGTTGCCGGATGGAGCCGGGAACTCTGGCAGCAGGTCCCTTTTTGTGACAGCTGGCAGAAACGTTTGGCGCTTGCGCATCAAACGCAGCAACACTTTCCCGGTTTTTTTGAAATAACTGAAGAGAGTATAAGATTAACCCCCGGGGGGCTGGCCTTCTGGGATTTTGTGGCAGAGGAATTGCTTGTATGAGTATTGAAGAGACCCCCTATGTTCCTGCGGAACGTTTTTTTATGGAGATCGCTTATGACGGCGCCGCGTACAGCGGCTGGCAGATCCAGCCTCACTGTCTGGCCGTGCAGGAGGTCATTCAGACCCGCCTGACCAAGCTCTACAATGGGTTGCCCATCCATCTGATCGGCTGCAGCCGGACAGATACAGGGGTCCACGCCCAGGGGTTTGCTGCCACGTTTCTTACGCCGGAGCGTCCCTCCATTCCTCCAGAAAAGGTTCAGAAGGCCCTGAATCGGCTTCTGCCGCCGGATGTCAGGATACGCTCCATCAAAAAAGTGCCTTTGAGTTTTCATGCCCGTTATGATACCTTCGGGAAGGCCTACACCTATATCCTCAATCTGGGGGATGAAACGCCCTTTACCGGCAGATATGCGTGGAAACCCATCCATGTGATGGATGTGGAAAAGATCCGCGCCGCCGCAGCCCGTTTGACGGGAAAAAACGATTATTCCAGTTTTGTTGTGGAGCGCTCCAATATAGAGGATGCAGTCCGGACGATTTTCCGCATCGACGTCCAGGAGTTCGGTTCATTCTGCTGTGTGACCTTTGTGGGAGACGGCTTTTTGTATAAAATGATCCGCTGCCTGATGGGAACTCTTGAATCTGCCGGTGCCGGCAAACTCTCTCCGGATGCCGTGAGCCGGATCCTTGAGGCGAAAGACCGCAGCTGTGCGCCGGAAACCGCACCTCCCCAGGGATTATTTTTGATGAAAGTCTTTTATTCCGAAGAGGAGCGGAACTCTTTCCGTCTGGAAAAGCTGCCTTTTCTCTATTGAGCTGTTTGCCTCCGGCGCCCGGAGCTGTCAGAAGCGCTTGTAAAAAAAGTGTACCCCAAACGTTATGTCAGGCTTTTGGGGTGCATTTTATTTTTCTGATATTTTTACAACTTGATCCTTCCCCAAGCCATTTTTCTTTGTGGAGGATCGATAAAATTTCTGTTTTTTTTCATTTTTCTCTTGCATTTATCCAAAACAGAAGTAAATTATTTGGTAAATACCAATAATACCATTGATGCCATTGCTTTTTTATGGATACAAAGACGATCAGATACCATTTCGGCGTGAAGAAAAATGATTCCGAACCATTGGTAAGTCAGCTTTCACGGCGGATTGAGACTTTTTTGCAATCATCTCTTCCGGGGACACAATTTCCGGCAGAGCGCGTGATGGCTGAAGCGCTCGGCATCTCCCGAGTGACAGTCCGTAATGCACTGGTTCCCTTTTTTCACAGCGGGCGCATCTTGCGGCAGCGGCGCAATGGAACGGTCGTTGCCGGAAAGGAAAATAAACGTGCCGGAGAACTGGCTCTTGGTTTACCGTGGAATGCCGTTCCTCCAAGACGGAAACTCCGTTTTCTCTGTTATGAAACGCTTCCGCAGCAGCTGGATTTTTGGAACAATGCTGTTTTGTGCTTCAACAACAGCGGGCGACCCTTTTCTGTAGAGTTGATCCCTGCCGCGGAAATTCCGACGGAAATGCATGAACTGCAAAAGTTTGTAGAAAGTCAAGGGATCGATTTGCTGCTGTATTCTCCTATGTTTGATCAAAATTATCAGCAGCTTGTGATCCCTTTGCCTGAAGATTTACAAAATATCTGTCATGATCCGGCTTTTATTCCCCAGCTTTTTACCGGAAGAGAAAAACTTTGCAATCATCTTCTGCCGGTCAGTTTTGAATTTTGCCATACCATGTGGAATCCGGAACTTGCCCGGAAACTGGGACTGAAAAACGTTGCGGAGCGCCTGAAAAAAGGAGAGAAAATCCGCATGATTTCTGAAGTTGCGGAAAAACTTCCCCGGAATGTGTGGGCAGGTTCCCATGTCTGGTGCCAATTGGCTTATCACGGAGTGCAGCCTTTTCCGGAAAAAAAAGACGTACTTATCCGGGAATTGGAACAGCTTGCCGGAGTAGCCCGTTTTCCCAGATCTTTTTTTACGACTCAGATAAGTCCGCTGGATGATGTGGAAAAATTTGTCAAAAAAGAACTGCTGTTCCTGGATGCTGCTTATACGCAGCTGCAATGGGTCGGTATGCCTGATTTTGAATTCTGCCAGATTCCCTGCCGGCAGATACCCGGCAGTAAATTGATGATGGCCAGTGTCGATATAGGTATTACAGGCTGTTGTGCTGTTCCTGACGGTGCGGCTGAATTCTGCCGTTTTCTTTTGACACCTGAAATCCAAAAAAGTGTTGAAAGCAAGAAGATGGTCCATCCGGTCCGACTGAAAGAATTTCTGGAAACGATGAAAAAACAATGCGGATACTCCACTGCTGAAAGTCGGAAACTGCTGGACGAAAGCATGTTTTTCCGTGACATGAGCCATCCGGAAGAATTGGCGCAGCATTTTATGGTGTTTGAAATACGTCCTGAACTGGTCCAACTGTTTTCCGGTTCTCTTTCTCCTGAAAAAACGGCAGATGCCATTCTGGAAAAATGGCGGCGTTTTGCTGCCGGGAGGTGTTTTGTATGAATTCCGTTCCCCTGCTTCGCTTCGGTGTTATGACCGATAATCATCTTGCGCCGGAACATCCCGAGCTTGCCGGACGTACCTTAGCTGCGTTCAAGCTCCTCAACCGTCTGGGAACAGATCTGGTGATCGACTGCGGGGATATTTCCGATACCTGGCAGCCTGAAGAACTGAAACATTTTTACAGGATGTTCATGGAAGCTTTTGCCGGAAAAATCCCACAGCGGCTCTGGATTCTCGCCGGTCACGATGTTCTCCGTCATCCGGATTATATGGACGCTTATCCGGAAGCCGCCCTTTGCATAGATGTCAAAGAGATGGTCCCCATGTGCTGTGTCAACGGTTTTTATTTTGTGGGCGTGTTTCAATGCGGCGATTATCAGGAGTTTGAGCGTAAATTGCAGATGGCGGTCAACGCTTCCGGCTGTCGTCCTGTCTTTGCTGTGACTCATGAACCGGCCGCAGATACGGTACTCCACAGCGACTATAATGGAGACAGAGAGTTGCTGCAAATTTTTGAACGTTATCCGCAAGTCATCCAAATCAGCGGCCACACCCATGATCCCATATCTCATGACCGCAGTATATGGCAGGGAAAGTTTACTGCGTTCAATGCCGGATCCCTTACTTATTGGAAAGATCTTACTTTCGGGCGGGAAAGCCGCCGCCATCAATCCTGTGATGTTCTTTTTTGTGAACTTTATTCCGACCGCCTGATCGTTCAGCGCTTGAATGCCATGACGGGAGAAAAGCAGGCGCCTGATTGGATTATTCCCCTTCCATTTGATCCGCAAACAGCGCCCTATCGTCCGGAAAGAAGAAAAAAAGAGCTGACCGTTCCGATGTTTCAACATAAAGCTCCCTTGCGTTTTTCCGGGGAAGGCTTTGGGAAATTGACAGTCAGGCATGCTGTTCCCCACTCAAGTGTTCTGCGTTACAGGGTCACCCTGTTTGAAGGAGAAAAGGAATTATCCGTCATGGATTTTTATCCGGGAACATGGGAAAATGCAGCCGGAAAAGAGGAAGAAGACTTTTTCTTTCCGCCGGGAATGGTTGAATATGGACATCGTTACCATTGTACCGTTGTGCCGTTGAACCATTTTGACTGCGGAACAGATGCGGCTGAATTGGAATTTACTGCCTCCGGGATCTTTTTGGAAGAACTCCCTGTTCAAGGTATCAGCGGAGTCCGTGCCGGAGAAAAAACACTTCCGGTTTCTGCTGACGGATGTTTTGAAACAGATGGAACATATCCTCATGGATACAAAATCGGGCTGCCGGAAAAGTTGACAGGATATTATGACAGTCCGGTCGTTATGGTTTTTGACTTTTCCTGTGAACATGCTGGAAGACCGGCCGTCCTGATGGCGTGCGGAGAAAAACCTGATTACGGTCGTCATTACTTTCCCTCCGGTAAAGAAAAAGAACACCGTCATTGTTTTGACCTTTCCGATTTGAAAGGCAAAGACCGTTATATCCTGCTCTGTGAAGGAGAAGCGGGAAATTATCATATCGGCAATGTTCGTTATTTTACATACTCAAAAAATAAAGGAGGAAACTGAAAATGATGAAATCAGCAGAAAAAAAGGCCACACTCATCGACCTGTCAGTAAATTCAGCCTGTTATGCCCAACAGCAGAAAACCCCGCGAGACAAGGGGGGACGCGGGGCGTTTGTACGGAGAGGCACGGATAAGTACGGATGTGTACGGAGCCAGC
>JAFVYP010000211.1 GCA_017508555.1 Lentisphaeria bacterium
AGTAGGCTGATTTGCAGCTCTGTCATGCCCCAACGAGGGCATGACAGTTATACCGAAGCCGACGTTCGGCCCGCCCCTGCGCAGACTGCGCGCCAACGCAGTCATCAAGAGCTTGTACTGCCCAGCGCGTCACACAGGCTGATTTGCAGCTCTGTCATGCCCCAACGAGGGCATGACAGTTATCCCGGTGCCGACGTTCGGCCGGCATAATTACCGGGAGTGGTATGAAAGTGTTCACTGAACACCTTGATGAAATAGCTGCTGGAAGAAAATCCGCAGCGGACGGCGATCTCCGCGACTTGAAGATGAGTTGTCAAAAGCAGTTCCCGTGATATCTCCAGACGCCGTGCCGTCAGATAAGCGCTGAAACTTACGCCGTATTCATGATGGAACATCCGGGATAGATAAGCCGGACTGATGCCGACATATCCGGCGATTTGTTTCAAGCTCAATGGTTCCGCATAATTCTGATCGATAAAGTGTTTTGCCCGCTGCACTGCTTCCCGAAGCGGCACAAAAGAAGATCTTTCCCGTACGCTTTGTTTTTTCTGCAAGTCAAAATAAAAAAGATGTAAAATACCGTGGAGCTGAACAGCGGCATGTTCAAGTCCCTCCGGGGAGTCCTCCCAGTTGCTCCTGAGAAAATCCAGACGGCGGCGCGCTTCATTACGGACATCGTAACTTAATCCGGAAAGAGAGAGATTGTTGACTGTTTTGAAAAAATCTCTGTTTTTCCATTTGAATTGCAGCAGCATGATACGCAGTCCTTTCAACAGAGCAAATTCGTCCCGATGCGGAGTTCCCGCTTCTACGATCAGAAAATCTCCGGGAACAGCGTAAAAGATCAACTGTTCTTTCAGATGCAGCGTTATTTTTCCATCAAGGACATACAACAATTCATGGGAGGCCGGCACATGTTCCGTTGTGGCATAACGGTTATCATATTCCAACACCCGGAATGTCGTGATCTGCGGAAGGGAAATCAAAATATCTTCATCCATGGGCCTGTTCCTCTCTTTTGGGATATTTCCTCTCTAAAATAGCATAAAAAAAGTTCTCTGCCAAACATAGATCGCAAAATTTTATTATCATTTGCAAAATTTTGTTATTTTTTGTCGTTGCGGAGTTAAAAAAACAGTAATAGTTTATATCAGAAAATAAAAACCCAAACCGACAAACCCATTTCAAAGAAAGGATAGGGAAAAATGTCTGAAACACTTGCTATTTACGGTGGAACTCCCGCAGTCGATGTAACTAAAGTGGTCAACTGGCCTCCTGTTGATAAAACCGATGAGAAAATGGTTCTGGATGCCCTGTATGCCCAGGTCCAGACCTACGGCAAACACAACATGGCCTTCGGAGAGGAATTTGCCAAATGGAACGGCAATCAATATGCCCTTTTCACCAATTCCGGAACGGCGGCCCTGCACATGTGTCTTGTGGGATGCGGGATCGGTGCCGGAGATCATGTTCTTGTGACCGCTTACAGCTGGAGTTCCAGTGCCACCTGTATCCTTCACCATGACGCCATTCCGATCTTCGTGGATATCGATCCGGAAACATTCCTGATGGACCCCGATAAGATCGAAGAGGCCATCACGCCCCGGACAAAAGCGATCATCGTTGTCCAGCTCCATGGACTGTGCAATGATATGGATAAAATCAATGCCATCGCCCGGAAACACAATCTCAAGGTGATCGAAGACGCCTGTCAGGCTCACGGCGCCCTGTATAAAGGACGTAAAGCCGGAACTCTGGGCGATTGTGCGGCCTTCAGTTTCAACCAGAACAAGTGCCTGTCCTGCGGAGAAGGCGGCATGTTCGTTACCAATGACGAAGAGATCTACAAAGGCGGCGCAAAACTCTGGAGCTTCGGAGAGACCGCCCGTCCGGATGAACGCCGGGACTATCATGCTTACGCTCTGGGATGGATGTACCGCAACAATGAACTGACCGCCGCATTCGGGCGCGCCCAGTTGAGCAAATATGATTTTTACTTCAATACGCTGCGTGAAAATGGAGAGTATCTGCTGAAAAATCTGGCAGGCACTCCCGATCTGCTGCTGCCTTACGAGCCGGAATACGCCACTCACAACTGGTACAACTTCAACTTGCGTATCGACTTTGACAAAATGCACATCACAGATCCGGAAGAGCAGATCGCCTTCCGCGATGCCGTGGCCGCCGCTTTGCGGGATGAAGGTATCAGGGCCAGCGTCTGGCAGCGGTTCATCCTGCCTGAAATGACGGTGTTTGCTGCCAAAAACGCCTATGGGATGGGATATCCCTGGAGTATCCCCGGCGCCGATGAAGGTGTGGACTATTCACTTGAAAAATTCCCCAACGCCCTGGCTTACAGCCGGAAGCATATTTCCATCGTCCAGACCCTGCGGGCTCCCAATGGACTGGATATTGCTGAACAGGTGCGGCAGGGAATTTCAAAAGTCTTCAACAATCTTGATAAAATCGACCCTGAACGTATCCGGAAGATCCTTGAAGACCGCATGAAATGATCCGGAAACAGTGAGGTGGTTTTATGGAAAAGAAAATTCGTATCGGCTGGGGAAAGCGCTCTATCGCCAAAGAAGGCCCTGTCCCCATTACCGGACAGTTTTATCTGCGGATTTCTCAAGGCGTTTTCACCCCCGTTCTGGTCAGCGCTCTTGCCATTGAAAACGGTTCTGATGCCGTGATCTTTGTTTCCGCAGAAATGGTGATCGTTCAGCCTGAAATGCTTGCAAAAGCCAGGGAGATCCTCTCAACTGAAGCTGCGGATATCCCCTGTGATAAAATCATTGTCAACGCCACACACACCCATGCCGGCCCCTCATCCAATGCAATTTCAAAAGACTATCCCAATCCGCTGGAAGTCACCTCTTATGATGAGATGATCTCCTTTTTGGGACGGCAGCTGGCGGATGCTGTCAAAGAGGCCTGGGAAAACCGTTCTCCCGGCAGCATCGCTTACGGTTACGGTTTTGCCACGACCGGACACAGCCGCCGGACAGTCTATCTGGATGATATCGGTGTCCGGCTGGGCGGACATCCCGGCTTGGCGGTCAACGGACATGTCCAGATGTACGGCAATACCTGTGATGATATGTTTGACGGTTACGAGTCCGGTACGGATCCCTTCATCAATCTGCTCTATACTTTCGATGCAAATGAAAAACTTACCGGAGCCGTTATCAACGTTCCCTGTCCCTCCCAGACCAATGAAGGGGCCTGGGTCCTCCACGCAAGTTTCTGGCACAATGTCCGTGAAAAACTGGCAGCAAAATACGGCGATATCGGTGTGATCGCCCAGGCTTCCGGTGCCGGAGATCTCTCGCCGCGCCAGCTTCATTACCGGGCGGCGGAAAAACGGCGTTATGAACTCAAATACGCCTCTTTGCTCGCGGAATATAAAAAACATCCCATGGCGACCCCCATGCCCCGGACCATCAGCGATGATGATCCCGGATTTGTCAATGAATGGATGGATTTTCTGCGGGCTGAGGATATCGCCAACCGCATCACTGCGGCTTTTGATGAGGTTTTGAGCTGGGCAGGAGAGGATAAGCAGTCAGCTCCATCCCTGAAACATGAGGTCCGCACGGTCAAACTGGCCCGCCGGATGTTTCCGCCTGAAATGGCAGAAGAGGAAAAACGCAATCTGGAAAACTTTATGGCAGAAGCCTATCTGTCTGAGGGAGATGATTACGCTGTTCTGCAGACAAACTCCATTCTTTCCTGCCGCCGAGCCCGCTGCAGAGGCGTCATCACCAGGGCGGCGTTACAGGAAAAGGAGCCGGAGATCACGACTGTTATCCATGCGGTCCGCATCGGCAATATCGCCTTTGCCAGCAACCGGTTTGAATTGTATATGGATTACATGCACCGTATCCAGGCCCGCAGTCCCTTTGAACAGACTTTCGTCATCCAGCTGGTTTGTGACCTTTACGGTTCCGGCAGCTATCTGGCCACGGCAGAGGGGATCGCCAACAAGGGATACAGCGCATCGCCCTACTGCAATCTGGTTTCTCCTGAAGGCGGACAGCAGCTGGTCAACGAAACCCTTGATATGCTCAATGAAATCAAATAATTTCAAGGAAAACACAAAACATGGATCATTTCAAATCTTTTCTGACGGTTGCTGCTGCTGTTCTCGCAGGCATCGTCATTTCAGGCTGCCAGTGCAATCCAGTCTGTGATAAAACTGTGCAGGAGGATCATTTGCAGATCGGCTGGGCCAGGCGCTCCATTGCCAAAGAGGGCCCGGTCCCCATTACGGGACAGTTTTATCTGCGCATTTCTCACGGCGTATTCACCCCCGTTGTGGCCCAGGCTCTTGTTTTGAGCAATCAAAAGGAGGCCGTGATCTTCGTTTCTTGTGATATGATTTCTGTCCATCCGGCCGTTTTGCTGAAAGTGCAGGAACTTCTGAAAAAAGAGGCTCCGTTTATTCCGGCGGAAAAGCTGATCGTCAATGCCACGCATACCCATGCAGGTCCCTCCTCCAATCAGATTGCCGGCGGCTATCCCCGCAAGCAGAAAGTCGTTTCGACAGAGGAAATGCGCAATTTCATCGCACGGCAGATCACGGATGCCGTCAAAGAGGCCTGGCAGAAACGCGCGCCCGGCAGCGTCGCTTACGGTTACGGATTTGCCGCTACCGGACACAGCCGCCGTACCATTTACTTTGATGATACAGGCAAACGTCTGGGCAGCACGATCGGGCAGAACCTGAACGGTAAAGGCCGTATTTACGGGAAAACAAATGATGATATGTTTGACTGCTACGAGTCCGGAACGGATTCTTTCATCAATCTGCTTTATACTTTTGATAAAAAAGGAAAACTTTCCGGAGCAGTCATCAATGTTCCCTGTCCGGCTCAGACCAACGAACATGCCTGGGTCCTTCATGCGGGATTCTGGCACAATGTACGGGAAAAACTGGCTGAAAAATACGGCGATATCGGTGTGATCGCCCAATCAGCCGCCGCCGGAGATCTTGCTCCCCGCCAGCTGCACTATCTGGCTGCGGAAAAACGCCGTCTGGCACTCAAATATCCCGAACTGCTTCAGAAATACAGAAAAAATCCCCTTCCGCAGCCGAAAGTCGAAACGATGGATCCGGATATCCCCTGGCTGGTGAACGAGCGGATCGAACTGCTGCGCGCAGAGGATATCGCCAACCGTATCACCGCCGCTTTCGATGAAGTGTTGAGCTGGGCTCAAAAGGATAAAATGTGCAGCCCCGTTCTGAAACACAGTGTCAAAACGATCCAGCTTGAACGCATCATGTATCCCAAAGAGTTGCTCGATCATGCGGCCCAAAGCCACAAATCCCTGATGACGCAGAAATATATCGAAGGGGGAGATCCCTGGGATCAGCTCTTTCACAACAGCGTTCTGCGCAGCCGCCGCGGCCGCCTTGCCCGTGTGATCGATCGGTATAAAAAACAGCAGAAAGAGCCTCTTTTTACCACAAATATCCATGCGGTGCGCATCGGCAATATCGCTTTTGCCAGCAACCAGTTTGAATTATATCTGGATTACATGCACCGCATTCAGGCCCGCAGTCCCTTTGAACAGACTTTTGTCATTCAGCTGGTCAGTGTTCCCGGAGCAAGTGGCAGTTATCTCTCAACAGAAAAGGCTGCCGTCAACAAGGGATACAGTGCGGATTATGCCAATCTCGTCTCTCCCCGCGGCGGACAGAAACTCGTCAACGAAACCATCACTCTTCTCAAAGGACTTGAAAAATGAAATTCAGCATGATGACATATACCCTTATGCGTCAGGGATGTTTTACCCCAGAGGATTGTGTGCAGACAGCGGCAAAACTGGGCATGGCCGGCATAGACTGGGTCACGACTTACGGGCGGGATCCGGAAGAATTGGCAAAAATGACAGCCGACGCAGGACTTGAGGTGGCTCTGCATACATTTTTCATGCCGCATCAGTCGGAGATCTCACAGAAAGACATGGCTCAAAAAGGACTGGATGATGCCTGTTTGCTGGGCGCTCCGGGCGTCATGATCGTTCCCATCCCCTATGAAGGGGTCACTGATCCTGCTGAAAACCGTAAACGCTGGGCGGAAAAACTCAACATGGCGGCGGAACTTGCGGCGGAACGCAATCTTGTCCTGACCGTAGAAAATTTTCCGGGCATTTACAGCCCCGTTGTGACAGCGGATGACTTTTACGATCTGAAAAAACAGGTCCCCTCTCTGAAACTTACCTTTGACAACGGCAATGCCGCTTCCGGCGAGGATCAGATCCAAAGTCTGAAACGCTGTTTCAAAGATGTTTTCCACGTCCATTTCAAGGACTGGGAGATCCGGGAAACGCCGGAAGAAGGCTGGCGCCTCATGCGGGATGGCAGATATTACCGCCCCGCCCTTATCGGAGAGGGAGCCATTGACAGCCGCGCAACGCTTCAAGCGCTCAAAGAACTTGATTACAAAGGTTTTATCAATATTGAATATGATAACAACAAGTATCCCGGCGATATCGCTGTTGCTAAAGCACTGGAGTTTTTGAACGCATGAAAGAATATCTGACAGGTATCCAGCTTTACAGCATCCGTGAAGCACTCAAGCAGGACTTCAAAGGCGTTTGCCGGGAACTGGTCAAACTGGGTTGTAACGGCGTTGAACCGGCCTTTTATTTCGGCGACATGGAGTCGGAAGAACTGGCAGCTTTTTTCAAAGAGATCGGCATGAAGGTCTGCGGTATCCATGCCCATTTCAATCAGGTGACCGATCCGGAAAATGAGATCTACCGCTATTGCCGCGCGCTGAACTCTCCTTACATCACCTTCAGTTACGGCGGGGAGGCTTCTCAAAAAGATTACAAGATCTATGAAGTCCAGACGGCGGAATTGCTCAACAAAGCCTCCCTTGCCGCCTTGCAGAACGGCATGAAAGTAACTTACCACAATCATTATCTGGAACTTGTACCTTATCCGGACAACTCCTGCGGTCTGGATCATCTGATCCGGAACACCTCCCCTGAAAATACCGGTTTTGAACTGGATGTTTACTGGGTCAAAAAAGGCGGACAGGATCCTGCGGCATATATTCAGAAAAATGCGGCACGCATCTGGCAGCTTCATATGAAAGATATGGCTGAAGACGGTTCCATCACAGAACTTGGCAACGGCAATGTTGACTTGAAAAAATGTATCGAAGCTGCGGAAAATGCACCCTGCAAATGGCTGATCTATGAACAGGATTATTCTCAAAAAGATCCCTTTGAAAGTGCCGTCATAAGCATTGGATATCTGAACAAACTCTTGAATAAATAATACACGATATAAAACCGTCACAGAAAAGGAGAATACTGATTTTCCACCTCCCCCCGGATCCTATATCACAGAACCAGAAAGGAATGAAGATCCATGAAAAAAACAATATTGCTGCTGCTGTGTTTGACGACTCTTGCCGTTTCTGCGGCGGAAAGTATCTTTATCTACCTTGCACCGGATGCGATCCTGCCTGAAAAAACGGCGGCAGAAGAGCTGAAAAAAGGCTTGCAGAAAATTTTCGGGATCAATGCACAGCTTTTGCAGCAGTCCCCTGAAAAATGCACCTTCTGGGTGGGACAATCCAAAGAGGCGGGCAAAGCGCTGAAGATCGCAGATTTTTCCGGATTGAAAACAGATGAGATCATCCTCAAAAAGGTCAACGGGAAAATGATCCTGCTGGGGGCACGCCCCAGAGGGACGGTCTATGCCGTTTATGAATTTCTGGAACAGGGTTACGGCGTCCGTTTCTGGACTCCCACCGTGGAATACTGGCCCCGGCATAAGAAGTTTTTCCTGCCTGACATCGATCACCGTTTCGCTCCTGTTATCCAGCGGCGTATCGTTTACTACAATCTCAGAGGTTCTTTCCCGGTCAAATTGCGTTCCAACAAATACGGCGCAGGTGCCAAATGGGGCGGAAGAGAAAAGGTGATCGGTTTTGTCCATACCTTCGGCTTATTTGTTCCGGCGAAAAAGCATTTCAAAGATCATCCGGAGTGGTTCGCTCTCCGTCACGGCAAACGGGTCAGGAACTGTCAGCCCTGTCTGACCAATAAAGGATTCCGTCAGGAACTCATCCGGGCGGCTCTGGAAGCTCTCAGGAAAAACAAAAATCCCCGGGTGATCTCCATTTCTCAAAATGACGGAGACTTGACCTTCTGCCAGTGTAAAGTCTGTAAAAGCTTCATTAAAAAGCACGGCAATCTCAGCGATCTTCTGATGGATACAGTCAACGAAGTTGCCGATGCCGTTGCCAAAGAATATCCTCAGGTCTTGGTGGAGACGCTGGCCTACGGTCCTACGATCGATTCCCCGAAAACCATTATTCCCCGTAAAAATGTGCTGATCCGTTTCTGTCCCTTCCGTTCTGACAATTCCCAAAGCATCGCGCATCCTGCCAATGTCAAGGACAATACCCCCTTCAAAGTATGGCGCAAATACGGCAATCCCCTGGCCGCATGGACCTATGAGACTGACTTCAAACGTTTTTATCTGCCGTTTCCCAACTGGAAAGCATTGACACAGGATCTGCGTTTCTATGCCGATCATGGCGTCATTGACGTTTTTCAGCAGGGCTCCTACGCCGGTCCCATTGCCGATTTGACCGATCTGCGTATCTGGCTTCTGGGAAAACTTCAGTGGAATCCCTATCAGAATGTCCGCTCCCTGATGGAGGAGTTTGCCAAAGGATACTACGGCAAAGCCGCACCTTATATCCTTTCATACATCGACCACATGACGGCCACAGCCCGCAAAGGGAACAACATGATCCCCTTTGTCTTTTCCGGTCCGCAGATCCTCAAAGCGCGGGAGATCCTTCTGGCCGGAGAAAAAGCTGTCAAGGATGATCCTGTTCTGCGCTTCCGTCTCCAAACCGCCGCTGTCCCCGTCAATCTGGCGCTGCTCCACCTGCCTGAAGTCTGGGAAAATCCTCCGGCCCAGCTGAAAAATATCAAGTGGCAGACGCTTCTTGATGAGCAGATCAAACTCATCAAAGCCCACAAGATCACCCGTCTGGCGGAGTCCACATTTACCCCCGATATGCTCAAACGCTATATCACCTGGCAGCTCACCACTGAAAAAAGTCCGGTGCCCGTTCCCGGTTATCCGGCAGGGACCCGCTGGAAACAGATCGGAGCCGCCGACTGTCTGCGTTTCAGACCCTATAAATTTGCCAATGATCCGGAGGCTTTCAACAGCAAAGCCATTGAGGTCACCTGTAACCACACCACCTGGACAAGTCAGCTCCAGAGACCGCCCGCCGGTACATGGGATATCTATGTTGATCTCAAGTGCATCGGCAAAAATCCCACAGGCAAAGTCGCCTCCTTCGGTTGTTATGATGTGGAAAAAAAGAAAAATATTCTGACCGGTTCCGTCAAAGCCGAAGCTCTTGCAGGTTCCGGCTACCATCCTGTCAAGATCGGCCGCCTGACCACAAGTGATGACCAGTTCATCTACTGCGCGCCTGCGAACAACAAAACCGCAGATAAGCTCAGGATCAGCCGTTATATCTTTGTTGAAGTCAAAAAATAGCGCCTCCGTCAACCATCTTTCAAAATAAGGAAAACAGCTTATGGAAATGACTGCCAACGCCGCACCTGACACCTCATTCAAAACAGATTTTTTCAAAAAATTCACCTTGATCGAACTTCCGCACACGGCTTGCCTGGAACAAACACAAAATACCCCGCTTTTCTTTGAAAGTAAGGGGGGGCGCGGGGCTGTTGTACGGAGGAGTACGGATAAGTACGGAAGTGTACGGAGCCAGACCCTGCCGCAAACAGCTGGCATCACCCAACACCAAAATACCCCGCTTTTCTTTGAAAGTAAGGGGGGGCGCGGGGGGGGAAGAAAACTTTCTTTTCCCGTGAAAAGAAAGTTTCCTTCCCCCCCCGCACAGCCAGCCTTTACTCTCATAGAACTGCTGGTGGTGATTGCCATTATTGCGATTTTGGCGGCGATGCTGATGCCGGCACTGAGTCAGGCGCGGGAGGCCGGACGCGGCAGCAACTGTGTGGGCAATTTGAGACAGATCGGGGTGATGACAGCCTCTTATACTGATGAATACGGCGGCTGGGTCCTGCCCCATTCTCTGCGTTATGCCCTGAACAGTTCACTGGCTTACAGCAATGCAGCGGATAGTTTTGCCGATAAAGATACCTACGGTACATATCATCAGCGCCTGCGGGCCGCCGGTTATGTTCCCGACTGGAAAGACGGCAAGCCGCAGACAAGTGTTTTTGTCTGTCCCTCTGACCGTTCTGCCGGCAATTTGTACGCCAAATTGCGTTATTCCCGGATCTACGGTATTTCTCTCGGGATCGTTTTCAAAAATAAGGCCACTTTCGGAAAACGCACAACGGTGAAGATCACACAGGTCAAACATCCGTCGCGGAAGGCCTACTGTATGGACTCTTCCGGTACCAGTGACTTGAACGGAGCCTATGCGATGATCAATGGAAACCTCTCTTATTCCGTCGACGGCGGCGCGATCGCCTACGGACGTCACAGCGCCGTATGCAATGTGTTGAATCTGAGCGGCAGTGTTATGAAGATCCGTGCCTGGAATGTGACCAAGAATGTGTTGACCGGAACATCGTCGTCCATGGCCTGGGATTCTGATCCTGAACGTCTGACCCGTTTCTATTGGGGTATGTAAGATAAAGAACTGAAAAGCTGAAGGGAAGTAGAGAAAAATGAAAAATCTGTTGATGACATGTATTTGCGCAGCCGGGGCGCTTTATGGAGCTGATCCCTTTGTGCAGTGGGATTTTGAAAATCCGGTGAAGGGAAAACCTGTCGTTCTTTCGACGGATAAAAAATTCCGTCTGGTGGACGGCGTGAGCGTCTCCGGCTTCAAAGGCAAGGGGCTTCAGATCGCCAACTGCCGTCCGCGGACCATGCTGAAAGCGGCGGAAAACTGGAAGAATTTTACCATTGAACTGAGATTCAAACTCAACAGTGATGTGGATAAAAAGACGGGCAATGCGCTTGTCTGTTTTGCCAAAAACACCTGGAACCGCGGCCAGTTTCTTTTGAGGATCACGCCCAAAAAACAGCTGGAAGTCCGTTTTACGCAAAAAGCGAAAAAAGAGGAACTGGTTCTGACTTCCGGTCTGCTTGATATCAAACCGGGTATTTTTTACACTGTCCGTGTCTGTTCTGCCGACGGCGGTGCGCTGAAGATCTGGTTGGACGGAGAAGCCGTTGCCCTGCGTGAAAAAGGCTCCTGGGGGTTCAACAGACTGTCAACGCCCAAGCTTCCGGCAGGTTATCCCCTGCTCACTCTGGGCAACGATCTGGCCAATGTGAGCAAAGTTTACCGCAGTCTCAACGGCGTTGTGGATGATCTGAAGATCTGGAATGTTGTTCAGGAACCGGATCTGGCCTCCGCCGTCAGCGGCGGAAGCACTCTGCTGGTTGCGGAAGGGAAAAAAAGTGTCACTGAAAAATTTCTTGTTCTCGACCGTCCCACCGGTTATCTGGGGAGTTTTGCCCGTCCTGAACAGAAGTTTTTCGATGCGGCAGCCCATGCGGAACTGGAGTTGACAGCAAGTGACCTCATTGTCCGGATCGTTTCACCGATCCCCCGCGGCATGAAGCCCGATACTGATAAAAAACGTACCTGGAGCGGAGATGTGGTGGAGTTTTTCTTCCGTCCTGATCCTGAAAATGATGAATATTTTCACTATGCCGCCAATGCTTCCGGCTGGAAAGATGCCCTTGTCCACAACAGCCGCGACAGGCAGCAGCCGTTCAAAAGCGGAAGCTCTGTCAAATCGGAGATCTCTCCTGACTGCTGGACTGTTGTCTTTACCATTCCCCGCCGTGAGATCCGTCTGGGGGGAGATGTCAGCGGTAAAATCGTTTCTGCCAACTTCACCCGGTGCGGCAATACAGCCGGCGGACAGTCCACCTGGTCGCCCATCGGCAATAATTTCCATGCCGTCAGCAAATTCAGGAAAATCGTTTTCGGTTCTTATGCTCTGGCTCTGCAGAAACAGCTCCGGGCAAGCAAAGAGGAATTTGCTTCGATCCGGGGGGATGACGCTCTGCGCAAAAATATTGTCTCTGAACTTGAAAAGCTGGAAAACGAGATCCGTGTCAACGGCAGCAAAGGCGAATTCTTTGAAGCGCTTTCTCTGGGGATCTCGCGCATGAGTCTGCGTTATACCCAGCTGCGTTTTTCCGGTACGCCCAATCTGTTCTGGCAGGCGGCGCTTCCCTGGGGGAACGATGTGCAGGTCTCTCCCCTGAGCAGGGAGCTTAAAAAAATCTCTCTTGTTCTGCCGCAGAACAGCTTTACTTATACCGGATTTGTTTTCAGCAACCTGACGGACAAACCCTTTCTGGGACAGATGAAGCTTTTCCCCGTCAAACGGCTGAAAGAGAAAATGGTGTATAATAACTTCAACGAAAAGTTTAGTGAGATCCGCAACGGGGTCAGGTGTTATCCTGACAGCACGCTTTATCCCAATGTGCAGTTTTTCGAAGCGCTTGCTCTGATGACGGGGGATATCATCCACGATCCGCTTCTGCCGCTGCCGATGGGAACGCTTTTGCGTGCCGGCGCCAATGAATCCCGGCAGATCTGGTTCAAGTTCAGCTCCAAAGGCATGAAGCCCGGAAAATATACCTATGTGATCGTTCTCAAACCCTCTTATCCCGGATTCAAGACGGCTGAGGTTCCTGTGGAAATCGACGTTCAGCCTGTCGATCTTGGAAAAATCTGTGTGGATGCCACCAATTATACCAATATTTACCGGAACGGCAGCCATCCTGATCTGATCGGAAAACTGGTGGAAAAAGAACACAACATCATCTATCCCGGCGGCGCGCTGGGACAGGCGACGATGGATATTTATCCCAAGGTCGATAAAAAGGGCAACGTGCTGGAATACTCCGATTACGCTCTGATCAATAAATTCATCGACCGTACCTTGCAGGCGGGTATGCCTCTGGAACGCATCAAACTGATCTGCTGGCTGGAACTTCAAACTTACGGCATGAATTACCGGGGCAAACGCCAGCTTGTCTTTGATACGCCTGCCTGGCGCAAAGCGTTCAAGAGCTTTCTGGAGCATTTTTCCGCGCATCTGAAAAAGAAATACGGCATCACCCGCGACAGAGTGATCTTCTATACCGTTGATGAACCTGACGGCGATATCAACAAAAAAGGAACGCGCATGTACTATGCTTTGCGCGCCGGAAAGATCATCAAGGAGGCCGGGAAGGATTTTGTCACCATGGTCAATCCGCACCCGAATTATCTGCGGGGAAAAGAGTTCTCGGCCATGCGCAAATTAGCTGAATACTACGATATTTTTGAGTTCTACCGTCCGGGTCTGGGACCGGAACAGCTCAAAGCTGCCAAGAGCCTCAAGAAAACGACATGGACTTACAGCATCCACGGCAAAACCACTCTGCCAGAGGTTTTCCGCCGCAATTACTGGAGTAATTTCCGTGACGGCTTTACCGCAGTTTCCGCCTATTGGCACCACGAGAACCACGCAGGCGGAGACGGTTTCAACTCCGTTGACGGTATCCGCAACCGTGTGGATTACGGCAATGTGTATCTGGATATGGAAATGGGTACTTACATTTCCTCCAAACGCGAAGAGGCCAATATGCTGGGCAAAGAGGATTACAAACTTGCGGAATACTGCCGCCGTTTGTTGAAGAAAAATCCCTCCCCGGTCCTTCAGAAGCGTCTGGACAGCATCGTTGCCCGCGGCGCTGCCGGAGATATGAAAGCTATGGAGGATGCCCGTCTGGAACTGCTGAAGCTGGCAGTTGAATTGAATAAAGCCGGCAAATGATCCTGCCGGATGACGGGGGAACGCGTCAGTGTGTTCCCCCCTTATTTTTTTCCCTCGAATCTATCCGTATCGGGAACAAAGCCTTTTGATATTCCTTGAGCAATTCCTTCTTTTTTCTGTTCTGTTTTACTATTTCGGATCACTTCAGGAAGAAAGGCGTTGAGATCATGACGATCTCCGGCTTTTCGCCTTCGGCTTCGACGCGGATGAATTTTTCCGCTCCGGGATTTTTCAGCGTGAACTCAAGATCGACAGATGCCGTTCCCGGATCGGCTTTGGCAATGACTTTGTCATCGGCATAGACCCTGACCTCTCTGATCGTTCCCGTTGCGGCTTTGGCGGAAACTTTGATGACGGCAGAAGCGGTTTCCGCCTTGGGGATGACCTCTCCGGGGATATGGTCATTGAGCATCACATCCGCTTCGTCAAAGTTGGCGGCGGCGATGGTGTGGTGATTTTTGATGGCTTTGACCACGCTGTCCCGGCAGGGTTTTTCCCCCTGAAGATAGACGAAGTTCACAGCGGGATTGTTCAGGATGCGCTGAAATCCGAAGAGATCAACGGAGTCCATGACGGCAATGCGTTTGCCGGAAAGCCAGTGTTTTTCGATATGGCTGCCGGCCAGGGGGACCAGAGGCTCCTGATCCACAGCGTCAAAATCGTAATTACGCCAGTAATCGGCCTTGTTGGGATGGGTGGCGCAGACCGCTCCGTGTTTTTCGTGGACATAAGCGATCGCCCGTTTCAGATAGCTGTCCACCTGCTCATCGCCGTAGAGACTGCGGGTGAATTCCCCCGTGTAGGCGTCAGGATCGATCCCGATGGGCAGCATGTGATAGCTGTTGTGGTTCATGGCATCATACTTATCCTTCCAGTTGAAGGGGTGATACTCCTGTCCATCCAGAAACAGCACTTTGTCGTCGGTGAATTTGGCCGGATCCAGTTTGCCGTCGTAGGGGCCGGTATCCTTCACCGCCAGGGCGCAGATATCGAAGCCCATGTAGCGCATCATGGCATTGATGGTGCCGGGCGCAGAGTCGCAGCCGAACCAGTCAAGAGAGTGCATGTGGATACAGAGCTTGTAATTTTTCTTCATCACTTCATACTTGTTCTGAACGTGGATGACCGGTTCAGGCGTGCCGGATTTGAAGCGCTGGAAATAGGCTTCCAGATTGCGCATATACTTTTTCCAGAAAGCCGTGCAGCGGTCGCCCTCTGCGGGTTTGACTTCCGGGAAGAGCAGCTGGGTGATGAAATAAAGTCCCTTGCCGTATTTGGCCTGAAGGATCAATGCGCCGTCCTTGACCGCAGGATCCATGTAGGAGCCGAGGATCTCCCAGCTGCCCTGGACGAGGAAACAGGATTGCGCGGCAGTGCCCAGTGTTTCCGTGGGATCATGTCCCTTTTCGGGCGTGGTGATGCGGAAGGTGTTGCAGGTGACGTTCCAGCCGATCATCTCATCGGCCGTGATCTTTTCGGGAATATTGAAAAGCGCTTTGCCCTTTTCTTCGATCCAGGGCATCATGTAGCAGTAGCTGATGGGAGAATTCTTGTTGACGCGCACTGTGGGCACATGTCTGTGGATCAGCTGTGTGTAACCCGTTTCCGCAGGAATGAAGTAAGGTGCCCAGCGCTGATAATCCTGATGCATGAAAAGCAGGATGCCGCCTTTTTTGACCCATTCGGCGATGTAGGGTTCGTCGTTTTCGATGTAGTCGTTGAAACCGTTCTGTTCGACGATGGCCACGTCATATTTATCCAGATATCCGGGCAGAGAGAAGTCGATCTCCTCAATATCATATCCCTCATCCGCAAGGAACTCCGCAAAGCTGTACGGCGGGCGGAACCAGTGTTTGAAATAACCGAATTTCATTTTTAACTCCTGTATTTTGCTGCAAAAACAATTATTCAGGGTAAATATACATCCGTCCTGTTTTTTTACAACCGTCTTTTGAGGAGAAGAATGAAAAAACTTTCCCTTTTCCGGAATCGCCTCTTGGCAAAAAGAGTTGTTTGTGCTATATTAGAAGTGTATGACCAAAACAAGGATATCCGGATCATGTCTGAAAAGTTGCAAACACCCGTCTGTGCGGAGGCTGTTGAGATACTCCGTAAAAAGCCCCGGTTCAGGATCGTCGTTTTCGGCGCCAGCAATACGGAGCGTTACATGCCCGGGATCCATTGGAGCGATGTGCTTGACGTGGGGATCCGGAGCGTTTACGGACGGAAATTCCATGTGATCAACTCCGGCCTCTGCGGCAACAACACCCGGGAGGGACTGGCGCGTTTTGAGGACGATGTGGCCGCTTTTGAGCCGGATATCGTCATCGTGACCTTTGCCGGAAATGACTGCAATCCCCATCCGCCGAAAAATGTTCCCCTTCCGGAATTTGCCGCTAATCTGGATCTGATGGTCGGAAAGATCCGCGCGCTGGGCGCTCTGCCCATTCTCCAGACCTACTACATGATGGATCTCTGCCACATGGAAAGCGCCCGGGCTGCTCTGGTGGACGGGTATATGGATGAGATCCGCAAGGCGGCCGGACGCAACGGTGTGTTTCTGGTGGATCAGCAGAAATATTTTGCAGCTCTGCCGGAGGAGACTCTGCGTTACAAACTGCTGCTCAATCCCATGCACGTCAACGAAGAGGGGAATATACTCATCGGCAATATCCTTCTGCACCATCTGGGAATAGATCCCAAGGACATCGTGCATCACGAAAAACTGCTCTTCGCAGAGGAGCTTTACAGGAGTATCGCCGGATAAAAACAACAACAAAGACTGTAAAGCATGATTTTTATTTAGAAAGCAACTGGATAGTTGCTTTTTTGAGAGCATCATCAGGATAAAACAATATAACAGGTTACCGGGGAAAAATATGCAGAGCAAAAAGTATGATGTGGTCGTTCTGGGCGGCGGTATCGCCGGTATTGCGGCGGCGGTGCAGGCTGCCCGCTGCGGGGCCAAAGCGGCGCTGATCGAAAAGACGATCTTTCCGGGAGGGTTGGCAACGACGGGACTGGTCTATCTTTACCTGCCTTTGTGCGACGGCTTCGGACATCAGATCCTTTTCGGAATGGCCGAAGAGCTGTATCAGGCCAGTA
>JAFVYP010000212.1 GCA_017508555.1 Lentisphaeria bacterium
CAAGGGGGCGGTGCCCCCTTGAGCGGGTTGGTCGATGCCGTAGGCATCACCCCCGCTATCCGCTTTTTTTTGCCAAGCTTTTTTTTCGCGAAAAAAAAGCGGAAGGAGCTTGAAAAAAGGGTAGGGGGGGATTATTTTATTGTGATAAGGACTATACTGAAAAACACCTTTCTGAGTTAAGACAGAGGGGATAAGAAAAACGGAGTGAAGAAATGGCGGAAGAGCTGCAAAGTCTTTTGGAAAAGATCCGGACAGATGGCATAGAGAAAGCGGAAGCGCAGCGTGACAAGATATTAAGTTCAGCGCGGGCGGAAGCGGAAGAGATCATCAAGAAAGCGGAAGCGGAGGCGGCCCGTCTTTTGGAGACGGCGTCTGCGGAGGCGGAATCTGTGCGGGTCCGTGCAGAAAACAGTATCCGTCAGGCGGCGCGTGACATTGTTCTCAAGCTGAAAGCGGAGCTTGAGATGCGTTTATCCCGTGCTGTTTCAGCGTCAGTCAAAGCTGCGATGACGCCGGAATTCATGGGGGAACTGATCCGGGATCTGGCCAAAGAGTTTGCCACAGATCCTGATAAAAAGGTCACGATACTGGCTTCAGAGCGGGATGCACAGATGCTTGAAGAGATCGTCCGAGATACATTGGGCGGAAGTTTCCGTCAGGCGCCGCAGGTTTTCGGAGATGCGTCCGTCAAGAGCGGCATGCAGATCAGTTTTGGAGAAAACGAAGTATTCTACGATTTTTCTGCAGAGGCGATCACAGAATTGATCGGTTCTTATACGGGAGAAAAACTGGCCCGTATTCTTGAGGACAGGTAAAACATGTATTACTTTCTGATTGCCTGGCTTCCTCAGCCTGAGATCGGCAAACCGGCTCCGTTCACGACGGAAGAGTTGGATGAGATCCTCCGGGAGAACCTGCCGGAAAAGGAACTGGAAAAGCTCCTGTCCTGGAAAGGCGGCAGGGATTATCCTGACACATGCCGTGTTTACCGGGAGATGGGCAATTTTGAAAATTATCTGCGTACCTGCATAGCCCGGAAACGGGCGGAGCGTTCCGGCGTTTCCTTTTCCGGCAAAGAGCCCGATGCCTGTTACAGCGAGGTGGATTTCGGTCTTGCGCATGCCCAATCCTGCACAGATCCTCTTGAGCGGGAGTATTTGATCGACAAACTTCGCTGGGAACACCTTGACGAGCTTTCATTGGGACATGATTTTGATTTTGATGCGGTAGCGATCTACCGGACCAAACTTGTCATCGTCAACAAATACGCTGATTTCCGGGTTGATACCGGAACTGTTAATTTCACCGCGGCGCTGGAAAAGATCATCAGATCCGCCGGTTCGGATAAAAAGGAGTCATAATCCATCATGGCAGAGAACAATCCCGTCAGAGAAAAGGTCGTTGGCGTCAACGGCAATTTGATCACCGTAAGATATACCAATAAAGTAATGCAGAATGAGGTGGCTTATGCCCATGTCGGGGGAGCCAGACTCAAATGTGAAGTCATCCGTGTCCGTGGGGATGTGGCGGATCTTCAGGTCTTTGAAAGCACCAACGGCCTGAAAGTGGGAGACGAAGTGGAGTTTACCGGCGAGCTGCTTTCCGTGGAGCTGGGACCGGGACTGCTGACACAGGTTTATGACGGTTTGCAGAATCCGCTGAAACTGCTTGCGGAGCAGTCCGGCTTTTTCCTTCAGCGCGGCGTGTATCTGCGGGCGCTTGACCGCGAAAAGAAGTGGCCGTTCACGCCCATGGCCCGGGTGGGAGAAAATGCTGTTGCAGGAGACCGTCTGGGCAGTGTGCCTGAAGGGATCATCACCCATTACATCATGCTTCCCTTTTCCTGGAAAGGCTCGTGGCGTATTGACTCCATCGTTCCTGCGGGGGATTACACCATCGACGATGTGATCGCCGTTGTTGTGGATGAACAGGGGACCCGGCGCAACGTGACGATGACGCAGTTCTGGCCGGTCAAGATCCCCATTCCGGACTATGCGGAAAAGCTGCTGCCTGAAAAAACCATGGTCACGCAGATGCGTACCATTGATACCTTCTTCCCCGTCGCCGTGGGAGGAACATTCTGTACGCCCGGTCCTTTCGGTGCGGGCAAGACGGTTCTTCAGCACTCCATCAGCCGTTATGCAGAGGCGGATGTGGTGGTTGTGGCCGCCTGCGGCGAACGTGCTGGCGAGGTGGTGGAGATCCTGCGTGAATATCCTGAATTGGAAGATCCGCGCACAGGCCGTTCTCTGATGGATCGCTCCATCATCATCTGCAACACCTCCAGTATGCCTGTTGCGGCCCGTGAGGCCAGTGTTTACACGGCGGTGACGCTGGCGGAATATTACCGTCAGATGGGGCTCAACACCCTGCTGCTGGCGGATTCGACCAGCCGCTGGGCTCAGGCGCTGCGGGAGATGTCCGGACGTCTGGAAGAGATCCCCGGGGAAGAATCTTTCC
Source organism: Lentisphaeria bacterium (assembly GCA_017508555.1). Taxonomy (GTDB): domain Bacteria; phylum Verrucomicrobiota; class Lentisphaeria; order Victivallales; family Victivallaceae; genus UBA1784. The sequence continues at coordinate 2,461 of JAFVYP010000212.1, forward strand.
CTGCCTATCTTGAATCGCGTATATCCGACTTCTACGAGCGTGCCGGACTTGTGAAACTGCGTACCGGCGAGCTGGGTTCTGTGACCATCGGCGGAGCGGTCAGTCCTGCGGGAGGTAACTTTGAGGAACCGGTGACGCAGGCGACGCTGAAGGTGGTGGGGGCCTTTCTGGGACTTTCCCGCGAGCGTTCGGACGCCCGGCGTTATCCTGCGATCCATCCGCTGGACAGCTGGAGCAAGTACCACAGTCTGGTGGATGCGGAGAAACTTTCTCTGGCCCGTTCCATTCTTGCCCGGGGCAGTGAAGTCAATCAGATGATGAAGGTCATCGGCGAAGAGGGAACAAGTATCGACGACTTTATCATCTATCTCAAGAGCGAATATCTGGACTATGTATTTTTGCAGCAGAACACCTTTGATCCGGTGGATGCCTGCACCAGTGCCGACCGTCAGCGCTATATTTTTGACAAAGTCTGCGCTGTTCTTGAAAGCCGTTTCCCCTTCACGGATAAGGAAGAGGCCCGGCGCTGGTTCCTGGAATTGAGACAGCTTTTCCTTGACTGGAACTATATCGCCTGGGACGATCCGGAGTTCAAACAGCAGGAAAGCGCCATTGATAAGAAACTTGCCGATGTGGCCGCGGAGGTGGAATAATGCGTAAAGTTTATCATAAGATCAGTCATATTGCCGGTAACGTCATCACCGTGGAGGCCGAAGGTGTGGCTTATAACGAGCTGGCAGAAGTGGAAAGCGCCCGGGGTGTTTCTCTGGCCCAGGTGATCCGTCTGGCGGAAAACAAGGTCTCACTTCAGGTTTTTGCCGGCAGCCGGGGCATCAGTACAGGAGATCAGGTGCGTTTTCTCGGACATGAGATGCAGGTATCCGGTTCCGATGACCTTCTGGGCCGTGTTTTCAACGGGCGGGGCGTCCCCCGGGACAACCGTCCGGATGTGAACAGCGAGCTGGTCGAGATCGGCAAGCCCTCCGTCAATCCGGCCAAGCGTGTGATCCCCCGGAACATGATCCGGACAAATATTCCCATGATCGATTTGTTCAATACGCTGGTGGAATCCCAGAAACTGCCGATTTTTTCCGTTGCCGGAGAGCCTTACAATGAGCTTCTGGCCCGCATCGCTCTTCAGGCTGAAGTGGATGTGATCGTTCTGGGCGGTATGGGACTCAAATATGACGATTACCTGATTTTCAAACGGACTCTTGACGAACAGGGAGCGCTTTCTCGGACAGTTATGTTCATCCATACGGCCTCTGACCCTGTGGTGGAGTGCCTTATGGTTCCCGATCTTTCTCTGGCCGTGGCGGAAGCCTATGCGCTGCGCGGCAAGCGTGTCCTCTGTCTGCTGACGGATATGACCAACTTCTCCGACGCGCTCAAAGAGATCGCCATTACCATGGAACAGATCCCCTCCAACCGCGGTTATCCGGGAGATCTTTACAGCCAGCTGGCCTCCCGTTATGAAAAAGCCGTTGACTTCGACGGCGCCGGTTCCATCACCATTCTGGCCGTGACCACCATGCCCGGAGATGATGTGACCCATCCCGTTCCCGACAATACAGGCTACATTACCGAAGGACAGTTTTATCTGCGCAACGGACGTATTGAACCCTTCGGTTCCCTGTCGCGTCTCAAGCAGCAGGTCAACGGCCGTACCCGTCCCGACCACCGGGCCATCATGGATGCTATGATCCGGCTGTATTCCGATTACAAAAGCACGCTGGAAAAACAGTCCATGGGCTTCAAGATGTCCGCGTGGGACAGCAAGCTGCTCAAATACGGCGCCCGTTTCGAGGCGGAAATGATGTCTCTTGCCGTCAATATCCCTCTGGAGGCGGGACTGGATTTGGGATGGAAGATCCTTGCCGACTGTTTCGATAAAACTGAAGTCGGTATCAAAACCGATCTTCTGGAACAATACTGGCCCGGAAACTGATTATGCCCAAGATCAAATTCACCAAAACAGAGCTGAAAAATCAGCAGGACAACAAAAAGCAGTTTGAACGCTTTCTGCCGACGCTCCAGCTCAAAAAACAGCAGCTTCAAAATGAAGTGCGGCTCAGCCAGGATGCCCTTGAGGCCAATCTGGAAGCCCAGAAGCAGCTGGAAAAGGAGCTGGCTGTCTGCATCGCCTTTTTCGGAGATGAAGAGATTTCCGGCGTGGTCTCCTCCAACGTGGTCATCAAGCGGGTCATCACCGGGACCGCCAACATTGCGGGGATCAATATCCCCACCTTCGACCATGTGGAGTTTGAACCGGAACAGATCGACCTGATGGCAACGGACTGGTATGTGGACGATGCTGTGGCTGCTCTGAAAAGCGCCGCTTCATTGAGAGAGGCTTACAAGGTCCTTCAGGTGCAGTACGATCTTCTTTCGGCAGAGCTGCGCACGACCAGTCAGCGGGTCAATCTGTTTGAAAAGGTCAAGATACCTGAATGTAAGGAAAATATCCGCAAGATCGGTATTTTCCTCGGAGATATGAACACCAGTGCCGTTGCCCGGTGCAAGATCGCCAAACAAAAAGCGGAAGAACGGGCCTCTTAAAAATGGAAATAAGACTCATTTCCCGGCTGAGTGACGAAGAACTGCTCTGTGCCGCAGAACTTTACACAGCGGCCCAATGGATCGGTCCGGGAGATGACTGTTCTTTCATCCGCCGCGCTTTTGCCGGTTCCTTTCTGGCAGCGGGAGCTTTTGAGGGAACCCGTCTGATCGGCATGGGAAGAGTCCTCTCGGACGGTGTTTCCGATGCTTATATCCAGGATGTTGCCGTCCATCCGGAATTCAGGGGAGAGGGGATCGGCGGCAGGCTTGTGCATTTTCTTATCCGCGAAGCCCGCGCCCGGGGCGTGGACTGGATCGCTCTGGTGGGGGAACCCGGAACTGAAAACTTTTATTCAAAGCTGGGTTTTGAGAAAAAAGAGGGCTTTGCCCTCTGGAAATGGAACAACAACTCAATTTGAGAGATGATTCTGTATGATCGAACTTGATTTTGCCAAATGCGGCGGCCTGATCCCCGCCATCGCCCAGGATCACAGGACAGGGGATGTCCTGATGCTGGCCTATATCAACGAAGAAGCCTGGCAGGAGACCCTTGCCACAGGAAAAGCCGTTTATTATTCCCGCAGCCGCAAGTCCCTGTGGCGCAAGGGGGAAAGCAGCGGGAACGTCCAGCTTGTCAAAGAGATTTTGGTGGATTGCGACAACGATACCGTCATTTTCAAAATAGATCAGATCGGCGGCGCCGCCTGCCATACCGGACACCGCAGCTGCTTCTTTACCCACCTGCTGCCCGATGGAAGTGTTTCCGTGGATGAAGAGCTTCTCTTCGATCCCGAAAAAGTTTACGGCAAAAAAGAGGGAAAATAAAGACCATGTTGACCATTGCCGATCAAGTCAGAAAAGCCTTCCCCCATCTGGCATACAGGGAAAATGTCCCTTACAGCGAATTGACGACGCTGGGGGTGGGCACGACGCTTCCGCTTCTTGCTGAACCATCTGATAAGAAAGAGCTTGCAGAGCTTTTGAAATTTTTGTCCTCCCGCAGTATCCCCTGTTTTATTTTCGGCGGCGGCAGCAATGTGATCGGTATGGATACGCCCTATCAGGGATTGGGTATCCGTTTGGGCAAAGAGGGCTTTTCTCATATTTCCATTCAGGGAAATACAGTTGTCTGCGGCGCCCGTGCGCCCTTGCCGGAGCTTGTTAAAACTGCTGCCGCAGCCGGTCTCGGCGGATTGTCTCCCCTGGCCGGTATTCCCGGCACCGTGGGCGGCGCTGTTAAAATGAATGCCGGGGCTCATGGCAAAGAGATCGGCAGCTGTGTCACAGCGCTCTCAGGTTTCACCTCCTGCGGAAAACCTTTTTCTCTTGCCGGAAATGAGCTGGTCTGGGCTTACAGAAAGGGCGCTGTCCCTGAAGGAGCTGTCGTCTGTGAGGTCACGCTTGCTCTGACTTCTTCCACGGTGGAGGAAGAGCAGAAAACCATCGACAGCGTTTTGGCCGCCCGCAAAGAACGGGAACCCCGGGGACGGACTGCCGGATGCGCGTTCCGCAACGTTTCCGATCTGGAGCCTGCAGGAAAACTCATCGACCAGTGCGGTCTCAAAGGCGTGCGCTGTGAAGATATGCAAATCAGCGAAAAGCACGCCAATTACATGGTCAATCTGACGGGAAAAGCCACGGCTGCGGATTATCTCAAGCTGCTCATATTCATCCGCCGCGCGGTCAGTGACAGAGCCGGATTTTTCCTCAAACTGGAACAGATCCCTGTTGATCCGGCATTTGCCGGGACCCTTTACAGTGAGGTTCCGGCCATCCGCGTCAACGTTCTTTACGGCGGAGACAGCAGTGAACGCGAGGTTTCCCTGCGCAGCGGCGCCGCTGTGGCCGACGCACTCCGCAACGGCGGATTCGAGGTGGAATTGACCGATATCCGCCAGTGTGAGCTGACGGATTCCATGCTCAGAAGTGATGTGATCTATCCCGTTCTGCACGGCGGTTTCGGCGAAGATGGACGTATCCAGAAACTTATGGAAAACAATTCCCTGCGTTTTGCCTGTTCCGGTTCCGCCGCCTGCGCCGCCGTCATGGATAAGATCGTGACCAAGCGCCTGCTGGATAAGACCAAGCTGCCGACTGCCCCCTGGAAAGTGATCACCAGAGAGGATACAGCCTTCCCGGAAGAGCTGGGACTGCCTGTGATCCTCAAAGTCCCCAGCGAGGGGTCAACTGTGGGGATCATCAAAGTCGATACCCGGGAGGATTGGCCCAAAGCTCTTGAAGAAGAGTTCAAAATGGCTGACGAACTGCTGGCAGAAGCCTTTATCCGCGGTGTGGAAATATCCATTCCCGTTGTCGGCGGAAAAGCCTTGGATGCCATTGAGATCCGCAGTCCCAAGGGTTTTTATGATTACGATGCCAAATATGTTTACAAAGACGGCCACACTGAGTACTTCTGTCCCCCGGTCTCTCTGAAGGAGGAGGAGATCAGACGGGCGCAGCTGCTGGCCGAAGAATTTTATTTTATCACCGGCTGCCGCGACCTTGTCCGGGTTGACTTCATCGTCACCCCCGACGGGACCCCCTGGATCCTGGAAGGCAATGCGCTGCCCGGATGCACGGCGACCAGTCTTGTTCCCAAAGCCGCCCGCGCCCGGGGAATTTCCTTTGAGGCTCTTGTTTCCTCCATGGTCTATTCCGCCATGCGCCGTCCTGCACCCCGCTTGAAAATGGAGAAAACGGGAGACCGCCTTTCCGGAACTCTGGCCGGTATCTGTATCTGGATGTTCCGCGTGACGCTCGTGTTATGCGCTCTGGTCCTGACCTCAAGCGGTATCGTTTCGCTTCTGACGGGACTGCCCGGTTGGCCCCTTGTCCTTGCCGGAGTGCTGATGGTTTTGACTGAATTGATCTTTTCCTGGCTTAAATCTATGGAGAAAAAATGAAAAAGTTTTTATTGTCTGTTGTGGTTCTGCTTTTTGCCGTTTCCCTCTTTTCCGCCCCCCTGCCCATCGGCGGAAAAGTCGAGGATATTTCCCTGGATGTCTGGTACAAAAATAAAAAATCCCCCGCCCTTGAAGCGCTGGGAAAAAAATATATCGCCATCCTTTTTGTGACCACTGCTGTTCCCGATCCCCTCATGCTCGGACGGGTGGAAAAAATGGCGGAAGAACTCAAAAAGAAAAATGTTGAGATCTTTTTCGTTTCCAACGGTTTGCCCAAAAATTCAACAAATGTTCCCGCGTGGAAAAATTTATCCATTCCCGTGGCATTTGATCTTAAATCCAAACTTTTCAACACCCTGGGCGGACACTTTGAACGTATCCCCTTCTGGGCCGTCATCACGCCCCAGAAACAGCTGGCATGGCGCGGCAAAGTCAGCCTTCTGCCCGCGCTTATCAATGAATTGCAGTCCGGTAAATACAAAGTCGCCGATGCCGCCCGACGAGAGACTTTTACCGTCAAACTGACCTCCCTTATCAAGGCCGGAAAGTACCTCGAAGCCGTCAACGCCGTCACCGAAGAACAGAAGTTTGAACCCAAAAATATGGAACTTGTGGGGATCAAATGCAACCTTCTTTTCCGCCGGCTCAAAAATCCTGAAGCCGCTCTGAAAGAAGCTGACAAGGCGATTGCTGCCAATCCCAAAGCCATGCCGCTGTACGATTTCAAGCTCCGTTTGCAGCGCAAAGCCCTTCCCGGCCGTTCCGTTCTGCCCATTTTTAAGCAGATGGCGGAACAGTTCAAGGATTCTCCCTCCCTCCTGATTCAGCAGTGCAGCAAAGAAATGGCCCTGCCTATCGAACTGGTCGAACCCGAAGGACTTTATCTTCTGGCCCGTACCGCCGCTTCCGCTCAGAAATACAAGAATAAACAGGAGCAGGGCGGCGCCCTCCTGGCCTATGCCAGAATACTTCACTACTGCGGACGTCCCGATCTGGCCGCTGTTCAGGCTCAGAAAGCTGAAAAACTCCTTTCCGGAAAACAGAAAAAAGCCGCTTCCGCTATCAGAAAACATTCTGAAGAAATTTTCAAACTGTCCAAAAAAATCAAGTGAAGTTGACCCATGAAACGCGGATTGAAAATACTTTTTCTGATTCTGGCACTCCTCTTTTTGTGTCCGCAGAAAGTTCAGGCCTTCGACCCCGTGACCATCGCTATCCTCGCTCCGATCGCCATGCAGGTCGCCAAGGCCGCCTCTCCCTACCTGCTCCGGGCAGCCAAAAATACCGGCACCGGATTGATCAAAATGGGAAAGGATACTTTTGAACTCTTTTATCTGCCCTACGGTTTGGGAAAAATGATCTTTGCCGGTCCCTTCGGCGGTTTCCGCTCCGGCGTCGTTTATACCATCAAAGGATGTATCGCTCCCTGTAAACTGGTCGTTCATGCCCTCCTGCTGCCCGTTTATATGATCGGTGTCGAGGTCAATATCTGATGGATAATAAAATCAACAGCCGCGACCGCCGCGCCAGAGCTGTCCGTTTCGGTCTCCTTAAAGACTGGTACGGAGAGGAATACGCTCGCACCGAAATCGCCGCTCATACCCACGCCGCTGAACCCATCGCCAATGCCAGCGACCGCTTGATGGATTCCCTGGAACAAAAGGAGATCTCCGATTATATCAAGTTGACGCAAAATTGGCCCTCCTTCTGCGGCGAAGCCCTCGCTAAATATCTTACCCCAGACGGCATCCAGGACGGTGTCCTTACCCTCTGTGTCCCTCACAGCGGCCTCATCAGCATGATCTCCCCCTCCCTCGAACTCATTCAGAACAAAATCAACGCCTCCTTCGGCCCCTCCTTCTGCCGCCAAATCCGCCTCACCACCAACTCCGCTTTTTTTTCGCGAAAAAAAAGCTTGGCAAAAAAAAGCGGATAGCGGGGGTGATGCCTGCGGCATCGACCAACCCGCTCAAGGGGGCCCTGCTGCCCCCTTGAGAATCCCCCCGCATTTTTTGCCCGTACGTCACTCAGGGCTCATTTGCAGCTCTGTCATGCCCCAACGAGGGCATGACAGTTATACCGAAGCCGACGTTCGGCCGGGGGTGACGCTGCGCGTCGACCAACCCGCTCAAGGGGGCCCTGCTGCCCCCTTGAGAATCCCCCCGCATTTTTTTTGCCCGTACGGTGAATGAGGTTTTTTGCTGCAGGACGTGCAGGCTGTGTTTGAGCCAGAAGGGCTGGCCCGGCTTTGTCGGACATGTCGGACCTGTCGGACAAGTCCGACAAATACGTTTTCGCCCGTGGTAATGCAGGGCTGGGCAAGACATATCGGCTTTATTCGCCACAGTAACCGCCAACTAAGCCTGTTTGCAGTTCTGTCATGCCCCAAAAAAGGGCATGACAGTTATACCGGAGCCGACGTTCGGCCGGAGCCGACGCTCGGCCGTGCGCTCTTTCTGAAAATTATGCTTGTATAGTTGTGTGTTTACTTGAAAAAGCTCTGTTTTGTGCGTATATTTTATCTGTGTGATGAAATTTCGGAGTTTTTTAATGAAAAATTATAACGGCTCAGGCAAATATTTTTATCTTGTCGCTCTGGGATGTCCCAAAAATCTGGTAGATTCGGAGATCATTTCCGGCAATTTGCTTTCCTCCGGCTGGGGGATGGCGATGGCCCCGGAGGAGGCTGATCTGTATATCATCAATACCTGTGCTTTTATTCCTTCGGCGAGAAATGAAGCTGCGGAAGAGATCGCTTTTGCGGCGCAGTGGAAAAATGAAGCGCCCGGCAGGCAGATTCTTGTTTCGGGGTGTCTGTCGCAATATACCCGTGATATCCGCAAAGATTTTCCGCAGGTGGATTTCTGGGCCGGGGTGGATGATGTGCCGCGTATTGCGGAGATCCTTCAGGGGAAAGCCTGTTCCGATACCTGTACCTATCTCCATGACGAAAACACGCCGCTGCTTCAGCTGACCATGCCCCATATTGCTTATGTCAAGATCGCAGACGGTTGTGACAACTGCTGTTCTTACTGCATCATTCCCCGGTTGAGAGGAAAACTCCGCAGCCGTCCGGCGCAGTCCATTGTCAATGAGATCGCCAATCTTGTTGCCAACGGGGTCAAAGAGGTCATTATTGTTGCGCAGGATGTTACAGCTTTCGGCATGGATCGGCCGCAGGATGGGGAAAATCTGGCGGGACTGCTCAGACAGATCGAAGAGATCGAAGGCAGTTTCTGTGTCCGGCTGCTCTATACCCATCCGGCCCATTATACGGATGAATTGATCGACGTTTTGAAAAACAGCCAAAAGGTTCTGCCCTATCTGGATATGCCGCTTCAGCATATTTCAGACCGTATTTTGCGGGAAATGAACCGCCATATCACTTCTGACGGAATCAAAACGCTGTTGAAAAAATTGCGTAAAAATATTCCCGGACTCGTTTTGAGAACAACTTTTATTACCGGACTTCCCGGCGAAACAGAAGCGGAATTTGAAGAGCTGGAAAACTTTATCCGTGAACAGAAGTTTGAACGGATGGGCGTATTCCCCTACGCGCCGGAGCCGGGCAGTCCTGCGGGAGCCATGCCCGATATTCCTCCTGTTGAAGTTGCGGAGGCCCGGGCGACAAAACTGATGAAGGCCCAGATCGGCCGTATGAAACGCCGCAGCACCTCCCTGATCGGGAGTGAAATGGTCGTTCTGGTCGATCAGGTAACTGACGGTGTGGCTGTTGCCCGGGGCGTCTGGGATGCGCCGGATATTGATAATGTTGTTTTGATCCCTGATGACGGAAAAATCCGCGAAGGCAACCGGCTTCTGGTCCGTGTCACCGGAAGACAGGGGTGTGATTCAGTTGCAGAAAAATTACGGAAAATCAGAAAATGAGTATGAAAAATCTCCCCAACATCCTCACCGTGAGCCGGATCGCCGCGGTGTTGATCTTTGTTGTTCTGGCGACCTTTGCCGAACGTTCGTTCATGTCAGAAAACACGGTTTATATGGTTCGTCTGGCGGCCTATATCCTGGCTATCCTTGCCGGATTGACCGATCTGCTGGACGGCTGGATCGCCCGCCGTTACAATTTTGTCAGCGACTTCGGTGCGCTTATGGATCCTCTTGCGGATAAGATCTTTGTAACAGGAACGATGCTCATGGCCGTGGAATACCGCCTGATGCCTGCGTGGATCGCTGTGGCTGTCCTCTGCCGGGAATTCATGGTCACGGGGCTGCGGACACTGGCTGCCAAAAAACAGATCGTTATTTCTGCGGACAGATGGGGCAAGCTCAAAACAGCCATGCAGATGGTCATGCTCTGCATTGCCGGAGCCGCCTGGGTCATCGACGGCGGAGATCATTACATGCACACGGCCACGTGGTTCGGTGTGAGACTCTGGTATCTCTGGATCGCCTATCTTTCCGGCATCGTCCTTGTGACCATAGGGTCCGGTCTCGGCTATTTTATCAAATACAGAAGTCTCTATCTCGAGCCTGCGGATAAATAATGCTCCGGCATCTGCCGTACTTCCCAAAAGCCGCCTTGGCCGGAACGCATAAAAAATCTTTTTCCCTGTTGAAAAAGGGGAAAAAGATGCTATGTTATTTCAAGGTATGGATTTTTACAGAAAACCTGAAATATTTTGAGGATAAAGATAAAATGAAATTTTTTGAACAAATCGCCGCTTCTGCCAACGCCAACCGCAGTATGGTCTGTGTGGGACTTGATCCGGATATGAGAAAACTGCCTGCGTGTGTCAAAGACTCTCCCACTGCTTTTTTTGACTTCAACAAAGCCATCGTCGATGCCACAAAGGATTATGTCTGCTGCTACAAGCCCCAGGCCGCCTACTATGCCGGAGAGGATAGAGATACGGAACTGGCCATGACCATCGACTATATCCACGCCAACGCGCCGGGCATTCCCGTGATCCTTGATGTGAAACGGGGAGATATCGGTTCCACCGCCGAACAGTATGCCCGTGAAGCCTTTATCCGCTATAAAGCCGACGCGGTCACCGTCAACCCCTACATGGGACTGGATGCTGTCAAGCCTTTTCTGGATTATGAAGATAAAGGCGTCATCATTCTCTGCCGTACCTCCAATCCCAATTCCGGGGATCTTCAAAACCTTGTTTCCGACGGTAAAGCGCTGTATGAACATGTGGCAGAGCTTGTCCGTGACAAGTGGAACTACAACGGCAACGCGGCTCTGGTGGTGGGGGCGACCTATCCGGAAGAGCTGGCCAAGCTGCGCCGTGCTTGTCCTGAACTGCCCTTCCTCGTTCCCGGTGTGGGGGCTCAGGGCGGCAGTGTTGCTGAAGTGGTGAAAAACGGTGCTGTGCCCGGCTGGGGACATCTGATGATCAACTCCTCCCGCGGCATCATTTTTGCCGGAAAAGACGAAAACTTTGCGGCGGCGGCGGGGGAAGCGGCCCGCAAGCTCCGCGATGAAATCAACAGCTGCAGGTAAGTTCATGAGTGAAGAAAACAACGCCGCTGCGGAAATAACGGCACCCGATATGCGTGTGCAGGCTCTGCACCGCCCTACTATTGCCATCGTGGGCCGTCCCAATGTGGGCAAATCCAGTTTGTTCAACGCGATCCTGAACCGCCGTCTGGCCATTGTCCATGAAATGAGCGGCGTGACCCGTGATCGTATTTCTGCGCCTGTTTTCCGCAATGGACGGCGCTTCAATCTGGTGGATACAGGCGGTTTGGGCATGATGTCCGGCGAGACCCGCAAAGTGGACTTCTGGGACGCCAATATCGCGCTTCAGGTGGAGGCTGCTGTGGCCGATGCCGATGTCCTTATTATGGTGGGCGATGCCCAGGCGGGCGTGACACCTCTGGAACGGGATATCGCCGTCCGTCTGCGCAGTGCGGGACGTCCGGTGATTGTTGCGGTCAACAAGTGCGACTCTCCCCAGCTCAAAGATGATGCTGCGGAGTTTTCTGTTCTGGGCTTCCCGAAACTTTTCCCCGTCTGCTGCAAACACAGGGGCGGTATCGGTCCTCTGCTGGAAGAGGCGGTCAGACAGCTGCCTCCGGGAATGGATGCGCCGCCGCCGTCGGCAGTCAGTCTGGCTGTCATCGGCCGTCCCAATGTGGGCAAATCCAGTCTGGTCAACGCCCTGCTGGGCAGTGAGCGCGTGATGACGAGCGACGTGGCCGGAACGACCCGCGACGCTGTGGAGATCGACTTTTCCATCAAGTACCGGGACGAATACCGTCCCGCCGTTCTGGTGGATACTGCCGGATTGCGCAAAACGGCCAAAGTGGATGATCTTGTGGAATATTTCAGCGTCATGCGTGCCAAAAGTGCCATTGAACGGGCCGATCTGATCCTGTTTGTGGTGGATTCCAGCGGCGATGGCGTAACGGCTCAGGACAGGCGTATTTCCGGTTTGATCCAGAAGGCCAACAAGCCCTGTGTGATCGTGGCCAACAAGTCCGACGCCTGTGACGGAAAAAACCGCAAGCAGCTGCTGGATGAATTGAGAGATGCCCTGCCGCATCTGGGGACCCTTCCTGCGGTTTCCATCAGCGCAAAGAAGAAGCAGAATCTGGATCAGCTGCTGGATGCCATCGCCGATGTGATGGAGCAGCTTGAAGTAGAGATCTCCACCGGTGTTCTCAACCGTGTTCTGGCCGCCGCCATGGAAAAGCGCACGCCTCCTGTCACAGGGACCCGGCCGCTGAAACTTTATTATGCGGCCATGGTGGGCATGCGTCCGGCCCGGATCAAACTTTTTGTCAACAAGCCTGACGGGATCCCCGACAACTATATAGCCTATCTGCGTAATCAGCTCCGGGAGGCCTTCGGTCTCTTTGCTGTGCCGGTCCTGCTGGAGTTCTGCGCCCGTCCCAAGAAGGTGGAAAGTATCAGAAGAAGAGAAAACGCCAACGTCAAACGCAAGAAAAGGAGATGATTCCATCATGGATAAAGCGCTTGAAAACGATATCAAACTTTACATGGCTTCCCGCATTGCCGAAGAGGTCTCTCTTTCGGATATCCAGAACGAAGTCAATGAAAAATTTGCCCAGAAACTGACCTACATGGACATCCGTATCCTGGCTTCAGGTCTGGATATCGACTGGCAGGCCAGAGCCAAAGCCAAGGCTGAAGAGGAAAATGCCGCCTCTCAGGAGACTCCGGCTCAGGAGGAAAATGCCGCAGATGAAAATGCTTCTGACGGAAAAACCGTTGTTGAAGTCAGCAAGCTCATGCGTCCCGGCACAGCGCTTTCCGGAACGGTGAAATTCGCCTCCGGCTCCACCGCCGACTGGTATATCGACCAGACCGGCCGTCTCGGTCTGGAAAATCTCGTGGGCGAAAAACCCACGCAGGAAGATATCCAGCAGTTCCAGGTTGAACTTGAAAAAGCCGTTTACGGCGGACGATAAGCGTTATGAGTGACCGGAAAAAGCTCCTGATCGCGGACGATGAATTCAACACCAGAGCCGCTTTGGAGCGTTATTTCAAACGCAAATACCGGATCGAGACCGCCGCTGACGGCGAAGAGGCCATTGCCCTGATCGGGCAGACGGACTGCGATCTTGTCCTGACAGATCTGCGCATGCCCGGCGCGGACGGTATGAGTGTGCTGAAAGCCGCCGCCGCCCGGGGGATCCCCTGTGTGCTTCTGACAGCTTACGGTTCCATTACCGATGCTGTTTCAGCAGTCAAGCTGGGGGCGTATGATTTTGTATCCAAGCCGGTCAAACTCAATCAGCTGGAAACTGTTGTGGAGGCTGCTCTTGCCCGGGGCAGCGCTCCCGCTGAAAAAGAGCCTGTTCCCGTTCGGCCGACAGCATCGGCTCCCGTTCCCGAAGGGATCGTTACGCCTGAAGGAAAAAACACGCCCATGCTGGCCGTGTACGAAACGGCCCGTACTGTGGCTCCCAGCAGAGCTTCTGTCCTGCTGCGCGGTGAAAGCGGCACCGGCAAGGAGGTCATCGCCCGTCTGATCCATGAGACCAGCGGACGGCAGGGCCCCTTTGTTGCGGTCCACTGTGCGGCGTTGACTTCGACCATCCTTGAAAGTGAACTTTTCGGTTATGAAAAGGGGGCATTCACAGGCGCCAACGAGCGCCGCTCCGGTAAATTTGAGCAAGCCGACAAGGGAACTGTTTTTCTGGATGAGATCGGAGAGATCGACGCCGCGACTCAGGTCAAGCTCCTGCGGGTCCTGGAGACCCGTTCCTTTGAACGTGTCGGCGGCACAGAGACGGTCAAAAGTGATTTCCGTCTGATTTCAGCCACCAACAAAGATCTGCGGAAAATGGTGCAGGAGGGAACTTTCCGCGAAGATCCTTTTTACCGTCTTTCGGTCATCAATCTCGAACTGCCCCCCCTGCGCGAACGCCGGGAGGAGATCCCGGCGCTGGTGGAAAAATTCACAGCGGAATTTGCCCGTGAAAACGGCCGGAACACCCCCACTGTCACGCCGGAAGTCATGGCGCAGCTGGTCAACGCGCCCTGGCGCGGAAATATCCGTGAACTGCGCAACTGCATAGAATCCATGGTGGTCCTGAGCCGCGGCGACGTTCTGGATAAAGTTGATCTGCCCGGACAAGAGACAAATACGACGCTTATTACTCATTCTGAAGCAGTTGCAGCTGAAAAACCATCTGTTCCTGAAAACAGCGGTCTGGGTCTCCGCGAGGCGGAGATCAAACTGATCGAACAGGCTCTGGAAAAGTGCGGCGGCAACCGGACAAAAGCCGCAGAACTGCTGGGGATCAGCCGCAGAACACTTCAGCGCCGTCTGGCAGAACTGGGCAAATAACCTTTCCGGCAAAAGAGGCCTGTGTGTCTTGCCCAGCTCCGCATGACCCCGGCGAAGCGCAGCGAAGACGGGGCCGCCAAAGCCGGGAACACTCTTCTGTCTCAAACACAGTCCGCGCGCCCAGCTGCCAATCACCCCGGTCCGTGCGCCAGAACACAAAAAGATTTTTTTCTGCGGCTGTTGCAATCTGTAAAACAAGAGTATATATTATGTAAATAATATATATTTTGGGAAGTTTTTTGCAAAAATAATTTTTTTTGAAAGAATATTGAACATGAGTTAAAATGTGAACGATCCGCAGCTTGCCAATGCCGGTTCCGGCGAATACAGTGCAAGCAAGATCACCGTTCTCGAAGGTCTCGAAGCGGTGAGAATCCGTCCCTCCATGTATATCGGCGATACCGGTCAGCGTGGATTGCACCACCTGGTTTATGAGGTAGTCGATAACTCCATCGACGAAGCTCTGGCAGGATATGCCAGCGATATCACAGTGACCATCCACTGCGACAACTCCATCTCTGTTGAAGATAACGGACGCGGTATCCCTGTGGATATGCACGAAAAAGAGAAAAAACCCGCCGTTGAAGTGGTGCTGACCATTCTCCATGCGGGCGGTAAATTCGACCATAACTCCTACAAAGTTTCCGGCGGTCTGCACGGTGTGGGTGTCTCCTGCGTGAACGCCCTTTCCGACTGGCTGGTGGCGGAGGTGTTCCGCGACGGACAGGCCTACAAGATCGGCTTTGAACGGGGTAAGACCACCCAGCCGCTTCAGGTTCTGGGCAGTACCGCCAAACGGGGAACGAAAGTCTCTTTCAAACCCGATGGAACGATTTTCCCTGATACGATCTATGTCTGGGATATTCTGGCCAAACGTCTCCGTGAACTGGCCTTCCTCAACAGCGGTATCAAAATCACTCTGGTCGATGAGCGGGAAAATCCTGAAACCGGCTCTCCCCGTTCGGAGGAGTTCCACTATGCCGGCGGTATCCGCGAATTCGTCGCCATGCTCAACACCAACAAGAAGATCATCAATCCGGAGGTGATCTACTTCCACCGCGAAAAAGACGGTATCGACGTGGAAGTGGCCATGCAGTACAATGACGGCACTTCTGAAAATATCCACACCTACACCAACAACATCAATACCATCGAGGGCGGTACCCACCTGACGGGTTTCCAGTCTGCGCTGACCCGTACCATCAACAACTACACCAAATCCATGCTCAAAAACGACATTCCCCTCACGGGAAATGACGTGCGTGAAGGTGTTGCCGCCGTCATCAGTGTCAAGGTGCCTGATCCCCAGTTTGAAGGACAGACCAAGACCAAGCTGGGCAACTCCGAAGTCCGGGGAATCGTGGAGTCAGTCATCAATGACGAGCTGGGCGCTTATCTTGAAGAAAACCCCATGATCGCCAAAGAGATCGGCAACAACGCCATGCTGGCTGCCCGCGCCCGCGAAGCCGCCCGCAAGGCCAAAGAGACCGTGCGGCGCAAAGGCGCGCTGGATGGTATCGGCCTGCCCGGAAAACTGGCCGACTGCTCCGACAGAGATCCCTCCCGCACTGAACTCTACATTGTTGAGGGTGACTCCGCCGGCGGTTCCGCCAAATCCGGCCGCGACAGCCGTATCCAGGCTATCCTGCCCATCCGCGGAAAACTGCTCAATGTTGAAAAAGTGCGTCTTGACCGCATTCTGGACAACAAAGAGATCCAGTCTCTGATCTACGCCGTAGGCTGCGGTTACGGAGATGAATTCGATATTTCCAAAGCCCGTTACCACCGCGTCGTCATCATGACCGATGCTGATGTGGACGGCTCCCATATCAGAACGCTGCTGCTGACCTTCTTCTTCCGTCAGATGAAGCCGCTGATCGAAGCCGGTTACGTCTATATCGCCAAGCCGCCGCTGTTCAAAGTCAGCAAAGGCAAGAAGTACAGCCGCTATATCGACACCGAGGATCAGCTCAACCGTCTGCTCATCGAGCTGGGCATGGAAGATCTGAAAGCAACGGATGTCAACGGCAGAGAACTTGCGCTGGATGAAGTCAAACAGCTGATCTCCCTCTACAACCGTGCCGCCGCTGTGGCCACAGGCTTGAGAAGAGAAGGAATCGAAGTCGAAAATTATTTTGACGCCATCAAAGAGGACGGCAGCTGCCCTGTCAGCTCCATCACCGTGCGTGAAGCTGACGGAACGGTCTTCACCAGCTTCTGCTACTCTGCTGAAGAGCAGGCCTCTCTCACAGCTGCCGCAGAGGAGCGTCTGCGCAAAGTCCTGCCCGATCCGGAACAGGCTGCCAATGAGGCAGAAGCGCAGGAGCGCCGTGCGGAACTCCGCCGCCGTATCGACGCGGTGAACATCTTTGAAGCCAATGAGTGCAGCAAACTCATTGCCGATGTGAAAGCCGCCGGCCTGACCCCGTCCCAGATCTTCAACGGCAAAGAGCTGCTCTACAATGTGAGCTTTTCCGAAAGCGAAAAGGCCGGTCAGCAGCCGGTCAGGAACCTTGCCGAGCTTTTCACCGCCATCCGCAAGAGCGGACAAAACGGCGGCGGTTTGCGTATCCAGCGTTACAAAGGTCTCGGTGAAATGAACCCGACCCAGCTCTGGGAGACCACGATGGATCCGGAAACCCGCTCCATGATAAAGGTGACTCTGGAAGATGCCATCCAGGCTGACCAGATCTTCAACCTTTTGATGGGCGATCTGGTGGATCCCCGCCGGGACTATATTGAAAAACATGCCGCCAATGTCAAAGATCTGGATATCTGATCCAGCCATATTTAAGGAGATATCATCATGGCAGAAAAAGAAATGCCCATTCTCGATAAAGACAAAAGCCTTCAGATCGCTATCAGTCAGATCGAAAAGGAATACGGCAAAGGCTCCATCATGCGTCTGGGAGCCACTGCCGCCACCATAGACGTTCCTGTTATCAGCACCGGCAGTCTGGCGCTTGACCTGGCGCTGGGCATCGGCGGTCTGCCCGCCGGACGTATCGTTGAGATCTTCGGACCTGAGTCCAGCGGCAAAACCACCCTCTGTCTGCATGTCATTGCCAACGCTCAGGCCAAAGGCGGCAAATGCGCCATCATCGACGCTGAGCATGCCATTGATCCGGGCTATGCGGCCAAGATCGGTGTGGATATCGACAATCTGCTGATTTCCCAGCCGGACTGCGGAGAAGATGCCCTCAATATCTGCGATACGCTTGTCCGCAGCAACGCCATCGACGTTCTTGTGATCGACTCCGTGGCCGCTCTGGTTCCCCGGGCCGAGATCGAGGGACAGATGGGTGACTCCCATGTGGGACTTCAGGCCCGTCTGATGTCCCAGGCTCTGCGCAAGATCACCGGCGCCGCCAGCCGCAGCCGGACCTGTGTGATCTTCACCAACCAGATCCGTGAAAAGATCGGCGTCATGTACGGCAATCCTGAAACGACTCCCGGCGGAAACGCCCTGAAGTTCTACGCTTCGATCCGCATGGATATCCGCAAGACCTCCGTCATCAAGGCCGGTGAGGATGTTCTGGGCAACCGCGCCCGTGTGAAAGTCATCAAAAACAAAATGGCGCCCCCGTTCAAAGTGGCCGAATTCGATATCATGTATAACGAAGGTATTTCCAAAGTCGGCTCCATTCTGGACGTGGCTACCAATCTGGGACTGCTGGAAAAACGCGGCTCCTGGTTCAGTTTTGAAGGAGAACAGCTGGGACAGGGTCGGGATCAGACCAAGGCCCTGCTGGCTTCTTCGCCTGAACTTCAGCAGAAACTTACAGAGCGTATCCAGGAAGCTCTGGGGAAAAAAACTGCTGAAGCGCCTGCTGCTCCTGAAGCGGAGTAAGAGAACTGTGAAAAATTTGCCGGCCATTTTTTCCGGAAAAACCGCAGCGGTCATTGTGTCCGGTGTGCTTCTGCTCACCGGATTGCCCGCTTTTTGTGCTTTCGGAGCCGGCAGTGAAGATCTGCTTCTGGGGGATAAGGCCTATGCCTCCGGCGATTACGATGCCGCTGAAAGATTTTACCGTAAAGCAACGCTTCTGCTGGCAAGTCCCCTGTGGGAAAAAGCCGCTTTGCAGCTCTGCCGGGTCTGTCTCAAAAAAGGAGATGTGAACGGTGCGTACAACACGCTCCGCGAATACCAGAGACGCAATCCGGGAAAATCCGCCGGGGTTTTATCCGGCATGGTTTTGGCGGCAGACGGCAATTACGATGAGGCGGCCAGGGCTTTCCAGAAGGTGATCTCCTCCAACAGTCCGGAACGGCTTGAGGCGATCTATCAGCTGGCCTCACTGCATCTGCTCAACGGCAAATATGCTCAGGCGGCGGAACTTTTCGGAAAACTGGCAGATTCTCCCATCCCCCGCGAGAAAAAACGCGGGCTTTATGGAAAAATCTATGCCTTGATCCGCAAAGGCGATACCCGGGAGGCCGGAAAACTTCTTGCCCAAGCCCCTGCGAAAGAAAAAACTGTCCGTCAGCTCAAACTGCTGGCTCAGATCAAAAGCGGAGATCTGGCGGCCTTCAAAACCGCCTGGCTTGAAGAGCGCAAAAAATACAAAGAGCCTCATCCTGATAAACTGCTGTATGAGATCTGCCGCAACGGTGCAGATCTGGCCTTCCGGCAGGGAGATAATCATTTGACCGCCTCTCTGCTGCAGGACAGCTTCTCTTTCGCTTCCGGAGATGCCGAACGCAAAGATGTGATGCACAGGCTTTTCAATCTTCAATCCCGCTTCGACCATCAGGGCGCGGTGGAAACGATCAAGCGTTACAAAACCTTTTTCCCGGATGCTGCGGATAAGGCCCTGCTTCAGATCCAGTGCGGCCGTCTGCTGGCTTCCGGCGGCAGATACAAGGAGGCGGTGGCGCTTTTCAAGGAGATCATCCAAGATGACGAAAATCTTCTGGATGAACGCCGTTCAGCAGCTTACGATGCTGCCGTTGCCGCTGAAAACGGCAAGTTTTATCAGGAGGCAGAGAAGATGCACCGGTATCTTATCAGCCGTTCCATGACCCCTGCCCAGAAACAGCTTTCCGAATTCCGTCTGGGAGAATTCTTTTTGCGCAGAAAAAATTATGCCGCAGCTGAGAAATGTTTCCGCAATGTTCTCAATCAGCAGGATGAATTATCCGAAAACGCCCGCTATATGCTGCTTCTGACATTTGTGGAATCCAATCAGCCTGAAAAGGCCAAGAAAGCGGCCGCCCGCCTGATTACGGCCAAAGATCCCCGTCATGCGGCTTCCGGCAGATACCAGCTGGCCCGCATCACGGAGCTGGAGGGAGACCGGAAAAAAGCCCGTGAGCTTTATCTGAACTGCGTTAAAAACGCTTCAGGCGAGATCAGTGCGGCTCCGGCGGCTTTTGCGGCCGCCCGTCTTGCGGAACAGCTGGGAGATCCCGCTTCTGCCGCCCGGGAATATATGGATTTCGCCCGGAAATATGCCGGAGATAAACACGCGGCCGCCGCGCTCTTTTTTGCTCTGCGTGCGGGATGTTTTTCCGATCAGAATGAACTTTCTCTCAAAGCGCTGGCGCTTTTGAAAGAGAAATATCCCGCCTCAACAGAACACTGTTCTGCCCTTCTCCAGCTGGCCAGTCATTATTTTGACGGCGGAGATCCGGAAGGGGCCATGCGTCAGCTGGATGCCAAACCCGATACGGCCGATGCCAATATGGATTCGGCTTTTTCCATGCTCCGGGCCCGGATCCTGCGCTCCCGGGAAAAGTCTGCCGAAGCGCTGCAGGAGGCTGTTTCTCTGCTCAAAAAATATCCGTCAGGGCCGGATGCCGCCCGGGCCAATCTGCTCTGCGGCAACATTCTTGCTGATTTGGGAGAGACAAAATCCGCGCTTCAATATTTCCGTCAGGCAGAAAAACTTCATCCGCAAGATCTGTTCGGCGAGGTCGTTTCCGGCCGCATTGCCGACTGTCTCCGGGATCTTTATTCCGGTTCTGAGTTCGACCGGGCTCTGCTGACGGAGGCTTATGACCGTTACAGCAAACTTGCTTCTGACTCCAAACTGCCCTCCATCCGGCTGCAAAGCCTCTGCAAAGCGGCCCGGTGCCGTGAGCTTGCCAAAGACTTTACCCGGGCGGCGGAGCTTTATGAAAAGGTGCTTTATCTGGCGCAGCTGCTCAAAAGCAGCGGTATCCAGCCTGACGCCGTCTGGTGCGCCCGTGCCGCTTATGCCGGGGCAAAAAATGCCTTCCGTGACAAACGGCCGGAAAAACTTGTCCGGGCCATGCGCATGATCCGTCTTTACGAAGAGCTTGAGCTGCCCGGTACCGGCGAGGATTTTGCCGCGCTGCGCCGGGAATTGCGCAACTCCTACAATCTGTTCAAAAGAAAGGAACAAAAATAATGTTTTTACTCCGTCTGATCCATGAAGGCGGTCCTGTGATGTGGATCATCTTTTTCTGCAGTCTGCTTTCTGTTTTTATTTTCTTTGAAAAGGCTTTTCAGTTTCACCGTGAAGAGATCAATGTTCGTGAGCTTCTGCGTGGTCTTTTCAACGTCCTCAAGCGGGATGGCCTTGTGGAGGCTCTGACCCTCTGCGACAATACGCCCGGTCCCGCTGCCCGTTTGCTGGGCGCCGCCATTCTGGCCTACCAGCGCGGCGATGAGGATATCAGCGCCGCTATCGACGAAGCCGCTCTTGAGGAGATCCCCAAACTGGAAAGACACCTCAGTATCCTTGCGACCATGGGCTTTGTTCTGCCCCTGATCGGTTTTTTCGGAACGGTTCTGGGCATGATAAAAGCCTTTGAAGCGGTGCGTTTGAGCGAATATTTATCCTCTACTGCCATTGCGGGAGCCGTCACCATGGCGCTGATATCCACTGCCGCAGGCCTGGCCGTTGCCATTCCCTGCTATATCGGCTACAACTATCTGCAGGGAAGAGTCAACGCCATTACGCTGGATATGGAAAAGGCCGCCCTGGAAGTCACCTCCTTTTTTGAGCGCAGACGCAAAGAAAAAAATGCGGAGAAGATCTGAGCATGCGTAAACGCGAAATATCCATCGGCAAACGCCGTTATGCGCCCACCCTCAAGCCGAAGTCCGGCTGGCCGGAATTGACGGCGCTGATCGACGTCTTGTTCCTCTCTTTGCTGTTTTTTGCGCTTTCCGGTTCCTTTGTCCGTATATCGGGCATCGGCGTTGAACTGCCCCGGATCCCGGCGCCTGATGTGGCGGATGTGGAACGTCTGGTGGTCACAGTCTCCCCGCCGGAAGCCCCCGGCAAACCCTGTCAGGTTTATTTTCAGGATAAACTGATGTCCATCGACATGCTCAAACAGCATTTTTTCAAATTGCGCGACACCTCTCCCCGTGCCAGCATCATCATCTGTGCCGACCGCAGAGTTCCCTTTGACATGGTGGCCCGGATCATGGCTTTTGCGGAATCAGCCAAAGTTTCCAGCTTCATCGCACTGGCTCCCCCGGATACCAAACAGGATACCCGGTTTGAACAATAAGGGGATTTTATATGCGGAAATGGCGTTTTACCAGACGGGTCTCCGGTAAAGAGACGGCTCTGCTGGCCTTTTTGGCCGCTGCGGCCGTTCACGCCCTTTTTCTTCTGCCCGGTTATAAGATCTCCGACAGGGGACAGACCCGCAAAACGCCCGGTGTCCAGATCCTCAATATGGGAACCTTGTCTTCCGGAGAATACCGGCAGCTGAAAAACTGGATAGCAGTCCACGATCCGGCCCGGGTTTCCCGGAGCAGTTCCTCTTCGGGATATATGGCCCTGCTGCCCGGACAGAAACATTTTTCTGTTCCGCTGGAACCATTTGAAGAAGAAATACACCGGACAATACCTTCTGTCCGCCGCTTTACCGCTTTGCCCGTTTCTTCTCTGCCGGCTGCCGCAGCACCTGAACCGGAAGAAAAGCTCCCTGCAAACACGCTTCCGCTCCGGACCGTCATTTTCGATCACCGCGGCAACCGGGTGGATATGCCTCTTGTTCTGCCTCCCGGCGCCGGCAGCAGGAAAGCGACTGTTGTCCGGCTGCGTAAAGCCGGAAAGGTATTCATCGCCTCCCAGGGCATGTCTTCCGGCAACCCCGTTCTTGACCGGATCGCCCGGAATGCAGCGCTTGCCTGGCACGCTCCCGAAGAGACCACTTTGACATTTCTCTGGCCGCAGGAGGGGAAAAAATGATCCTTCTCTCTTACGCTGATGCCTTTTTTCTCTACCTGCTGGGGTGGCTGCTTGTGCTGGCTCTGCTGACATGGCGGGCTCATTTGAGACGGAAAAAACACTATTGGCGCGTTTCCACCGGCAACCTTTTCCACTGTGACAAGTGCCACCATACATTTGTTCCCCAGGAGCAGCTCAATCTCTGCCGCTGTCCCCGGTGCAACGCCGTCTGTATCCGCAAAAGAAGGAGAGACAGTGAATGAAAAGCGCTTTATCTTATCTCTTTCTGATCGCTTTTCTTTTCGTTTTCAGCGGCTGTGCCCTCTTCGATCCCCTGCCGCCGGGAAAGGCGCCCGACGGCGCTATCGTGAACAATCAGCGGCAGCAGACGTTTGATCTGCGTTCTGCTGTCAATTATATGACGACCTCTCTTTCGATCCATCTGCTGACCAATCCTCCCGCTCAAAAAACGCTGAGGCTTGACTGCGATACGGAAACACTTCAGGGGGCCCGTATGGTCCTCGAAGAGCTGGCTCCTGTCACGGGGATCCGGGAGACGTCATCTCAGACGGCCCCTGTTCTGAAAACCCGCAGAAACGGCGATCAGTGGTTTTTCCAACTGATCGAAAAAAATCGTGTTGTCTGGCAGGAAAGTCTCGACCTGGCCTTCTGCCGGAAAGAGGAGAAAGGAAAAAAATGAATACCGGAAAATTGCCGAAACTGATTTATCCCGGCCCCGGAGCCGGTTACTCTTACCACAACCACAGTATCCTGAGCGATGGCGAAAGCACCCCGGAGGAAATGTGCCGCGCCGCTAAAAAAGCAGGCTTGAAAGAGTTTGGTCTTTCCGACCACTATGTGATCCATCCTGATCCGTCCCTGATGCCTGTTGACTGGAGCATCGACATCCATGCCCTTGATGCCTACATCGCCCGCCTTTTGGCGCTGAAAAATGAACTGGATGATGACGGTTTTACGATTCGTATGGGTTTGGAAGTCGATTTTTTCTTTGAAAATGCCGATGAAGTCCTGAAGGGACTGGAAAAATATCCTCTGGATTATCTGATCGGTTCCGTTCATTACGCAGGAACGTTCCCCGTTGACCACAGCAGCGCGCCATGGGAGGTGATTTCCGATGAAGAAAAACATACCATCTGCATGGAATACTGGCAAAAAATGAAAGGTGCCGCCCAGTGCGGACGATTCCGTTTTCTCGGTCATCTTGATCTGCCTAAAAAATTTGCCCTTCTGAAAGATCCTTCGATCTATTACACCCAGGCACGCGAAGTGCTGGATATCTGCGCGGAAACAGGAACCGGTATTGAATTGAATACTTCCGGATGGTACAAGCCCTGTGCAGAACAGTATCCCTCCTTTGATATCCTCAGAGAGGCTGCCCGCCGCCGTGTCCCTGTTGTCATCAATCCAGATGCTCACCATCAGGATCATGTGGACCGCGGATTTGCACAAGCCGCACAGGTGGTCTCTGAATCTCAGGCTCTGTAAATGCCCCCTTGGGTGCTGCCAAAGGGCTTGTTTGATACAAGCTCTGGATGGCCGCGTTGGCGCGGCCGACCGTCGGCTCAGGTATAACTGTCATGCCCTTTTTTGGGGCATGACAGGGCTGTAAACAGGCTTAGTTGGCGGTTACTGTGGCGAATGAGCCTGTGTGTCTTGCCCAGCCCTGCATTACCACGGGCGAAAACGTATTTGTCGGACTTGTCCGACAGGTCCGACATGTCCGACAAAGCCGGGAACCCTCATTTGTCTCAAACCCAGGCTGCGCGCCACAACACAAACCACCCCCTATTCACCCCGCGGGCCAAAAATGCGGGGGGATTCTCAAGGGGGCGGCAGGCCCCCTTGAGCGGGTTGGTCGACGCGCAGCGTCACCCCCGGCCGACCGTCGGCTCCGGCCGAGCGTCGGCTTCGGTATA
>JAFVYP010000213.1 GCA_017508555.1 Lentisphaeria bacterium
ACAAAATATCCCGCTTTATAATGCTTGCGAAGCAAGCGCTTCATGCACTGAAAGTGCGCTTCATATTTGCCGCAGGCAAATGCTTCATACGGCGAAGCCGTGCTTCATTCGATCAACGTTCACGTTGATCGAGCTTCTGGTTGTGATCGCCATTATTGCGATTTTGGCGGCGATGCTGATGCCGGCGCTGCAGCAGGCAAGGGAGCGTGGGCGGTCGGCCAGTTGTGTATCCAACTGCAAGCAGATCGGGAATGTTTTTCTCATGTATGCAGACAGCAATTCGGATATGATCCCGGCGCACAACGGATTGAATTCTGTGGGCGGGAAGGTTTCCTGGGCGGGGATCTTGTATCTGAAAAAATATGTAGCGGACCACAAACTGTTTTACTGTCCGACTTCGACCCGTCCCAATGCGCCTTCGGGGTGGACTGATTACCGGATCGACAGGAATACTTCATCCGCGACTTACACCGACTACATCGATTACGGCATGAACCGGATGGCGGCTTATGCGGTCATCGGGGATTACAAGCTGACGAAATTGAAATCTCCTTCACAGGCGATGGTCGTCAGTGAAAGCGTGACTGTCGGTGCGCGGAAAGGCAACAGTATGGCGGCTCAGGGCTGGGGATCTGTTTCCAGTGACATTGGTTCTGTTGCTGTGCGGCATCGCGGGAGCATCAACTTTATTTACTTTGACGGCCATGCGGCGCCTATGCGCAACAACTGTACCGCAGATCCCGACAGCTATGCAGAAACCAACAATCCTTATCTGGCGGGCATGGGGTTGGAAATTTATGCAAGGGCGTCCAAATTCTGGCGTCCCTTCTACTGAAAAGATAAATATGTGATTATGAAGATCAGAATTATCCAAGCGATATTATTCGGCTGTATTTGTGTGCTGACTGCGGATGAATTTGACAAGCCGGTTCTCCGTGAAAGCTGGCGAGACGAGGTTCTTTCTTCTCTGAACTGGGATCATCCCGGACTGGAGACGGCGAAAAAGTTCTATCAGGCGGGAGATAAAAAAAGAGCCTCTGCGGCCTTTGTCAAATATTTGCGTGAGAAAAAACAGCCGGCCGTGATCGCGGCTCTGGTGAAGCGTCCCAATGTCCGCAGTGCGAAGGAGGGGCTGGCTTACACCTGGCGTCAGTGTCAGAACAGTTATACATTCCCTAATAAAAAGATCGACTGGCATTTCAATATGACGGCCGGGATCCCCGGGATGCTGGATGATGAATGGCAGTGGCAGCTGAACCGGATGCACTGGTTCAACGACATGGCCGGCATGTATCTCAAGACGAAAGATCCGGCATATCCGGCGACCTTTGTGCGCCAGCTGCGATCCTGGGCTGTCAGCTGTCCCATGCCCTCCCGGCGGCAGAATGTCCGCGGTTCCACCTGGCGGACCATTGAGTGCGGTCTGCGTTTGTCCAAATTCTGGGCGGGAGCCTACACCGCGTTCATCAAGGCGCCGGAGTTTACAGATGATGATGTCATCATGTACTGTTATTTGTCGCTGATCCAGCGGCGTTTTCTTGTGAAACACAATACGACGGCCAATATTTTCATTATGGAAATGCACGGGATCTATACGTTCAGCGCCATGTTTCCCGAATTCAAAGACGCCGGAGAATCCAGAAAATATGCGGTCAAAATGCTGGGCGACAGGATCAATACCATGCTTCTGCCGGATGGATTTTTGAATGAATTGACCAACAGCTACCACAACAGCGTTGTCGGCAATATGATCCTTGTGTGCCGGATCGCCCGCGATTGCGGCTTCGGCGGAGAGATCCCTGAAAGTTTCATTGCCCCGCTTGAACGGGCTTTTGATGCTCAGCTCAAAATGATGACGCCGGCATTTGACATGCCGTTATCCAATGATACGGTACATGCGTATTTGTGGCAGAATTTCAAAAATGCCGTGACGTTTTTCCCGAAACGCCCGGAGTTTCAGTGGGTGGCCAGTCAGCGCAAGCGGGGCAAGGCACCGGATTTTCTCTCAGTTGTCATGCCCTGGGCCGGATTTGCTGTGCTGCGGGAGTCCTGGGATCCGGAGGCCAACTACCTCTGTTTTGATATCGGCGCGCTGGGCTTGTGGCATTTCCATCAGGATAAACTCAATATCACCATCTGGAAGGGACAGGATCAGCTGCTGTATGATGACGGCGGCGGCAGTTATGCCCACAGCAAATTCCGCAAATATGCCCGTTCCAGTCTGGGCCACAATCTTGTAAGTGTTGACGGTCTCGGCCAGCTGCGGACCTGGACCGATATGAAAAACCGTCAGCCTCAAGGCGGTTATACCGGTGATTTCAAGAGCGATGGGCAAACGGATTATGTCCGGGGGGAATACGATCTGCATTGGGATAAAGAGGGGAACCGCATCTGCCGCCATGAGCGTCAGGTGATCTTCATCCGTCCCCGGATATTTGTGGTGCTGGACCGTTTGATCCCCATGAATGACGGCGTGGGAAAATCCCATAAATATCAGGCCCGCTGGCATGTGGATACGACCCGGCTCGTTTCGGCCCTCAAGGGACATCCCGCCGTTATGACGACGGCGCAGACCTCGGCAGGGGCGCGGGAACGTGTGCGGAAAAATCCCGCAGAACGGGCCAGGCTGATCGTGGCGCCGCTGTTTACGCAGAAAATGAAAAGCTCCTCCCTTTCCAACCAGCTCAAAGGCCAGTGGAATGAATTGGCCGGATTTTATGCGGCATATCCTCACCGACCGACAACAACGATCCTGCATGAAAAAGAGGGGATGGGTGAACAGCGTTTTCTGACGCTTTTTATTCCGCTTGGGGCCGCAGAAGCGAATCCGCTTGCCGCTGTCAGCCAGCAGAAAGAGGATAAAGCTCTGGTGAAGTTTTCTGACGGCAAAGTCCTCACGGTGGATATCGTCAATGGTCAACTTTCAGCCCGGTTGAAATAACCGGACTGCGGCTATGTCCGAAGGCAGTAAAAAATAAGGAAAAGTTCTGATGACAGCCAGAAGAGTTTTGATTTTTTTAGGGAGCCTGTTGATCCTTGCCGGAAGTGCGGCGGAAAATATCCGTCTGTTCCTGCCGGAAAAGATCTATGCCGTTCCCGGTGTGGAAATGAATGTCTATTTCAACAACATCGTGACCGTCATCAATCCGGCCAACTATGTGTTTGATGTGGATTGTCCCAAGGGACGGAACGACCTCAAACGCTGGCGTTTTACGCCCGCTCCGGAGGATGCCGGCACTTACAAGTGGTCCATCCGTATTTACAATATGGAGGGCGAAGTCGCCCGGGGAGAGACGCAGCTGATCGTCCTGCCCGCCGATGCCGGAAAGGGAAAAAATCTCTCTCTGTTGATGATCGGAGCCAGTCAGACCCAGAACGGCTATTATCCTGACCGTGTTGTGGAATTGATGTCCCGTCCCGGCAATCCTGCCTTCCGCACTGTGGGAACGCGGGGCGCAAGGCAGGGCAAACACGAGGGGTACGGCGGCTGGCGCTGGGGATGTTTCTTTACCCGCAAAGGCGGAAAGATGATGGATGGTCAGGATCCCCGCCGTCCTGTCGGGTATAGAAGTCCCTTCCTCTTTCCCGGCAAAAACGGGGCTCTTGAATTTGATCTTCAGAGATATTTTGACAAGTACAACGGCGGCAATATTCCCGATGTGGTGAGTTTCCAACTGGGGATCAATGACTTCTTTCTGGCGGATGACAGCTCCATTGCCCGCATGACGGAAGAGTCTCTCAAAAATATGGAAAAACTGATCGGGGAGTTCCGCAAACTCAAAAAAGTGCCCCGCATCATGATCTTTCAGCATATCCCCGGCGCAGGACAGGACGGGTTCGGCAGAAATTACCGCTGCGGCAGAACCAGCTGGCAGTACCGGAAAAATCTGGATCATTACAACCGGGCCCTGCTGAAAAAGGGAAAAGAGATGAAACTGACTGTTGTGCCGGTATATATCAATATCGACACAGAAAAAAATTATCCCACCGTGGAAGAACCTGTCAATATCGGCAATTCCCGGACAGTCATTCGTCAGGATAACGGTGTGCATCCGGCGCCGGCAGGATATTATCAGATGGGCGATACCCTTTACTGCTGGCTGAAGGCCCTGCTGGCAGAAAAATGATTTTTCCCTGAGACTGGAAAAAAAGGTGTTTTTGTGCTATATTGTAAAACAAACGAGTTATAAACAGGAGAATGGATAAATGTTTCTTACAGGATTTGCCGATGAGGCGGGAGCCTCCATTGCAACTCAGATCAAAGCAACCCGGGAATTGGGTTGGAAATTTATAGAGACCCGTGCCATCGACAGCAAAAATCTTGCCTCTCTCTCGGACGCGGAGTTTGAAGATGTGTGCCGTCAGCTTGCAGAAGCAGGGGTCTCTTTCAACTGCTTCGGCAGCGGCGTGGCCAACTGGAACAAACATCCACGTTGCGAAGAGGCCTTTGAACAGAGCAAAACAGAGCTGCTGGCCGCCATTCCCCGCATGCACAAACTGGGGATCAAAATGATCCGCGGCATGAGCTTTCTCACGCCTGAAGATGAGCAGCCCGACAGCCCGGCGCTGGAAAAGATCATTTTTGCCAAAGTCGGCGAACTGGTCAAAATCTGCGAGGACAACGGCATCATCTACGGCCACGAAAACTGCATGAACTACGGCGGACTTTCCCATCTGCACACGCTGAAACTGCTGGATAATATCAAAAGTCCCGCGTTCAAACTGATTTTTGATACAGGCAACCCGGTGTTCAATTACAGACGGATCGGATTCCCGCCCTATGCGCTGCAGTCCAGCTGGGAGTTTTACAAGAACGTGCGTGAGTTCATCACTTATGTCCACATCAAGGACGGAACGGCTCTGCCCACAGAGGACGGTAAACGTCCCTCCTGCAAATACTGCTGGGCCGGCGACGGCAGCGGCGATGTCCGTGCTATTGTGATCGACCTGCTCAAGACGGGGTATGACGGCGGATTTTCCATGGAGCCGCACGTGGCGGCTGTCTTCCATGAAGCTCAGGAAAACAGCGCCTCCCTGGATAAAATCAAGTATGACAGCTATGTGGAATACGGCAGACGTTTTGAAAAACTTCTCCGTGACTGCGGCTGGAATTTCTGATTTATGAAAGAGACCTCTCTTATCAGGATGAGTTTTTCCATCGAGGAGGAGCTTTTCAACGGTCTTGAAACGCTCCTCCGGGAACACGGTTACAGCAACCGTTCAGAATTCATCCGTGATATGATCCGCAAACAGCTTGCCCGGCGCAAGTGCGCTCAAAGCCGGGAAGTGATCGGAACGCTCAGCGTTCTGTGCGATCTTTCCCACAGCGGAACGGAGGCGAAACTGATGCAGGTTCTGGATCATGCCGTTCCACGGGTGCTGGGCTCAAGCCGCTTTGCTGTGGACGGCAACTGTTCCAGCACCATGATAACGGTCTGCGGCATCGGCGGGGATATCAGAGCCCTTGCCGACAATCTCCGCAAACTCAAAGGGGTCCTGCAGACGGAATTTGTCATCACCTCTCCCGCAGCCTGCGGCCGGGAGGAAAAATAACGCTCTGTTTCCGGGCCCTGCCGGGAACGGGCAAATATCTGACATCCGGCCTCCGGCGTTTTTTTTTATTCGCCCTGTTCCCGACAAGGGCAGGTGGAGGGAAAACGGTAAAAGAGGTTGGAAAAATATGAAAATTCTGCATACAGGGGATTGGCATCTGGGATGCTCTCTCGGGTCAGAAAAGCGCTTTGAAGAGTTTGATGCTCTTCTTGAACATCTTGTTTCAGTTCTCCGAGAGGAAGAGATCGGTGCTGTCATCATTGCCGGAGATGTATTTGACAGCCATCTGCCTCCCAACCGGGCTGCGGAACAGTATTACCGTTTTCTGCTTCAGGCTGCCCGTGCGGGCGTGACAAATATCATTGTGACCGGGGGAAACCATGACAGTGCGGCTTATCTGGAAGCGCCCCGTGAGATCCTCAAATATCTTTCCGTCCATGTTTTTGCCAATGCCTCTGCTGATTGCTCTCAAATGGTCGTTGAGCTGAAAAACCAGGACGGCAGCACGGCGGCTCTTGTGGGCGCTGTTCCCTATCTGCATGAAAGAGATCTGCTTGTTGTGGAAGGCGGGCAGAGCGGCATGGAGCGGGAAAGTGCTTTGCGGCATGCTGTTCTGGCGTACTACCGGCGCATGGCGGAAACCCTTGAGGAAATCAATGCTTCCGTTCCCCATATCGTGACCGGACACCTGTTTGTGACAGAAAAACAGGAAAAGAATGACTCCTGGATCGGGACGCTGATGAGCATTGCCGCCGCAGAGTTTCCGGGCTCCGTTGACTATCTGGCCCTGGGACATCTCCACGATGCGCATACGCTGAAAACGGATGGAAAAACCTGTATCCGTTATTCGGGGGCGCCGCTCAATGTCTCCTTCAGGGAGCTTGAAGTCCCCAAAAGTCTCACGGTCATCGACACGGACGACATGGCAAATATCCGCGAGATCCCTTTGCCCTCTTTTCAGGATATGCGCCTTTTGAAAGGCAGCAGGCAGGAGATCGAAAAGGAGCTTGAAGCCCTCTGCCGGGAGGATCACCCTGTGTGGTGCAGTGTGGAAAATACAGGGGACTATGAACCGGGACTTTCTGAAATGCTCAATACCCTTATCCGCGGCAGTTCAGTCAAGATCCTTTTCTGCCGTAACCGATCAGATAATCCGGCCGTTCTGGGACGGCTTCCCGAAGAGCGGCACCTGGCGGATCTGGCACCGGCAGAGGTGTTCAAGCTGCTGCTCAAAGAGCATGATATTTCAGGAGATGAAGCCGATGAGCTTCTGGAGGCGTTCAAAAAAATAGAAACTTCTCTCTGCGAGGATGAAGATTAAGGAAGGCTCTGCACCATGAAAATCAAAAAGCTGATCCTTGAAAATATCAACAGTCTGTACGGTAAATGGGAGATCGATTTTGATGCTCCTGAATTCCGTCAGAGCGGTATCTTCGCCGTGACCGGCAAGACCGGCAGCGGTAAAAGCACGATCCTGGATGCCATGTGCCTTGCCCTTTACGGCACGACGCCGCGGCTGAATAAAAGCAGCGCGGAAGCCGTCAGCAAAGGCTGCTGCGAGTGTCTCTGTGAGTTGACTTTTCTGGATACTTCCGGCCGGGAGTGGATATCGACCTTCGCCTATGAAAAGGTCCGGCAGGGGGGCAATAAGGGGAAGATGAAGGATAAACCGCTCCACAGTCTGTCGTGCAACGGCCGGACAGAAGCTGAAAATACCACCTCTGTCAGAAAGATGGTTGAGGATATCACGGGAATGGATCCCATCCGTTTCTGCCGGGCCGTCCTTCTGGCCCAGGGCTCTTTTGATGCTTTTCTCAATGCCGGAAACGACAATGGGGAGATCCTTGAGCGCATCACCGGCACAGAGATCTATTCCCGCATTGCCGCCAAGCTCAAGGAGCGGTATGACTGTGAAAAAAACAAACTGGCCTTGATCGAAGCGCAGTTTGATGGTATCCGCATGATGCCCGAAGAAGAGGTCCGCGAGACAGAAAAGCAGACGGAAGCGCTGGGCGCGGAGCTTGCCGGCTGTACCGCTGAACAAAACCGCTTGAACGGACTGCTGCAAA
Source organism: Lentisphaeria bacterium (assembly GCA_017508555.1). GTDB lineage: Bacteria > Verrucomicrobiota > Lentisphaeria > Victivallales > Victivallaceae > UBA1784. The sequence continues at coordinate 7,623 of JAFVYP010000213.1, forward strand.
AATATCAGCAGATGGAGCTGCATAAAAAGAATCTTCTTCACTATGATGAAGCGGAAAAACTCCTGTCGGAGGAGGAGAGGCTTTTTGCGCCGTCGCGTCTCCGTCTGGAAGAGGGGAAACGGGTCTTGGATGCGGATGAAAAATTCCGTCCCTACAAAGAACTCCAAATCCAGCAGGCCCGGGAGGAGATCGCGCTTGGCCAAAATGAACAGCGTCTGCTGGAACAAGTCAAACACCGTGAAGAAAGCCGGGAAAAACTTGCCGCTGCTGTGCTGGCGGCTGAAACATATCAGAAGGAGTTTGAGCTTCTCAATCAGACATTGACCAAAGTCCGCAGCCTTGATACAGTCATCCACGGTCTGACAGGCTCTGTTGCTTCTGCCGGAGAAAAAAGAGCCGCAGAGATCCGCGGGGCTTTGCAGCTGCGTCGGGATTTGGCTTTGAACCGCGCCCGGCTGCGGTCTCTTGAAAAGAATTACAGTGAAGCTGCCTCCTATCTGGAATCCCATCCCCGGGACGGAGAGCTGCCGGCTGTTCAGAAAATCTGTCTGGATAAACTGGAATATATCAAAAAACGTTCCCGGGAACTGACGGAAGCCGCTCAGAAAAAAGCTGTTTTTCTGCGTGAAGCGGCGGCTCTTCAGAAAAAACAGCAGGCGCAGGAAGAACGTCTTCAGGAAGAAACAGAAAAGATGGAGCGGATCTCTTCCGGAAAAATGCAGGCGGAAGAGCAACTCTCCCGCCTGCTTGAGGGCAGCACCCGGGAACACTGGGAAAAGTTGTATGCCAAACAGGAGCAGTGCTGCCGTCAGGCCTTGCTGCTGCGTTCTCTGGAGGAACACCGTCAACAGCTCCGGGATGGAGAACCTTGTCCTCTCTGCGGCGCCAAAGAGCATCCTTTTGCTTTGGAAAATATGCCGGAAGTGGAAAAAGAAAACAGGGAACTTGACGCCCTCAAAAAGCGCCTCAGCCGCATCAGCGAGGCCGAAAAACAGCTTCAGCAGATCAGAGGAGAACTGGAAAATATCAGCAATGAAAAACTCCGCAGTCAGGGGGGGCTGGAACTGCTGAAACTTCAGGCTGATGTCAAACAGCAGGAGATCCTTTCCCAAAAACAGGCGGCGGATCAACTGGAAGAGGAGCTGCGGAAAGCAGAACAGCAGATGGATGAGATCCTGCTTCCCTGCGGCCTGTCATGGGATAAAGAAAAATTCCTTCTTTCCGCAGAATTGACTGAGCGCATCAACGATTTTGCCGCCTGCCGCTCCGCGTCGGCTCTTTTTGAGCAGCAGAGACAGGAGTTGCAGGAAGAGGCGCTGCGTCTGCAAAGTGCGCTCAAGTTCCAGCGGGAGCATTGCCGCCGTTTCAGGGCCGAGTGGATGGCACAGCGGGAGATTTGGCAGAATACCGTCAGAAAACGTCAGGAGCTCTTCGGCAGCAAAGATCCCGGCAAAGAATCTCTTGAAGCGGAAAAAAAGAGAAACTCCCTTGCTTCCGATACGGAAAATGCCCGCTGCACTTTTGCGGAGATCAATGCCAACTGTGCCAGGACGGAAGAGGAAATTTCCCGGTTGAAAAAGAGCATTTCAGAGAGGCATGAAGAGCTTTTCCACGCCCAGCAGAACTTTCTGGATGCCTGTTCGGCAGCGGGTGTGACGGAAGAGGTGTTTTATGCCAGTGTCCTTGAAAAAGAGGAACTGGCCCGGCTGAGCGCCCGGGATGCCGATCTCAAAGGACGGCGCAGCCAGCTGACGGAAAACAGAAAAAACAGTGAAAAAGCTGCCGCAGAACTTGAGGCTTTTCTGAAAGATCAACAGAGCCGGGAGGCGCTTGCGGTACTTGTTGAAGAAGCAGCCGTACGCATCCAGGAAAGAAATCAGACCCTTGGTGCGCTCAAAGAAAAGCTCCGCCAGCATGAGGAGGGAAAGCGCCGGATGGCCGATCAGCATGCCAAACTCCTTGAACAGCAAAACGTCATGGCTTTGTGGACGAAAATGTATGATTTGATCGGAGTCAAAGACAAATTTCAGCGTTTTGCCCAGGGGATCACCCTTGAACACCTGCTGGTGCTGGCGAATATTGAGCTTGAAAAATTCAACGGCCGCTACCGTCTGCTGCGGAGCAGAAAAGAGGAACTGGGGATCGATGTGGCTGATAAGGATCAGGGAGATGAGATCAGAAGCTGTAAAACGCTTTCCGGCGGAGAAAGATTCCTTATTTCTCTTGCGCTGGCTCTGGGCCTTTCACGCATGGCCGGAGAAAAGATCCGGGTGGATTCCCTCTTTCTGGATGAAGGGTTCGGCACCCTCGATGCGGAAACGCTGGATACGGCTCTGGAGGCCCTGAGCAATTTGCGCAACCGGGGCAAACTTGTCGGCGTCATCAGTCATGTGGCGGCTTTTTCTGAAAAGATCCCCTGCATGATCGAGGTCAGTAAATCAGGAGGCGGCCGCAGTACGCTCCGCGGTCCCGGGGTGCGTTCTCTCTGAAATAAAAACAGCCGTAGCGGGGGCGGGCAGAAACAACAGGGAAAAGAGTCATGCAGTACGGACAAATCGTTTCAGGCAAGTTTATTTTACGGAATAACCGTTTTGTTGCGCAAGTTGCGGTCAATGGTCAAACGGAGCTTTGTCACGTCAAAAACACCGGCCGCTGCCGGGAGCTTCTGATTCCGGGGGCGGAGGTTTTTCTTGCCTTGTCGGATGATCCAGCGCGCAAGACCCGGTATGATCTTGTGGCGGTCCGCAAAGAGCGTCCCGGTCAAGAGCCGCTTCTGATCAACATGGACTCCCAGATCCCCAACGGCGTTGTCGGAGAATATCTGCCCCGTTCCGGATTGTTTTCAGCGGAGACTGTTTTCAAGCGTGAGGTCCGTTACAACAACTCCCGGTTTGACTTTTTTGCGGAGGACGGCAAGCGCAAAGTCTTTATTGAAGTCAAGGGTGTCACACTTGAAAATGAAGGGACGGCTCTTTTTCCGGATGCCCCCACTGAGCGCGGCGTCAAGCATTTGAACGAACTTGTTCAAGCTGTGGGAGAGGGGTTTGAGAGTTATGTTTTTTTTGTGATCCAGATGAAAGAGATCCATTGTTTCCGTCCCAATGATGACATGCATCCAGCGTTTGGCAAAGCGCTCCGCGCTGCGGCCGCATCCGGCGTGAAGCTGCTGGCCATGGATTGCATCGTAACACCCGGCAGCCTTGTGATCGACGCGCCGGTCAGGATCGACCTTTGATTCTCTCCCTCACCCCTGCGGCTGGCAGCTGTTTGTCTGTTTATGTCCGTGTGTCATGGGCCTTTTCAATTCCGGGGACATAAAATTCAGATGGCTGCTTTTTTGTTATACTCTCTAAAAGATTTGTCATTTGTGATGAAAAACACTTGAAAATCTCTGAGGGAAGTGATATATTTAGCTTCTGTAAAACGGCATCGGATTGTACCTGATCCGGGGAAATTTTGAGTTTCCGCAGATCATCCTTGTTTTGAAAGAAAAACTGTTCCGGCAGTTCAGACCGGCTTTATCCGCAACAGGGACAACGCGCTTTCCGTTGCTGAATATTCACGACAGCAACTGGAGAATTTTCATGGAATCAAGCGGTCCCGATCATACAGACGTTTGTCCGGTCAAATACACACTCAAACATGCCCGCCGTTTAATCAGTATTTGTATTCCGGAGATCCTGGCCGAACCGCAGCGGGTCGCCATTTTCAATCAGCTTAAAATCGGTTCCCGTCTGATTCTGTACCGGGATTATCTCAACAGAAGAGTTCCTTCCGCTGTCCGTATTGCCAGGGATTCCCAGGAGCCTCTGTCGTATTTGTCGGCGGAGGAAGCCGCTTCCACGGCGCCGCTGCTTGAAGATGGCAATTATCTTTATGCAGTTGTGACGGAAATCGATCGCGCAAATATGGGATTCAAAGCAGATGTTTATCTTCCTGAACAGGTCGGGATCGGAGAACTTGTACGTGTGACGCTGAAACGGGAGGATTCCCCTCATATCCCTTTTCCCCAGGCTGAAAAATTTACTCTTTTGCTCCGGGAACACAAATTGCTGTTTGAAGAAAAGACAAAACATGAAACTGTCTTCCGTTTTGAGCTTGTTTTCACACCCGCTGAGTGGCAAAATACCCTGAAGATCCTTCAGGTGGTCAATTTTCTTGCCTGGGAAGAAAATTACAACGAGTCCGATGATGATTACGACAGCTGGAGTCTCTCTGCCGTATTGGAAAACGGAAATGTCTTCCGTTCCACCGGCAGTCGGATCTATCCCGCTGAACTGGATGTTTTCAGACAGTATCTTGACACCTGTCTTGAAATGCGCAATAAAAAGGGTTCCGGCACTTTTTGTGTTCTCTGATAGCAGAAAGACTGGAACGCGGAGTCTTTTTCTTGACAAATACATTCAGCATGATATATTATCCCTGATTTCAGGTGCGTTTCAAATCCCCTTTTGCTTTTCCGGCGGCGCCGGATGACGGGGATATGTGAAGAGATAACGGTTCCCGAAAAGATATTTCATCAGCAGATCAGGAGGAAAAATGGCAAGTGAAAAAACAGTGTGGACACGGCAGATCCGCAGCGGCTTGCTGGGCAAAGCGATCGGCGGCACGCTCGGCGCTCCCTTTGAAGGTTCAGAGCGGGTCCGTGATTTGACATTTTACGATCCGGTCCCGGAGGGGATGGTTCCCAATGACGATCTTGATCTTCAGATCATGTATGCGGTCGAGCTGGATAAAATGGCAACTCCCCGTATCGACCGGGAAGTGCTGGGACGGATCTTTCAGGAACATAACCGTTTCTGTTTTGATGAATACAATGTGGCGCTCCGCAATCTGCGCATGGGGATCAGACCGCCCCATTCGGGCGTCTATGATAATGGATTCCCTAACGGGCTGGGTGCGGCCATCCGCAGTGAATTGTGGGCATTCCTCGCCCCGGGAGATCCGGCTCTTGCCGCCGGTTTCGCTGAGGAGGATGCCTGTATCGACCATGCGGGAGAGGGCATTTATGCCGCCCGTTTTCTGGCCGCCCTGGAAAGTGCCGCTTTTGTTACGGCCGATATCCGTAAAATCATTTTGAGCGGTCTTGAACAGATCCCCTCCGGCAGCCGTCTGGCGGCAGCGATCGGCAGAGCGTTGGAGATCTCTGATCCGGCGGGGGACTGGAAGGAATACAGACGCAGACTTCTGGAGGAATTCGGCTGTGACAACTTTACGGATGTCGTGATGAATCTGCCTTTGATCGTTATGGCTCTTCTGGTTGGCAACGGTGATTTTTCCCGTTCCGTCTGCATCGCCGCCGGCTGCGGCAAAGATGCAGACTGCCTTGCCGCGACTGTCGGCGCGGTCCTGGGGATCCTTGATCCGGACTGCATCTCTGAAAAATGGCTGGCGCCGATCGGGGATGACTGTGTTATCAGTCCCCCGGTCATCGGCATCGAACCGCCGGAAGATTGTGAAAAATTGACGGCCATGATCGAAGGCATCCGCAGCCGTCTGGGGCCGTGGCAGCCGGGAGGGGAGCCGGGATTCGTCCCCCGTCCGGTCAGTGCCAGATGCGGGACATTTTCTCTATGGCTGGCAGATGACGACAGACGGTTTTTTCCGGATCTGCCTGAAAAGACGGTTCTCCGTTCCTTTCCGGGGACCCATGGCAGCATCCCTGCGGAGACGGTGGAAAAAGATTCTCTGTATATGATGGAGTTTGCTTTTGAACTGAAAGAGGATAAAGAGGTCCTTATCATGTTCAATACGCCTGAAAATGTGAGGATATGGCTGGACGGCGTGTTTCTTTTCGGCAGGGAAGGGGGGCGTCTTGCGCCCAGTTTCCACCGGGCGCCGATCAATCAGCGCGCTGCTGTTGCGCTGAAGGCGGGGACTCACAGACTGCTGGCGGGTATTGCGCCTTCCAGCGGCAAAGAGGAATTGGAGTGGTATATGGGCGTTGCTGATGCTCAAAGCCGTCTCTATCTTGAAGAGGAGATCTTTTCCTGGATAATCCCCTGACAGGCGGCTGAACCGGAATATAAAATATCCGCTCCTCCTTCCGGGAGAGCGGATATTTTCTGTCTGCTCAAAAAGCGATTTTCTGCCTGCTCAAAAAGCGGATCTTACTTTTTGTTTTCCTGAAGCGTATTGCGGATCTCGATCAAAACATCCAGAATGGAAAAAAGCAAAAGCAGAAATTCCAGGATCAGATGGAAAACAATGGGGCCGAGAATAATAACAAGTATGCCCGCAGCGACGGAACCACGCTCTGAAAAAATCAGTGAAAGTCCCTTGATAAAGCAGCCCAGAATAGATACAAAATAAATAAAACGCACGATGACCGGAAAAACATTCCGTTTGAACGACAGGAAGTCGTTGGCCATTTTAAGAAATTTGTTGGTGTTGTCAATGGCAAATTTCATTGTTTTTTTTCTCCTGTTTTTTTGCCTGATATTTGGGTGAGAGCCGGGACTCGGTGTCCCCCCGCTCAAACAAATATAACCCCGTTTCTTTATAATTGCAAGAGAGTTGTGCTTTTTTTCCGGGCAGGAGATCATAACCTGTCGATCCCCGTTGCGGCGGCCAGTTGTTCCGCGGCCTTGTTGAACTGGACTGCGGATATGACAAATCTGCTTTGCGCTTCCACCAGAAGGCTTTGAGCTTCGTTCAGCCGTGTGATGGTCTCTCTGCCGTTTTGGTATTCACTGTAAACAAGGTCGCGCTGTTCCCGGACCCAGTCTGTCATGCGCTGATAGATATTTGTCTGCTGACGGGTATTCTGACAGTTGGCATGGGCGTCTTTGACTTCGGCGAGGATCTCCAGATATTTGGCATTGAGTTTCCGCAGGGCGATCTCCTCCAAAACCTCTTCCCGGCGCAGTTTATTGAAGGAGTAAAAGCCGCGGAACAGGTTCCATTTTCCCTCCGCGCCGTAGGTGAAAACGCCCTGTTTGCTGCGGGCGCTGGAGACCCGGTAGGCGCCGTATTCGGCGTTGTACGTATTCAGGGAAAATTCCGAAAACAGATAGATTTTGGGGAGAAAATCCGCCAGGGCTTTCTGACGGTTGCGGTAAACGATATCCAGCAGGATCCTTTCCGCCTTGAGATCCGGGCGGCTGCGGATGGCAAGTTCGAGATAAAAGCCTTCATCCCGGATGACGTACTGCTGTGCGGCAGACAGTTTTTCAAGCCGGAACTCCTGCCGCATCAGCCGGGGATCGTATCCCATCAGCGCGGTCAATGCGTGACAGGCCGTCTGCCTGCGGTAGCGGGCGTTGAGCATGCTGCTTCGGGCCCGGGAAGCCAGGATCTTGAAGTTGAGGACAGAGGCTTTGGAAACATGACCGTTGCGGAAACGCTCTTCCGCCTGACGCAGAGCATCGTTTTGAAAATCCTGATCTTCTGAATAGATCCTGATTTCCTCTTCAGCCAGGATCATATCGTAATAAGCGTAGGTGACGGCCCGCACCAGCAAGCGTCTGATATTTTTGCCGTCTGCGGCACTTTGGTTGTATTTCTGCCGGGCGATGAGGACATCCAGCTCCCGGGCGAATCCGTCGAAGAGCAGAAAGCTGGCCTGGATCGTTCCCATTGAGACAAAGTGGTCATTTTTTTTCATCACGCCGACGGGAGGATTTTTCAACTCCCATCCCCGGGAAAGCGTATGTCCGGCGGAACCGGACGCATTGATCTCCGGCGCGTAGGCTGAAAGGGCCTGACAGTATCCGTATCGGGCCGCCTGAACTGCCTGGAGCGCCGCCTGAAGAGTCGGATTGTTGACAAGGGCTGTTTTCAGCGCCTCTTTGAGCGTCAGAACGCCACCGGCTTGAAGGACCGGCGGCAGAGAGGGACCGGCTGAAAACGCCTTGTGAAAATCCTCAAGTGTTTCAAAGTTGCCCGGTTTTGACATACAGCCTGAAAAGAGCAGCAGACTGAGTGCGAACAGATAAAAACGTTTTATTTCCACAGAAAAAGCTCCCAGAAAAATTGTCTGAACGGCCGGGCCGGGATATCCAGTTCCACGTAGGCGCTGGCGCCGAAATGAAAAAACAGATGTTCATCCGGATCGAGGATCCTGATCTGTACCGGATATCTCTGCGGCAGAATGAACCACTCATTTTCTTTTTTGACTTCAGCCAGACCGGTATGCGGCGAGGCGGCCCGCCGTTCGGTGCCCCAGCCGATGCCGCAAACCCGTCCCCGGTATTCTTTCCCCGGGTATTGACGGAGCCAGATGCGGGCTTTGGTGCCGGGTGAGATCTCGGATAATTCACTCTCTTTGAAATTGGCCTGGACATACCACGCGGAGGTGTCGATGAACGCAAAAAGAATATCCCCCGGCTTGTAATATCCTCCGGGAGATAATGTCATATTGACCACGTAACCGTCGCTTAAAGCCGTGACGGTCGTCTGCGCGTGCCATATTTGCGCAAGTTCCAGCGCAGCAGCGGTTTTTATGATCTGCTGCTGCAAGGCGGCGCAGTCATGTTTCAGGGCGCGGGCGTGATGTTCTGCCGCCGCCTTCCGGGCAAGGGAGACGGTCAGATTTCTTTTTTGTGAGACAAGATAATCCTCTGAAACGGCCGCCGTTTTGAACATCTTTTCAGCTCTTGAAAAGAGGTATTGGAAATTTTCCACATCGGCCTGAAAGGATTTGATCTCCTCAAGGGCCTGGCGCCATTGGGCTTCACAGCTTTTCAGCGTCTCTGTGAGCTTTTCTTTTTCATGTGCCAGTTCCCTGACTTTCAGTTCATAGGGTGGCGCAAAAACAGAAAACAGCGGCGTCCCTTTTTTGACAAATTGATTGTTTTTGACAAAGATGCGGGTGATGTATCCGGCCGTCCACGGCGAGACCGGACGGGTGTCTGCAAAGACAAAAGCATTGGCGGTAAAGGGTTTGAGATGCCAGTAAAGCCAGAATGATGCACAAAAAATCAGCAGAAGCGCCAGAATCGTTACGGCAAGGTTTTTTTTCAGGAAATTCATATTTTTTTTCCATCATCACGGCTTGTTAAAACCAGCAGCGCTCCCGGCAGGGTGGCAAGAGTGCGCGAAAGAAAAAGCTCCCAGAAATGAAAACGGGTGTACGGTCCGGTCATCCAGTCGCTGAAAATGGTCAGGGCGGCCATGAAACCAACGGAAAAAAGAAAAAAATCGCCGTTGTTGTAAAGAAGAAAAAAACCGGCAGCTCCGATAAAAGGCACGAGATAAACAAAGTGGTAATCCAGTGTGCAGAATGTTCCCAGCAGAAATCCGCCGGCAAGGATCCCCAGTGGAACGGCGAAAATCCGCTGTATTGCGAGGAGCGCAAGGGATTTGCCGGGCGAGGCCGACATCGTGATAAACAGGATCGTCAGCATGATCCACGGTCCCTGGAACAGCTGAAGTAATTGAAAGAGCAGGTGTCCGGTTCCCAGCTGTGCGGTTATCTCAAGGGCCTCATGCGGCAGGCAGGGCGCATCCGCAGAAGCCTTTTCCTCCCGGACATCCGGCTGAAAAAGGCCATTCATGGTAACGGTCATAATGACGGGAATGCCTGCAAAAATACCGATGATCCTGTCTATGGCAGGTTGATATCCCGGCGGTGCAAAAAAAGCAAGATAGCCTATCAGCATGGCGATACATCCATCGCGCCGGGGCAGGGTGAAAAATGTGAAACAGGCAAACAGCGTGCAAAGAAAAAATTGCAGCACCGGGCGTCCCTGGGATATCCCTGTGAGAAATTGTGCCGATGAACTGTAAAGGGCCAGACGGAGCGCCCGCGTCAGCCGTTGGTGGAAACTGCGGATATCTGCCAAAAGCGCAGAAGTGAGAAAGGTGAATACCACGATCAGCATATTGGCGCCGGGAATACGGATGAGTCCCCAGACAGCTGCCATGAGCAGCAGGGCACACAGCAGAACACCTGCCCGTTTGAATGCTGACAATGATAACATCGAACGCTCCTCCTCTTGTGATACTTATAAAACGATTTCCCGATTTTTCAATCTTTTTTGAAAAATATCGGAATGATTTGTCCAAGAGGAGGGGGCGTTGTCAGGCAATTTTATGATGTGATGCGGACGGAAAGGGTTTGGACCTCCTTTTCAAAAACGTTTTTTTCGTTTTCATCCAGCCGTGTGCCGTCGGAGCTGCGGGGATCGAGCCAGATGACGGGGCTGTTGCCCAGGGCTTGAAGAAGAGAAATATCTCCCCACTTGAGAAATCCCGGCACAGCTCCCGCCAGACAGTAGATCGCTCCCGGAAGGAACTTTTCAAAAGCTCCTTTTTTGAAACCGATGCTCCGGTGGTCAAAAAGATAACTCGCCGGAGAGTTGACGGCTGTCACCTCCGAAAAACCTTTTTCAAAGACATTGGCCATCAGGCCTGCTGTACCGCACTCTTTGACTCCGTAAAGAGAGATCTCTTTTGCTTTGAAAAAGCGGCGGCAGGCGGCGGTCAGCGTCAGGATATCCCAAACCCATTCCCCCATGAGGGTCCGTCCGATAAACAGCAGCTGTCGGAAAAACTGGTGATGCAGTCCGATACAGTGATTGGGCTGGGCTGTTTCCCCGGTTCCGAAAAGATCCGGCATGAGAAGGGCCGAACCGTCTGCGGAGGCCCGTTCGATATCTTCCGCACTCAAGGCGCTTTTGCCCTCCGGATGGAGCAGAATACGGAGCTTGCCGGAAATTCTGCCCTCTTTGACCAGAAAGGGGATCAGATGATCTCCCGCCATGAGCGCATATCTTTTGACTCCGTTGACTTCATGGTAGGATTTCAGCTGCATATCTGCCGGTAACTTTTTCATCCGCAGCATATTTTTCAGTTGTCTGCGGGCCGGAGAAGCGGAAATGCTTTTTCTTTCCAGCATTTCCTGACGCAGAGCCGTTCCCCGGGCAAGGCAGATGCCGGGGATGGTCGCAATTTGGGGAGGACGCTCTTCCTGTGAGGAAAACAGCCGCAGTTCATCTATGGAAAAAAGATGATTTTCCGGTTCTGCTTCCGCGCAGCCCCGACCCTCGTTTTTGAGGAAACACTTGAAAAATCCGATCGCCGATTCCCTCTGCCTGTCGGTGTAGCCGTGTGGACGGTCTGAAACATAAAAGGAGATATTTTGGGACGCGCCCAAATTCCGGTAGAGCTGTTCCACCGGATGATAGCTTTTGAGCATTTCTGCCACGCTGAAATCGTGGTTGCAGTCGTAAAGCGCGTTGCCGATATGCAGAGGACGGGGCGCGATCAGGGCCAATATGCCGGATATTTCTGTAAATGTCAGCGCATCCGGCAGCAGTTCGCACATACAGTTCATACCGTACACGCAGGACTGGAATGATCCCACACTCACCACGGGCATCGCTGCTGCGATCCGGTCGTCCATGGCCGCCAGATACATGGTCTGATTGCCACCGCCGGAGCCGCCGGTGGCGCCGATGCGGTCCTTCCGGACGTAATCAAGCGACAAGAGCAGATCGACGGCCCGCATATTTTCCACCACCTGATATCCCAGCAGCGTTTCGCCGATATTGAGCATGGCCGCCCCCTGGATATTGCCGTGATTTTCCGGAATCGCATAATCAAATGCCCGTTCAAAACAGCCGATGGCATCCACACAGAGGCAGACGATGCCGTTTTTGACCAGATCCTGCGCGACATTCTGAACATTGATCCCGAACTTGCCCTCGGGATTATGTCCGTGCATCTGGAGGACCGCCGGAAAGGGACCTTTCCCGCGGGGACGGTAAAGCAGAGCTGTCACCCAGACGCCCGGACGGCTCTGAAAAATCAGCTTTTCAAGGATGAAATCCTGCTGTTCCAGTGTTCCCAGCTGACGGACTTCAAGCGGCAGCGCTGGATCATAAACCGTTCCGAACTTCTGCCACAGTTTTTTCCGCAGGGCTGACTTGTATTTTTTGTGTTCCTCGGCATTGGATATGTGATCCAGCTGGTTGAAGTGGGCCAGACGGCTTGCCTCCCACTTGAGCAGACGGTTGATCTGACAGTGTTCGGACATATCCAGATGAAAAAGTCCCTCCCGCGGGTAGGGCGGCAGGTCAAAATTCCAGACTTTGGTTTCGTTCATTTTCATGGCTGCTTTGCTCTCCGTGCATTTGACAGTTTTCTATATAATATGGGTCTTGTGCCGTTTTTTTTCAAGGAATGAATTGGCAGAAAATACAAAGTGCGTGTATATTATAAGATAATGTTTTCTATGTTTGTGCAATCCTGATACAATGGAGGAGTTTGTCATTATGCTGAGCGACCTTGATATTTCCCAGAATGCAGTCAAAAAGCATATCTTTGAGATCGCCGCGTCTGCGGGGATCGACGAAAAATTTGTGGAACCCTACGGACGCGAGAAAGCCAAGATCTCCCTTGAATTTTTCAATGGCCGCAAGCCTGATGCCAAACTGATCCTTGTGACGGCGATCAATCCCACCAAGGCGGGCGAAGGCAAGACCACCTGCGCCATCGGTCTCGCTGACAGCCTGGCCGCCATCGGCAAAAAAACTGCGATCGCTCTCCGGGAACCCTCCCTGGGACCCGTTTTCGGTCTCAAAGGCGGCGCCACCGGCGGCGGACATGCCCAGGTCGTCCCTATGGAGGATATCAATCTCCATTTTACCGGTGATATCCATGCGATCACCTCTGCCAACAACCTGATCGCAGCCTGTATCGACAACCATATCCACTTCGGCAATGAACTGAGGATCGAAAAGGTCACTTTCAAGCGCTGCATGGATATCAGCGACCGTATGCTCCGCGATGTGACCACGCGTTTCAAAGATGAGGTCCGCGAGGATTCTTTCAATATTACCGTTGCCTCCGAGATCATGGCTGTTTTCTGTCTGGCCGACAGCATTGAGGATCTGCGGAAGCGGATCGGAAGGATCGTTGTCGGTATCAATACGGCGGGCGTTCCCGTTACCGTGGACGATCTGGGGATCACCGGCGCTGTTATCGTTCTCCTCAAGGATGCCGTGAAACCCAATCTGGTCCAGACTGTTTACCACACCCCCGCCTTCATCCACGGCGGACCTTTTGCCAATATCGCTCACGGATGCAACTCCGTCCTGGCTACGAAAATGGCAATGTGCTGCGCCGATTACGTTGTGACCGAAGCCGGATTCGGCGCCGATCTGGGCGCTGAGAAGTTTGTGGATATCAAGTGCCGTATGGCCGGTCTTGCCCCTGATGCCATCGTCGTTGTCGCCACTTTGAGAGCCCTGAAAATGCACGGCGGTATGGAAAAGAAAGATCTGAGCATCAATTCTCCCGATGCCGTTGAAAAGGGATTTGAAAATCTGAATACTCATATCCGGCACATGCGCAAGAATTTCGGATATTCTGTCCCCGTCCGCGCCGCCCTTAACCTCTTCCCCTCTGATACCGGAGAGGAAATCACCGCATTCAGCCGCCTCTGCAAGGAAAATGAAATCGGTTTTGATATCGTTTCTTCTCACAGAGACGGTAAGCAGGGCGCTGTTTCTCTGGCTGAAAATATCGTCCGGGAAATCGCTGAAAATGCCGCTGCGCCCAAAGACGCCGCCGCCTTCCCCTCATATTCTCTCGAAAATGGACTGGAAGCCAATATCCGTACCGTCTGCAAAAAGTTTTATGAAGCGGAAAATATCATCTTCTCCGATAAGGCTCGCGCGCGTCTGGATGAACTGGTCCGCCTGGGTTACGATCATGTCCCTGTCTGCATGGCCAAAACCCCCTACGCCCTTAATGACGGCAGCGAGGATAAAAACAGTATGCATATTCAGGATATCGCCCTCTCCGCCGGCGCCGGTTTCGCCGTGATCCTTACCGGTGATATTATGACCATGCCCGGCTTGCCCCGCTCCCCCATGGCCAATGTGATCGACCTCGCTGACGGCAAAGTCGTCGGCATGATGTGAGCTTTTTTACTTCTTCGCCCATTTGCTTTTCTTTTTGCTGATGGGCTTTTTTTACTTCTTGGCCCGTTGGCTTTGCAGGGGGGCTTAGCGCCCGCCCCCCTGCACCCCCTGACGCCCGGTGCGACCGGGAGCGGTGTTTTGCCCGTGGTATGCGGGGCGCGGCGGCAGGGAATTGCGGCGAATTATTTTTTGATCTCCCCGCTTTTCTGCGGAAAGATCAAAAAATTCTTCGCCGCAGGGTTCCGCACCGGGGGAGGACATTTGTTGCCTTCAGCAACAAATTTCTTCCCCCGGA
>JAFVYP010000020.1 GCA_017508555.1 Lentisphaeria bacterium
CGATATGTTCATAGACCTCATCGGTAATGACATAGGCATCATATTTTTCAACGGTCTCTGCGATCAGTTCCAGTTCGCTGCGGGTGAATACCTTGCCGCAGGGATTGGAGGGATTGCACAGGATCAGCACCTTTGCTCCCTGACGGAAGGCACTTTCAAGCTCCTCCGGATCAAAATCAAAAGCCGGAGGACGCAAGGGGATATAAATGGGTTCAGCTCCTGACAGAATGGCGTCTGCTCCGTAATTTTCGTAAAAAGGAGAAAACACGGCCACCTTGTCTTTGGGGTTGACCACACTCATCATGGAACACATCATGGCCTCCGTGCTGCCGCAGGTCACAACGATCTGACTTTCGGGATCGATCTCCATGCCCGTAAAATGCAGATGTTTCCGAGCCAGGGCGCGGCGGAAATTCTGCGCGCCCCAGGTGATGGAATACTGATGAGGTCCGTTTTGAGCGGCGCGGGCCAGTGCCTCCGTCAGCTCCTGCGGCGGATCAAAATCCGGAAATCCCTGAGAGAGATTGACGGCGTTGTACTGATTGGATATACGGGTCATCCGTCGGATGACGGAATCTGTAAAGTGACTGCATCTGTCTGAAAGGGGGCGCATAAATAGATCCTTGCTGCTTGCTGGTTGCTGTATTTTTCCGGCATAATATATCACCGGACGTGATAAAATCAAGCTGTCTGCTCAGAGGAGGCAGAGCATGAGACCGTCCATGATGAGGATGATGGAAACCGTCCGGGCCGGAGAGATCTTTTCCTTGAGGAAAAAGTAACCGAGGAACGCGCTGAAGGGCAGGCTCAGCTGACGGAAAGCCTGAACGAAACTGACATTGGTAACGTAGTTCATGGCCAGAAGGACAAGGGCATAAGCAAGTCCGGCAAAAACACCTGCAAGATAGGGGCGGAACGTGACGGCAAGCTCCCGCAGGACGCCTTTGTCTTTGCCCTGAGAGTGGCGTATCCAGACGCAGATCCACATGAGCGTGGCAGCGGTTGTTTCACGGACACAGGAGTAGGCTGAGGTCACAAGAAATTTGTTCTCATCGGGCGCAAAGGCCATGATCTCTTTGATGCCGAAGCTGTCGATGATGGTGTATCCGGTGGTTCCGAAGGCGCCGATGAGGATGCCGATCAGCCCCTTTTTGAGCGCGGAGATCCGCTGACTGCGGGTTTTGGCGCCGGGATTGTTGGTGAAAGCCATGAGGACGCAGCCGGCAAAAATAATGAGCATCCCGGCCGCGGCGGCGAAGGAAAGTGGTTTTCCCCAGCCGAAGAGGCTTGTCGCCAGAAGGGTGAAAAAGACAGGAAGCGCCCGGGCCGTCGGATAGGCCAGAGAAATATCGCTGTACTTGTAGGCCAGCATGAGGCCCACGTTGCAGACGGAACCGCTGACGGCTCCCCAGAAGGCGAACTTCAGGACATCCGCAGGCAGCTTGAAAAGCAGTCCGGAAGAGAGCGCAAGGGGGAGCATCGTGAAAAAAAGCGAGGTGGAAAACAGGGCAAAAAAGGCCATGGAGGACTTTCCGCTGCTCTTGCAGAGAAAATGCCA
>JAFVYP010000214.1 GCA_017508555.1 Lentisphaeria bacterium
CCCCACCCCTTTTCGAGAAAAGCGAAGTATTTTTTAGTTTTTATCATTTATCTACCCGTATCGGGAACAGAACTTTTTATGAAAACGATCAAACTTCTTTTGGCCTCCGATCTGGCTCCCATCCGGCACTTTGCGCCTCTGATGAAAGCGCGTCCGGAGGCGGTTTACGGCGATCTGCTGCCCCTGCTTGAAAGATCCGATTACAACATCGTCAATCTGGAGTCCCCCCTGTGGACAGCGGAAAAATTCATCACCAAAAGCGGTGCGGCTTTTGCCGGAGAACCGGCCCATGTCGGGGCTCTGACTGCCGGCTGTTTCCGGGCGGCGGTCTGCGCCAACAACCATACCTTCGACAGCGGAGCTGAAGGGTTTTTCCGGACACGGGAACTGCTGGAAGCAAAGGGGATCGCTGCTGTGGGGGCAGGGGAGGATCTTCAACAGGCCCGGCAGGAGCTTGTGATCGACGTGCAGGGGATCAAAACCGCTTTGTTCACCATCTCTGAAGGAGAGGATATGATGGGGGCCGGTCATGGAAAACCCGGCGTCCGTCCCTGGGAACCTGAGATCCTTGCCCGGGATATCCGTGCGGCCCGCTCCCGATACGATGTGATCCTCGTATCTGCCCACTGCGGACTGGAATATCAGCCCTATCCCTCTTTCTATGTGTATGAGGCCTTCAAGCTCTGGGCGGAGGCGGGGGCGGATATGATCCTCGGTCATCATCCCCATGTTCCTCAGGGCATGACCTGTTTCGGAAAAACGCCGGCCTATTTCAGTCTGGGGAATTTTGTCTTTTATCAGCCGGTCAGACTGCTGCACCGCAAAACAGGATATCTGGTGGAAATGGAACTCGCTAAAAACGGGATCGTCAGTCACCGGAAGATCCCCTACCGCATTACAGATGAGGGCGTCCGTCTGCTCTCAAAGCAGGAAACTCTTGATTTTGAGGCCCTGTTTGAAAAACTTTCCGCACCATTGCAGAATGAGGCCTCCGCGCGGGAGGCCTGGCATGCTGTTCTGGCATACAACGGAAAAACAGGCTTTGAAAAAGAGCTTGAAAAGATCCTGCAAACGCTGCGTGAAACGCCTGAAAAGGGGGCTGCCATGCTGCGCAACCGTGTCAGCTGCATCCAGCACAGCAGCCAGTGGCTTGACGGCATGACCCGCATTGCTGACGGTTCTATTGACAGCGCGCCTGCTGAAATGGTCGATATGGTCATAAGATTTATGACGGAGGAGCTTTGAGGATGAAGAGGATCATTGTTTGCGACTCCGGTCTGGGGGGATTGAATATCGCTTCGCATTTTTTCAAGAGGCCTGAAACAAAAGATAATGGCTGTGAGCTGATTTATTTCAACGCTTATCCCTCAGCGTCCTGCGGCTTCAACAAACTGCCTTCGCCCCGGGCGCAGGAGGAGGTCTTTCAAAATGTGCTGGAGGGGATGAAAAAATTTTCTCCCGACCTCTGTTTGATCGCCTGCAATACTCTTTCCATCGTGTACGAGCGGTTGAAAAAATACTATACGCCGGCCTTTCCTGTGCAGGGGATCATCGGCGCTGCAGCGGAGGGGATGTTTTCAGCTCTGGAAAGGGTCCCGGAAGCCTCGTTGCTGATTTTGGGGACAAAATCCACTGTTGAGTCGGGCGTGTATGCGCAAAAACTGATCGAAAAGGGCATCTCTCCCGGCCGGATAAGATCTTTAGCCTGTCCGCAGCTGGCAACGGCTCTTGAGAGCAATCCGACGGATATCGGCGTTTTCGGGAGCATCACGGGATTTGCGCTCAAATCAGTTCAGCTTTTTGACCGGAAACCGGAAAAACTTTTTCTCGGACTCTGCTGTACCCACTTTGCTTTTGCCTCCGGCATCTGGCTGAAAGCCTTCTCCCGGGCCGTTTGTCCGGATGTGGAACTGATCGATCCGAATGAGCTGTTTGACGCGGATTTTTGTGCGAAAAGTTTTACTTACAAATCGAAAATAAAATTTTTTCCGGGTTCTCAAAAGAGTATGTGCAAATATTTTCAAAGGTTTTCTCCGGCGATCGCCTCCGCCCTCAGAAGCGCGGTGCCGGACAGTGAGCTTTTTGACTTCAAAGAGGAGGATTTCAAATGACCAAACCGTGTGTCGTACTGGTGACCGGCGCGGGCGGCGACGCCCAGGGCTGGGAAATATGCAGGTGACGGAAGCTGTCAGAGAGGCTGTCCTTGCCAATGGTTTTGACTGCCGGATCGTAACGGCGGAAAACCGCAGTGAAATGGAAAAGGGATTGAGCGCAGGCCCCTGTGATATCGTCTGGAGCTGTCTCTATTTCTTTTCGGAAAGAGAGGATATCATCGGGATCCCTCCGGATGCCGTCTGGGTGGCCGATGTGCTGGATGAGCTGCATATTCCCTATATCGGCCCCTCGGCGCAGACCATGAAAGATCTGATCGGCAAATTTGACACCCACGAGATCCTGAGTGCTGCGGGCGTGCGCGTGCCCCGTCATGTGCTTTGTCCTCCTGCCCGACCGGAGGATATCAGCTTTTTTCCGGCCTTTGTCAAGCCCAACGGAGAATCCCGTTCTGTGGGCATCAACGAAAACAGTGTGGCAGAAACCCCGGAGGCTCTGGCCGCGCAGATCCGTTTCATCCGGGAGGAACTTCAGCAGGCGGCTCTGGTGGAAGAGTATCTTCCCGGCAGAGAATATACCGTCATGGTCATCGGCAACGGCAAAAAAAGGGAGATCCTGCCGGGAAGGGTCACGGTGGATGAAAAATATTACGGTAAATATCCTGTCCTGCGCAGTGATTTGCGGGGTGTGGGGTTGACCTGCGTATCCATTCCGCAGGAGCATCAGGAGGAGGCCGCTCAGCTGGCCGGGAAAGCCTGCGATGCGCTCCGCTGCGACGATCATGTGCGGATCGACATGCGCGAGGGTGCGGACGGCAGACTGCGGATCATGGAGGTCAACGGCATCCCCGGTCTCAAACCGGTGAAAAGCTGGAGTCCTCAGATCTATTCGCTCTATCATCCGGTGGGGGATCCTTATACGGCCCTGATCGGCAAGATCGTCACCTGTGCCTGGGAGCGTGCCAATGAAAAGTAAAGATCATCCCCCTGTGATCCTGCTCAATATGGCTGTCGATGTCATCAACGGGCGTGAAAATGAGGTTCTTATCAGTCAGTATGCCCAGCGGGTCAGCGATTCGGGCGCCGTTCCCATGCTGATGCCCTCCATCGAGCGGCCGGAGATGATGGAAACGCTCCTTGATCTGGCCGACGGTGTCATTCTGATCGGCGGCAGGGATTACGACGCGCGTGAGTTCGGTGAAGAACCCCATCCGGAAGCGGGACGGAACCGTCTGCGTCCGCATTGCGACATCGTATTTGCCCGTCTGGCTCTGGCGCGTCCGATCCCCATACTGGGTATCTGTGCGGGGTGTCAGCTGCTGAACATCGTCACCGGCGGCAAGCTCATCCAGCATCTGCCCAACGTGGATGAACACCGCTTTACGACCCACACGGCCCGGGTGACGGCCGACGGATATTTTGCCCGCGCTGTGGGAGCTGCTCCCGGCAGTGGATTGACGGTCAACAGTTTTCACCATCAGGCGGTCCATCCCGGCGCGCTGGGCAGGGGGATCAGAGTGACGGCGGAGGCCTTTGACGGAAGCATCGAGGCTGTGGAGCTTGAAGGCAGCAGAATGGTCCTGGGCGTCCAGTTCCATCCTGAGCGTATGGATGAGTTGGCTCCAGGCTTTTTCAACCTGCTCAAAGAGGAGGCTTTCCGCTGCCGGAAGGGCTTGTAAAAAATTTTTTCTGAACTATATTATTATCAGCTTATTTTTTTTCAAAAAAAGCTCTGTTTATCGTGTCATTTAGAGAGAAAATGAGGCGAAACAACGGCTGTTCAAAAGCTGCATTTCCTGAAAAAGCGTTTCGGGAAAGGAAAATCAAGGCTTATATCCGGCATGGAAAGGAAAAATAATGAAAATAGCGTGGTTCAAAAGGGAGATCTCTCCTGAAGTCGGGTGTTATCTGTCCGGTTACAGTGCTGAAGACGTTTCAGTTGCCAAGACGGATGATCTTTTTGTGACGGGGTTCTGTGCCGATGACGGCGAAAGAAAGGTCCTGATTTTAAGTTTCGATGTCAACGGCATGGACGAGTGGTACATCAAGCGTATCCGCAAGGATCTGGCCGCTCTTCTTGGAACGGATCCTGCCGCCGTTCTCTTTACCTGCACGCACAATCACTCCGGACCTGAAACGCGCTCCATGCGCAAATTTCCGGATCACCTCAATACCGCCTATCTTGAAAAGCTGGAAAACATCCTGAAGGAAGAGGTGAAAAAACTGAAGGATTTCCGTGAATGCAGTGTGTACTTTTACTCTTCCCGCTGCGACGAGAACCGCAACCGCCGCTACACGACGGCCTGCAACAATGCCACTTTCACGCCTCACCGCCGCGAAGTTGTGCCTATTGCGCTTGAGTACGCCGACAAGGAGCTGGGGCAGCTGTGCTTTATCGACAGCGAGACCCGTCTGCCGATCTATGTGATCGGCAACTATGCGGCTCATCCGCTGGCGGGCCATGCGCCCGGTTTCGGGGGCAAAAAGATCTCCGCGGATTATCCCGGCGCGTTCCGTGAGTACGTGACGGCAGAAACCGGGGCGGAATGTATGTTTATTTCCGGTGCCGCCGGAGACCTTGTTCCCAGAGAGGATGAGCTGGGTTCCGGGGCGGCCCGACAGATGGGCGTGAATCTGGCCAAGGCCGCCATCGGCGGCTTGATCGACTCCACCCGCAACCCCGGACGCTTCGGCATGCCCGACGCCAAAGTGGGATTTTTGAGCAAGATCGTCAAAGTGCCTTTCCGTAAAAACAAGATCGGCCGTCTGCCTGTGTTCTACGACGACAAACCTGTTCTGGATATGGAGCTTCAGCTGATCTCCATCGGCGACGTCTGCTTTGTGGGCGTTCCCGGAGAACTCTGCTGTGAGCTGGGGCAGGAGATCAAATGGCACAGTCCCTTCCGCAAGGCCTTCATCGCTTATCAGGCAACGGGACATCTGGGATATATCGGCAGCGTCAACATGATGATCTCCGGCGGCTACGAAGGCAACAGTCAGTGTTTTGACTCCCGCTGCGGCCTTGCGCTTGTCAATGCTTCTGTGGACGGCATGTTCGAGCTGCGCGAAAGTCTTTTTGAAAATGATGCCGACGACAGTTATCCCAACTGTCTGGCCGGTCCTCTGGTCAATATTCCTGCGAACAGATAAGGTGAAAAAATGAAAATAGCCTGGTTCAAAAAAGTCATTTCTCCGGAAATCGGAGCATATCTTGCCGGTTACAGCATGGATGACAAGTCCGTTGCGAAAAAGGACGATCTTTACATGACAGGACTCTGCGCCGATGACGGCGAGCGCAAAGTTCTGATCGTCAGTTTCGATCTGCTGGGATTGGATGAGTGGTACACCCGCAGGATCCGCGAAAAGTGTGCGGCCATCCTCAATATTTCGTCTGAAGCCGTTCTTTTCAGCTGCACCCACACCCACACGGGTCCGGAGTGCCGTCTGGCGGTTTCCAAGCCCGAGCAGCTCAATCAGAAGTTTCTGGACGATCTGGAAAACTGGATCATCGAAGAGGTGACGAATCTCAAAGATTACCGTGAGTGCAGTGTTTACTTCTACTCTTCCCGCTGTGATGAAAACCGCAATCGCAGATATGTAACGGCCTGCAACAATGCCACGTTCACGCCCCACCGCCGGGAGATCGTGCCCATCGCCGGGGAGTATGCCGACAAGGAACTGGGACAGCTGTGTTTTATCGACAGTGAGACCCGTCTGCCGATCTACATGATCGGCAACTATGCGGCCCATCCGCTGGCGGGCCATGCCCCCGGACTGGGCGGTTTGAGTATTTCTGCCGACTTCCCCGGCCCCTTCAGGGAGTATGTGACGAAGGAAACGGGGGCGGAATGTATGTTTATTTCCGGCGCGGCCGGAGACCTTGTTCCCAAAGAGGATGAACTGGGTTCCGATGCGGTGAAGAAGATGGGCGTGAATCTGGCCAAAGCTGCCATCGGCGGCCTGATTGACTCCACCCGTAACCCCGGGCGCTTCTGCATGACAGATGCTAAAGTGGGCGCTAAAAGCAAATTTGTTCCCGTTCCCATGCGCAAGAGCAAAATGGGCCGGATGCCTGCGTACTATGCGGGTAAAAGCGTCATTGAGCTTGAAATGCAGGTCATTGCCATCGGCGACATCTGCTTTGTGGGCGTTCCCGGAGAACTCTGCTGCGAACTGGGGCAGGAGATCAAGTGGCACAGTCCCTTCCGCAGAGCCTTCATCGCCTACAACGCCACGGGCTATCTGGATTATATCGGACACGCCAACATGCTTGTTGCCGGCGGCTATGAGGGGAACTGTCAGCTCTTTACCGCCCGCTGCGGATTGCTGCTTCTGACCGGTGCGGCCGATGCCATGTTTGAGCTGCGCGAAGAGCTTTATCCCTCTCCGGAAGGAGATGTTTATCCTGACTGCATCAAAAATGCGCTGGTCAACATCCCAGCCAACAGATAAGGAAAAAAAATGAAAATAGCCTGGTTCAAAAATATCATTTCACCTGAAATCGGCGCTTATCTTGCCGGTTACAGTCTTGTGGATAAATCTGTTGCCAAGCGCGATGACCTTTATATGACCGGTCTCTGCGTCGATGACGGGAAAAGCAAAGTCCTGCTCATCAGCTTTGACCTGCTGGGACTGGATGAATGGTTCATCCGTAAGATCCGCAGCGCCTGTGCGGAGATTCTTGGCGTGGAAACATGTGCCGTGATGCTGAGCTGTACCCACACCCACTCCGGTCCGGAGACCCGGACGCTTGCCAAAGCGCCTCAGCAGCTTTACAGGGATTACCTGAACAGACTGGAAGAGACCATTATCCGCGAGGTGAAAAATCTCAAAGATTTCCGCGAATGCAGTGTTTACTACTACTCTTCCAAGTGTGATGAAAATCGCAACCGCCGCTATGTGACGGCGGATCACTGCGCCATTTTTACGCCCTACCGGAGAGAGGTCGTTCCCGTGGCGCAGGAGTTTGCCGACAAAGAGCTGGGCCAGCTGTGCTTTATCGACAGCCAGACGCATCAGCCTCTTTACGTTGTGGGCAACTATGCGGCCCATCCGCTGGCGGGTCATGCGGCCGGCATCGGCGGCAGGACGATTTCCGCTGACTTCCCCGGTGTGTTCAGAAACTATGTGACAGCTGAAACGGGAGCCGAATGTATGTTTATTTCCGGAGCCTGCGGTGATCTTGTTCCCAAAGAGGACGAAACCGGCAGTGATGCTGTCAATAAAATGGGTGTCAATTTGGGCAAAGCCGCCATTGGCGGGCTGATCGACGCCACCCGCAATCCCGGACGTTTCTGCATGACAGACGCCAAAGTGGGGGCAAAAAGCAAATTTGTCACCGTTCCTTTGAGAAAGCGCAAGATCGGCGTTCTGCCGGCTTATTATTCCGGAAATGAGATCACGCTTGAAATGCAGATCGTCGCCATCGGCAATATCTGTTTTGTGGGCGTTCCCGGGGAACTCTGCTGCGAACTGGGTCAGGAGATCAAGTGGCACAGTCCCTTCCGCAGATGTTTCATCGCTTATAACTCCACGGCCTATTTATCCTACATCGGTCATACGGGACTTTTGATCGGCGGCGGTTACGAGGGCAATGTGCAGTATTTCACCCGCAGCTGCGGACTCAAACTGCTCAATGCCGCAGCGGAGGGGATGTTTGAACTTTGTGATGAACTCATGCCCCGTGAGGATGGAGATGTTTTTCCCGACTGTGTGGAAAATAAGCTGGTGAATATTCCGGCCAACCGTTGAGGTGAAAAATGATTCTGAAGCCGTGGGAGACGACCTTTGAGCCGCACCGGGTATTCGGCAACACCTATTTTGCGGGGACAATTCCGGCATCCACCCATCTGATCGACACGGGGGAGGGGCTGATCCTCATTGATACCGGATATCAGGAAACATTGTATCTGATGCTGGATTCTCTGCGCAAATTGGGTTTTGTTCCGGAGGATATCAAATATATCCTCCACTCCCACGGTCATATCGACCATGCCGGAGGGACCCGGGCGCTTGTTGAG
>JAFVYP010000215.1 GCA_017508555.1 Lentisphaeria bacterium
CATCATAACAGGAGCGGATACCGATGGGGTTCACATTGCCCCAGTAGCTTTCCTGCTGGGGGTGAACAGCCGGGTCTCCGTACACCTCGCTGGTGGAGGCTTGAAGGATCTTGGCTTTGATGCGTTTGGCCAGTCCCAGCATATTGATCGCCCCGTGAACACAGGTCTTGACTGTCTGAACAGGATCTTTCTGATAATGAATGGGGGAGGCCGGACAGGCCAGATTATAGATCTCATCCACTTCCAGATAAAGAGGGAACGTCACATCGTGACGGATCAATTCAAAGGCCGGATTGCCGATCAGGTGCATGATATTGCGCTTGCTGCCGGTGTAAAAATTGTCAACGCAAATGACTTCATCCCCCCGTTCAAGGAGTTTTTCGCAAAGATAAGAACCCAGAAAGCCGCCGCCGCCAGTTACAAGAATCCGTCTGTTCATAATATGCCTTTTCCTTTCGTCCCCCCCGGGGACAGCGCATTTTTTATTTCTGCGGCATGGGGAAAACCAGCCAGCGCCGCAGGAAAAAGTTACCGAAAAATCCGAAAATACAGGCAATCGCCTTGCTGGCCACAGGCGCAAGCGCAAGGGCGATCAACCCCTTGGTGATAAAGAAATCCAGCGCTCCCATGACGCAGAGCGTGAGGATATACATGAAAATCTCTCCCAGCGTGTTCCATTTGGCCTTGTGGCGGAAGAGCAGCTGGACACAGAGCAGATAATTGATGACCGCCGCAAAAAGGTAAGCGCCGGGAACGGACCAGTACAGGGGGACTTTGCAGGCGTACAATATCCAGAACGCCGCCAGATCAGCGATGGCAGCCGTGCCGCCCACAAAGAGATAGAGCAGCAGCTGCATGGGCAGAGGCGCATTGCAGGCACCGTAGTGCATGATGCAGTAAAGGGCTCTCACGCCGTCTTTCCAGCCGATTTTTTTACCCTCGTCATAGGAACGGGGATTGTACTTGATGGCACACTCGTAAACGCGGCAGCGCTCTTCGGAGACATAAGCGGTGATCTCCGGTTCAAAACCGAAGCGGTTTTCCTGCAGGCGCGGCGCAATTTTTTTGATGACATCCCTGCGGAAAAGTTTGTAGCACGTTTCCATATCGGTAATGTCAAGATTGGTGAACATATTGGAGCAGTAGGTCAGGGTTTTGTTCATCCATGTATGCCAGAAATAGAGAACTCTGCGGGTGTCCGGACGCAGATACCGGGAACCGTAAACCACGTCGGCTTTCCCCTCAAGAAGAGGCTCCAGCAGGATCTTGTAATCCTGCGGATCGTATTCCATATCGGCATCCTGGATACCGATGAAGTCGCCTGTTGCTTCCAGAAAGCCCGTTCTCAACGCGGCGCCTTTACCCTGATTGACTTCATGGAAAGCCAGCTTGATCTGCGGATATTTTTCTTTGAGAGTCTGAGCGACCTGACGG
This sequence comes from Lentisphaeria bacterium, assembly GCA_017508555.1. GTDB lineage: Bacteria > Verrucomicrobiota > Lentisphaeria > Victivallales > Victivallaceae > UBA1784. The sequence continues at coordinate 1,435 of JAFVYP010000215.1, forward strand.
CTGTTATCCGTGGAGCAGTCATCGACAATGACCAGTTCCAGCGCAATATTTTCATCAGCGACAGCCAGAATATGTTCAACGATCTCCGCCAGTGTTTTTTCTTCATTGTAACACGGCACGATCAAACTCAATGTGACAGCCATAAAAGATCCTGTTTGGGTTGTTGTAACTTGTTTTCTCTGGCAATATACACCCGGTCAGGAGATTTTGCAATTTTTTCCGGCCTGAAATTGCAAAATCTCCTGTTTTTTCAGCCGTTTTGATGGCAAAAGGCCCTTTTTCCGGTCAGATCTGAACTTTTTCCGCACGTTTGTTCTGCATGCTGCGGACAATGGCTGCTCCTGTCAGAACCGCCTGGATGCCGTCCTCGATGGAGGGAAGCGTTGCCGCAGGCGGAACGGCGAAGAGTTCGGAAAAGATCTTTGCATCAGCTCCGCCGTGGGCGCCTTCTCCCCGTTCAATGGGGACCTCTTCCACGCCTTCTCCGCCGAAACGGAAAATTTTGATGCTTTCTTCGGGAACTGTGGTCATGTTGTGGACATCCGCAGCCTGGGATTTATAGGAAAGCTGACGGGCTTCAACACGTCCCAAAGTTCCCTGGATATTGATGATCTCTCCCTCATAATCCGCGTGAGCGCAGAGGGAATAAGAGGCATAGACCCCGTTGGCAAAACGGATGCTGGCGGAAAAGGTATCCTCAATGTCGATCTCTTTGGACCAGATGCACATATCCGGCGTGTAGCAGTCTTTGTCGTAGAGTTTTTCATTATAGGCAAAGAAGTCTGGACAAACCTCTTTGTGCGCACATTCGCAGCAGCGTGTTCCCTCAAATTCGTGGGGCGCATTTGCGCCGTAGGCGATGAGAGAACCGGAACCTGTGACCTCAACGGCATAAGAATCCAGCAGATAGTTCAGTTTATCAAAGTGATGACTGCTTTTGTGCAGCTGAAGGCCGTTGGAGTATTTCCGCCGGGAGTTCCAGCGGCGGAAATAGCTTTTGCCGTGGACTCTGTCAAGAAGTTCATGGTATTCAACGGATTGAACCGTTCCGATGACGCCTGACGCCAGCACCTTTTTGAGTGTTTGGGCCACAGGACGGTAACGGGAGTTGTGGCTGGTGACGGCAAAAACTTCCGGATTGCGTTTGCAGGCTTCTCGGATCTGAAGACATTGTTCTGCATTGATACAGAGGGGTTTTTCAGAGATCACGCCGATTTTTTTATCCAGAGCCCGGACGATGTAGTCTGCGTGGAATACATCTGTTGTACCGATAATGACAAGATCCGGATGTGTTTCCGCACACATTTTATCAAAATCGGTATATTGCGGCGCGGACAGTTCGACCCATTTTGCAAAACGATCCATTTTGCCGGGATCGTTGTCCATGAGGGCAACGATGGTGTGGGTCTGATGATAGGTGTTTTTCAAGGCTTTGGCGAAGGCAATAATCCGCAAGCCGCAGCCGACAATGGCAACTTTTTTCATGGTTCAAAACAACTTTTTTTTGACTTACTGGTTTTTGGAAAGATATTTCAACGTTTCTATGGCGACAAAATCATGTCCGGCAGGAGAAAGATGCACGCCGTCCAGAGGATTGAGCAGCGCCGCTTTGTTTTTGACCGCTTTCATCGGCGTATAGAGATCCATATATTCCAAGCCGTGTTTTTGAGCCAGCTCCATCAGCACTTTGTTGAAGGCCTCCTGATGGACGGGGTCGCCGAAGCGGTTGACATGACGTTTCAGTCTGATCCGGGCAGAGTCTGCATTCTTTTTGCACAATTCAAAGTTGGAGGAACTGGAACTCATCAGGATAATGCGTTTGATCCCTTTGGATTTGAGCAGCTGGATCAGTTTTTCATATTCGGCTTTCTGCTGAGCAGGGGGGACGATGGCGACTTTGTAGTTGTTTTTGCCGTTGGCCTTGGTATCATTGTGACCGAGGAAGATGATGGCCCAGTCATAGGAGCGTTTCCAGAGATCGTCATAACGGAATCCCCAGCGGCCGGATCTGACGCCGTTGAGACGCTTGACGATGCGGGGAATGTCATCTCCGCCGCAGGCATAGTTCCAGACGCGGACGCGTCCGGGATTGAACATGTTGAGGAAATAACCTACTTTATCCACATGGTTGAAACCGATATCGAAATGGGTGAGACTGTCTCCGAGGTAGAGAATATCGACTTTGTTTTTGATTTTGATGTTTCTGGCAGCGGCCTTGAAGGGGGCGGGATCTCCTTTGACGATATAAGCCTGAGCCGTTGCACCGCTTTCATGGGCGGCTGAAAGACCATCGACAGTCACTTTGGCTCCGGGCAGCTCTTTTTCTTTGAAGAAAACCTTGAAGGAGACTTTTTCCGCTTTTGCCGGATCTGTCACCAGCTGATAGGCGGGAAAGGCGGCGACGCGGTAATCGTAGTCGGTCAGACGGACAACGCGGGCTTTCTGATATTTGCCTTTGCCGAAGATGATCGGCGTAACGCTTTTGGCGTTCCGGGGGAGCGTAAAATCAAAAACGCCGCGGCTCTTCAGCGGTTTGCTGAAGAAGAATTCGTTTTTGTTTTTCGTATCCCGCACCAGAAAACCCAGTTTATAACTGCCTTCTTCCGTATTTGTGATGGTAAAACGGAATTTTGTGCCGACGGTTCTTGCGCCGCGGATGGAAAGGCCGGCAGGCAGGATTCGTTTGCCGGTGTCTTCGATCAGTGTATTCTTTTCAGCCTTGATCCTTGTGCTGGTGTTGAGGATCCGCCAGGAGTTCGTTTTGAAGTTATCTGAAAATTCAGGGATCTCCGCCGCATAGAGAAAAGAGGCGGCGGCCATAAAAGCAATAAGTTTTTTTTTCATTTGATGGACCTTTTGTGGTGTTTATCAACGGTATTCTTTGAGAGAATCCTTGTAGATTTGGTTGATTTCAGCAGGGGAAAGATCCCGACCGAAGAGTTTGACATCGCTGATTTTTCCGCCGAATGTGCGTCTGCCCCGGCCCAGCGTTCCGATATCGAACATGCCGTTCCAGATATTGAGATAGGTTTTGAGGGGAACGCCGTTTTCGGTATATTCTTTGCCATTGACGAAGAAGCGGCATTCGGACTCATTCCAGGTAAAGACGATATGGTCAAAACGTCCGTTTTCGGCAGCAGGACCTGTCAGGCTGATGGAATCGTGGATCGTAAAGAGCCAGCGATTGCGGTAAAACTGAACTCTGAAAAACCTGCCGGCAATGGGATAACCGCCCCGATCGCTCAGTTTGGCTGAATAATCAGGCGCGGCCCACAGAGAGAAGGTTCCTCTGGTCAGTTCAAAGCCGGGCGTGTAATGGTTCTGGACCGCCGATTTGGGATTGCTCACCTGATAGACCTTTTTGCCGGAAGGCAAGGAGGCATATTTCATATCGTACCTCCGTTCCCTGAGTCTGCCGATCAGCGCTTTACCTTTGGAACCATCCAGTTTCCATTCTGCCAGCAGGGACAGGAAGGTGGTGTTTGTCATTTTGAGACCTTTGATCTCAAGAACGGTGGCTTCTCCAGGGGGCAGCGTCAGACGGATCGTTCTGCCATTTTTTGTCAGCTTTTGCGGACGGTAAACGGCTGTGACCTGCGCCTCCCGGGGCAGCTGAAGCGTGATTGCAGAAGTGTATTTGCTGTCGCGTTTTTCTCCGCCGTCCCAGGGATTTTTAATGACGCCCTTGTTGTTGATGAGAGCCACTTTCCAGTGATCTGCCGCCAGGCGGCTGATGATGAACTGGCAATCGCCTTTGACCTGGAAGGGCAGGACCTCTTTCTGAAGTTTTTCCAGCAGAAGCGTGATGTATTTTGACGGCTGTTCTTTATCCTTGCCCAGCATATAGGGCGGCAGCGTCATGATAACATGTCCCAGACCGTAATTCTGTTTGACGGCGAAGGTGGTTTTTTTATCTGTGCGCAGAACGGGACGGCTTTTGACCGGCCGGTATTTGGGGATGCGCAATCCCTCTTCCTCCACAGTCTGCGGCAGCAGTTTTGCCGTCATCATGGCAGGAGGCAGATGCTTCTGGTGGATACTGTTGATGACAAGCGTTCCGCCGGAAGAGACATAATTTTCAAGTTTTGCTCTCAGCGCAGGCGTGAATCTGACTTCATCAGGCAGGTTGACCACGGCATATTTTTCAAAATCAGGATATTTGCCGGAGGGGGGATTGGCAAGTTCCGTTGAGAAAATATCGCCCAGTGAAGAGTTGTGCATATTGGGGCTGTAAGGCGGCGTATGCCATGCGGCGCGGTTGCCGTCCCAGGGGTCGATGGCCCTGTTGAAATGTTTGCCCATGAGATCTCCCGGTGTCTGGGGCGTTTTGACGCCGCTCCATGTCCAGACATCTCCGTCGCGGATCATGCCGTGCTGCGTATCAATGGCAAGCAGAATGGGGGTGTACCAGCGGCCCCGTTTGCCCGCAGGAGAACTGACAAAATCATAAAACTCCTTGAGGACTTTGCCGTTTTCGTTGAGGACAACGGTATTGCCTTTCTTTTCAGCCTGTCCCCAGGGTTCAGCTTCAAAACTCTGATAGGTGGCTCCCATGAAGTAACCGGAAAGAAAAACTCTTCTGGCAAAAGAGGGGGAAATGCCCGCATCGGGGCCGGAACCCCATGTTTTGGCATCTTTAGGAGGCGCGACACGGGATGAATCCGGAGAAAATTTTCCCAGATAATAAGCCAGATACAGCAGCCAGGGTCTGTTGTACTGTCTGCCGGCGCCTGCTGTATAACGCAAGAGGGTGCGGTGAGGAATGGTTGAGGTGTGATTGGTCAGCTCAAGACCAGCCGTGGTTCCGCCCCACTCCATGCCGTAATGGACCGTGCCGAAGGCGCCGGACATGCCCCAGAGTTTTCCGAAAAAGATCTCTTTGTGCCAGTTCCAGAAACGGGACATGTAATTGAAGAATCCCTCCCGGGTATCGGGTTTTTCGCCGAACTGGGCAACGGTTTCTTTGAACAGGCGGTTGTTTTCATTGAGGGACTGGAAAAAGGCCTGAGAGTCCCATTCTGCAAAATTGATGCCGATCAGGGAGTCCTGATACTTCTGCAGGATCTTGTCCGCGGAGGCACGGTCGATATTGGCGGGAGACAATCCGTAGGGAACTGGACGCATGAAGTGGGAGTCAAAAGGATACTTCAGCAGTCTTTCCCGGAGTCCCGCATCAAAATCTTCAATAACAAGCTGCGGCGCGGCGGAGGCACAATTTATTTTCAGTTCACTGATTTTGCCCGTGTTGCGGAATTGAGCATTGACAATGCCGTTTTCTGTTTTCACGGAAACGGGTTTGAGTTCATTGGGACCGCTGAAAAAGCGCAGCGTGCCGATCCCCTTGTTTCTGCCTTTGCCGCAGGCAAGGACAACGGTGTTGAGAGGTGCCGGATTTTTGAGCCGGATATGCAGTGCCGCCTCAACTGGAACAAAACGTTTTTCGACCCGGGCGATGCTGCCGCTGACAGCTGCGGCGCTCTGCATGCTGTTGTCCACAAGATACTGGGGATTGTAAATTTTTGTATCCTCTTCTGCGGGAACAAAACGCAGAGAAAACGCCTTGTGATTGTTGATCTTGATGTCGCGGAGAAAGAGGACTCTTGACGGATGATTATTGCTCCATTTGAAATTCCACTTGACTCTGTGTGTTCCGGCGTTTTTGACAAATTTTTCATCTTTGACGCCGTCCAGCGTCTGCCAGATATCCTTGAGCAGATACCAGTATTCTCTGCCCTTGACGACATGGGGGGTATGGGGCACATCCGCCGTCCGTCCCGGTGTTGCCACAAGGACATTGGCGGGAGCCGCCGCAAGAGCTGCTGCCATGCAAAGAAAAATGAGCGATGTTGTTTTTTTCATGATACTTCCAAGTTATTTATATGGGGCTTGATCTCAATAAAACCAGGGTTTTGAAAATCTGATCGCAGTTGTTTTCCAGTAACGGACTTCGTCTTTCTGCATAAATTCCACATGTCCGTCGATGAAGAGCATGTTGATCCCCTGATGGCGCGTGAAATTGGCACCGATAGGATAAAATTCATCAGCAGCCTGACTGGGATCGATCTGATAAGTCGTTTCGTTCGAGTCCCCCAGCAAAGCAACAGAACTTGGTTTTTTGACCGTCCCCCGCTTGATAAAAGGATCAGATATGTTCCATACACCTCTTGATTTTGCCGCTGTGTTGAGAGCCTGTGTCCTGAGTGATGTGTTCAGACCGAAATTTGTACCGGCAGTTGCCTTCAGAGCAGCCGGACAGGCAAGGATATTTTCCCGTTTGATCCCTGTTGACATGCCCTGATATTTCAGATAACCGGCAGTTCCCAGCATATTCTGCCAAGATGATCCATCTTTTGAGGGATTTGCGCCGTAATATGCTTTGGAGATATAACGTCCCGGCAGCCAGTCAGAGTTATCATCTGCATAAAAAGCAAAGACGACTCCTAATTGTTTTTCACGGCTCTGACAATCCGAAGTCACACTTTTCATACGTGCTTTCTGCAGCGCCGGCATCAGCATCGCCGCCAATATGGCTATGATCGCGATCACCACCAATAGTTCAATCAGCGTGAACGCTGATTGAGTGAAGAACGCCTTCGGCGTGTGAAGATGTGAAGAGCTTGACTGCGTCAAGCGTGAAGTGCGCCCTGCAGGGCGTAAGGATGTGGTGTTTGTATTTTTTGAAAAACAGTTCTGTTGTGCAGTGGTGACCCGCAGTTCGATCAGTGTGAAAGATTTTTGTTTCATTGAGCAGCCTCTTTTTTTATTGATATCTGGATGAATGATTATCTGTATATCCCCTTCAAGGTGGATCTTTCTTTGAAATAAGCGACCTCTTTTGCAGGAACATCCACCGGTGTACCGTCAGAATCTCTGGGCTCGATCCATTCCACTTGGGCCGGACTCAAGGCCGCTGCCAGCGGAATATCGCCCCATTTCAGGATGCCGGGAACAACAGACGCCATGCCGAAAAAGTCGCTCTTCTGCTTGAACGCCGCCGTGACAAAGGCCTCCTGCATGCGGACACAGGTGATCTTGGCTGTGAAAAGCGAGGCAAATAAAGAGGCTACTGCTGTTTCACGCCAGCCGTGCAGGGTCAGTTTTTCCCTTTCATAAAGCCGGGAAAGGAAAATGGAGATCACACAAAGTTCAGCAGTCCACTCTGCCATCAGACTGCGGCCCAGCCACAGGTGACGCCGGGACGTCTGGTGATAAACCATGACACGTTCCGGATTAAGGGCGTTTTCCTCCTGGGCAGAAAGATTGGTCAACGCAACGGTAAAACCGGCATTGACGGCTTTTTCGATCTCTTCCGCCGGGATCTTCTCACTGCCGTTCACATGAGAGAAAAGCACGATTCCCTTTTTGCCGGGATAAACCACCAGCGGCAGGATCTCTTTATTGGAAAGTTCCAGCTGGAAACGGCGCCAGCCGTTTTCCGGCAGCAGTTCCGTGGCGTGTGAGATCCGCAGGGTTTTATCCGGTTTGAGGACATCTGAAAAACTGTCGAGCGTCATTTTAGGATCGAACCACTCACGCGTGTAGTGTTCCTTGAGGTAACCTTCGCATTTGTTCCGGATGTGCTGCGCAAGAGAACAGACCTTTTCCGGACGGCTCCCCGGCGCAAAGGCCATGAGGTCTTTTTCCGGAAGCGGTGTGTAAAAGGGTTCCGGAACAGGCTGACCGGTCCCTTTGCCCTTGAGATGCAGTTCAAAAAATCCGAGCATCGCTTCGCGCGCTTCGGGAGAGTAGGCATGGCCGTGATTGAAAATGCGGTAAGTGAACTTATCCTGTGCGTTGAGTTTTTTGTAAACGGGCAGCGCCGCATCGTAGGAGTTCAGCATCTCCTGAGGAGAGAATGTTTTCACATCATACAAGCCCGTGCAGATCATCATGGCCCGGGGCGCCGCCAGTGCGAGGATGCCTGCCATTTCTGTGATCTTCAATCCTCCGGGAAGTGTTTCGCAAACACAGTTGGGTTCGTAAAGATAACTGGAATAACTGCCCACACTGCAGACGGGAACAGCGGCTTTGATCCGGTCGTCCATGGCGGCCAGATACATGGTCTGATTGCCGCCGCCAGAGGCGCCGGTGGCGCCGATGCGTTTTTTATCCACGCAGGGCAGGGCGCAGAGCATATCCACGGCGCGCATGTTATCCACCAGCTGACAGCCCATAAGGGTCTCGCCGGTATTGAAAAGATTCAATCCAAGTGTCCTGCCGTGGTATTCAAACTCGCCGTGGACCGTGGAGCGTTCTCCAAGACCGAAGGTATCCGGAGAGATGACGACATAGCCCATTTTTGCCAGCGCAAATCCTCTGGACTGGACCCTCGCCGCCAGACGGCCCTGAAGCCAGTGACCGTGCATATTGACCACTCCGGGGAAGGGACCTTTGCCTTCGGGCAGGTAAAGCGTTGCCGTTGTCCAGATGCCCGGACGGGTCTGGTAGATCACGTTTTTGACTGTGATGCCGCAGTGGACACGGGTGTTGAGGACTTCGCTTTCAAGAGGAAGCGTTTTGAGATATCTTGTCCCCATAAGTTTCCAGAGATCTCTGCGCAGTTTGGTTTTACAGGATTCCCAGTCCTCCGGGAAATTGGTCAAAACAGTAAATCTGCCCGCCAGTTCTTTTTTGCGCCAGACGGCGGGAACTGGAGCATTGGCCAGAGAAAAATTTTCTTTCATTTTTCACCTCTGAATATAAGTTGGGGTTCTCCCTGATCGGGATAAACAACGAAGGTCGCCTCTTCCCCCGGATTGAGCATCGGCAGTTCGATCCCCGCCAGCTTTGCCGGAATGACTGAACACATCTTCCATGCAGACGCAAAGGCGACACCGCATGTTTCCGTTAAAAATGAAACACTGCGGTTCTGCTGGAAATAAGCTCCCGCCAGGATCTCCTGACCGGCCACATGGATAAAACCGTTTTCTTCGATCACGCAGTCCAGACCGCCGATCCTGTGATAAAGTCCCGGCGCACAGCCGGAATAGATATTGGCGTCGGAGACCATGAAGCAGTTATCCTCCCCCTTGCAGCGGATCACTGTACGGACCACCTCCGGCGGCAGATGAAAACCGTCACCGACCAGTCCGGGGGCAAGTCTTTCCTCATCCAGGAATCCCCAGAAGGGGTTGTTGAAACGGTGGATCTCCGGCGCGGAGCCGTTGGCAAAATGGGTGATAAGGGTCGCGCCGCAGTCGGCGGCTTTATGGATCGTTGCCGCATCGGGGTGACAATGTCCCAACGCCACCCGGACTCCGGAGGAGGCGGCTTTTCTGACAAAATCAAGCCCTCCCTCTGTTTCCGGTGCCACATTGACCACTTTGACCCGGTGCCCGGAAAGTTCATTGAGACGGCTGAACCTCTCATAATCCGGCGCAAGGATAAATTCCGGACAGTGGCCGCCGCGCCATCCCTTGTCGGGAGAGATGAACACCCCTTCATGGAAGATGCCCGCAAAAAGCGTTTCCAGTTCCTGATCTGCCTTGAATATTTTGTTCAAGGCAGCCGCTGCCCGTTCCAGACGGGGGTAATCCGTTGTTGTAAAGGTCGCCAGAACCCGGCCGACACAGTTCTTTTTCAGGTGTGCTGCGATTTTGTGCAGCTGGGGCGCGCTCTCTTCCGTTATGTTGTTGAAAGCAAATGTCAGAGCGCCGTTCTGCTGGATATCCACCAGAGCCGGCAGCAGACGGGGCAGAGAGGCCGTTGCGTCGATAGGGGTGCTTCCGGTGATCCGGCTGCCTGAAACAGTCAGTTCAACAGCTCTTCCGTCAAGCAGTATCCCCCGGTATTTTGTTGTTTGCATGGTGTTTTTTTACAAGTTTGTTTCTATTTGTTACTATATTTATTATATCACAAACAGGGCGTAATTGCAAGAGTTTTTTTCCGAAAATAAAAAAAACTTCCGGCAGACAGGGGAATATACCGTGAAAAACTTGAAAAAAATAAAAAAATAAGTACATTAAACAGAATAATATTTTTCTGTGGATAAGGGAACTGGCGGAGCTGCTGTTCCGCAGATCATTCAAATCAGGATGGATTTATTTTGGAACGTAAAAAAGATCAGGTGTACGGTCAGCTCAAACGGGCGATCATGGATGGGACGCTTTCTCCCGGGAGCCGTCTGCCTACGGAAAAAGAGCTTTCCCGGAGCCTTGAAGTAGGGCAGGTGACCTTGCGCAGCGCCCTTGCCCGTTTGGAGGCTGAAGGTCTTGTTGAGCGTATCCGCAGCCGGGGAACTTTTGTAACAGAGCATTGCAAACGGCGGACCTTTCTGCTTATCCAGCAGGATGGAACGGAAAATCTGGAAACGCCCGGACGCTATATCGCTTCCGGATTGGAGGAAGAGGCTGAAAAACAGGCGGTGACGCTGGAAATATGTCCGGAAAGCATTTTTCTCTCTTTTTCTCCGGAAGAGCGCCGTGAACTTGTCCGTTCCCACAGCATCAGCGGGATCATTCTTGAAACCGGACACCGTATGGTTTCAGATAAAGCCGTTTCCGCCGTGCGGGAACTGGAGCTGCCCGTCGTCATCCCGCACGGCCTTGCCGGAGATGCCGGGAAAAGCGGTTTCTTCGTTCTCAGAACTGATGAAAAAAGTGCCTTCAAAGAGGCGTATCATTTTCTTGTCAGCAAAGGCCATAAGCGGATCGCATCGCTTTTTCTGCGTATTCCCGGTGAAGATCCCGGAGAACTGCGGGGCTTCTGCCGCGGAGAGCTGGAAGATTTTTTGAAAGACGCTTCTCTTGCCGGATGCTGTGATCTGATCGGGCATATTTCCAATAATCCGGATGAAATACGCGCCCGGGTACTGACGTGGTTTGAACTGCCGGAACCGCCTACGGCGATCCTCTGTCACTCCGACAGAACGGCCATGCGCGTTTACAGTGTGCTGCGCGAGATCGGGAAAAGAGTGCCGGAAGATGTATCCGTGATGGGATACTCCAATTATCCGGGCAGCAAATTCCTGCTGCCGCCCCTTGCCACGATCGACACCCGGTTGAAAGAGTGCGCCCGCATGGCCCTTGAAAAACTGCTGCTTTCCGGTGAGTGGTACGCTCCCGGAAAAAAGGGCGCGGAGGCATTTACACCTTATGTATTGATTGAACGAGCCAGTGTGACTTCGATAAAATAACCCCAAAAAAGAGCAATTTTCTTATGAAACACCTTATTTCCGCTTTGCTGCTGATTTTCTGCGGCAGTCTGATGTCAGGAACGATCTATGTCAACAATGTCAAAGGATCCGACAAAAATCCCGGGACCCGTCAGGCTCCGGTGGCCAGCATCTGGCGGGCTCTGAACCTTGTCCAAAAAAGCGGCGTCATCGACGTTGCCAATACGGGAAAATCTTACCAGACGCCTTATTACGGTCCCTTCGGCCGTCAGATGAATGTTCTCAAAGGTGGAACGGCGGAAAAACCGCTGGAGATCCGCGGCAACGGCGCCGTTATTACCGGATTGTCTGTGATACCGGCTGCCAAATGGAGCAAAACCTCTGATAAAAATATCTTGAGTCTCCCCTTCTGGCCCATGAGCAACAAATACAAGGGGGCAAAGACCAATTACTGGCCGGATACTTCGGCTCAGATCTGGTGGGTCGATGGAAAAGCGGCTCCCAACTGCAAGAACAAAGAGACTCTCCTGAAAACCCCCGGCGGTTTCTGGTGGAACAAGGCTGAAAAGAAGGTCCTCTTTCATCTGCCTGAAAACAAAAAACTCGCCGATCTTAAAATTGAACTGCCTGCCAACTCCGGATTTTACATCATTGCCCCCTATGTCATCATCCGTGATTTTTACTGCATCTTTTCCTGGAACGACGGCTTTGACACCGCCGGGCTCGGATATGACGGTATTTACCGCAACTGTATTGCCCTCAACAACTGCGGACAGGGCTTCTCCTGCCACGGCACAGGCTCCACGCTTTACGAGGACTGTGCCGCCATCGGCTGCAACAGTTCCGGCAGCTGTGATGTGGATCAATCCTATTCCCGTTATATCCGCTGCATTTTTTACAAAAACACTTACGAAGCGGGGATCTATTCCCGGAACAACAGTCAGCACTATTACGGCAGCTGCATTATCGCCGGAAATATCCCTTTTGAACAGCTCTGGAGCTATGACAACAGCAGTATGCATTTTTACAACTGTCTGATCGAAGGTACGCCGGGACGAGACGTTCTGGCATTTTCCGGAAACGCCGGAACGGTCTCTTTCAGGAACTGCACCATCACTGGCGGCAAAAGTCTCTTCAGTCTGAAAAACGGCGGCCATTCCTCTGCCGCATTTCAGAATTGTATCATCGGCGGAACAGAAAAAGCCCTTTTCACTGCGCCCAAAGGAACGGCCGGACAGCTTCATCTGGTCAATAACGTTTTCTTTGATATCAAAAGTCTGGTGTACGACGGCAAAAATATAACGGAAAAAGAATTTCCTCACTGGGTAAGATCCCGTAAAAACGATCATTCCCTCCTGCTGGCAAAAAAGCCGGAGGGCATTCTCAGGATCAATAAGAGGATCACGGGGGCGCATTTGCCCGCTGATATCATCAAACGTTTTGAAAAACTTAAAAAACTCCGGGCAAATGCTGCGGGGATCTATTTTGAAAAATAAGGAATCGTGAGTTATGAGAAATCTTCTTCTGGTGTCGGCTTTGTTTTCCACCTTGTTTTTGTGTGCGGAAGTCAAATTGCCCTCCATATTTTCTCATCATGCTGTTTTGGCCCGCCACGCCCGCGTTCCCGTATGGGGAACGGCTTCTCCCGGAGAGAAAGTGACTGTCACGTTCAATGGCCAGAAGGTTGCCGCCATTGCCGGAAAAGACGGAAAATGGATGGTCTTTCTTGATTTGAAAAACTCTCCGGAAGGCCCCTTTACCCTTACTGTCAACAATATCCGGATAAAGGACGTTATGGTCGGTGAAGTCTGGCTCGGTTCCGGACAGTCCAATATGGCGATGCTCATGCGCAACAGCACCGGATTTGAACAGGAAAAGAAGGAGATGCCCAACAAAAAACTGCGTGTGTTTATCATCAAAGTCGCCGGCAATGAAAAGCCGCAGTCCAACTGTACCGGTGCGTGGTATATCGCTGATGAAAAAAGGCTCGGTTCTTTTTCCGCCGTCAGTTATCATTTCGGTAAAAAACTGCAAAAAGAGTTGAATACGCCTGTCGGTCTGATCAAAGCGGCTCAGGGGGCTACATATATCGAAGGCTGGATGCCTTGGGGTGATATTAAAAAGTTTTCTTCCGCGGTGGCCCGCGCCGAACGCAGAGCCCGAGCCAAAAAGCAGTTGTGGTACCGGAAACCCTCTGTGCTTTACAATGCCATGATCCATCCGCTGCTGCCTTACCGTTTGAGCGGCGTCATCTGGTATCAGGGGGAGTCCAACACCCGGGATCCGGAGGATTATGCGGATCTTTTCCGTTCGCTGATCTCCCGTTACCGTCAGGATTTCAAAGATCCGCAGCTGCCCTTTTTCTGGTGCAATCTGGCGGGATACAGGGACAAATCAGCCGATGCCGGATCCGTAAACAACTGGAGTATCCTGCGTCTCAAACAGACGGAAGTCCTGGATATGCCCCGGACGGGGGAAGCTGTTCTGACCGATGCCGGTGAAGCAAAAGACATCCATCCCCGCAACAAACAGATCCCCGGCGAGCGTCTGGCGGCTCTGGCCCTCGCCCGTGTGTACGGAAAAGACGTTCCCTGTACCGGTCCTGCTGCTGTCAGTGCCCGGAAAGAGGGAAGCAAAGTTGTGATCTCCTTCAAGGATATATACAACGGTCTTGAAGCCCGGCCTGTTCCCGCTGTTTATATCGTCAAATCCGCAAAGAACCAAACGGCTCCTCTGGTGCGCAACAGTCCCAAAGCCAGCCTGGAGGGGTTTGCTCTCTGCGGAAAAGACGGCAAATGGTTCTGGGCAGATCAGGCAGATATCAAAGGCAATGAAGTTATTCTTTCTGCTGAACAGGTGAAGGAGCCTGTCATGGTCCGCTGCTGTATGCAGCAGAACCCCACCTGCAATCTTTACAACAAAGCGGGATTTCCCGTCGTTCCTTTTGAGTTGAAAGTTAAATAATTTTCAGGAAAATCAATATGAAAAAAACAGCTTTTTTCTGGATGGCGCTGCTTTTGGCAGCCATCGCCGGATGTGTCGGTAAAAACGGGGCGTTTCAGCGCAAAGAAGCGTTGGATAGCCGTAATCTTCTTGTCAACAGCGGATTCAATTTCCATCCCTTCGGACCTCACAGAACGGGAAAAGCAGTCAGTTTTGCCGCTGATTATGTTCCCTTCTGGAATGCCCGGAGCGCCAAGTCTCTGCGTGTGGTACGGGAGTCCCATATTCCGGCAGCTGTTCTGCCGCCCTTTGCCGTTCCCTGCGGTGTTGAACTTCTGCCGGGAGAAAGTTTCCATCAGTTTTTCACGCTGCCCGAAGCCGATCTTCTGCCCGGAGATGTTGTCAGTCTCCATTTTTACGGCTATCAGGAAACGCCCAAAGCTCTCAGGGGCGAGGTCCGTGCTATGAAGATCGAAACAGCTGACGGCACCTGGAGCCCCGGCAAAGATTTCAAGCTGCGCGACAAACGGACTTTCAATAAAATGGCCCGCGGAGAACTGGTCGTTGCCAGGAAGATCACAGCTGTTTCAGCAGAAGTCAAAAAGAGTGTTGTCTTTTCTGCGGAGAACCTGGTTATCCCCGGCTCCTTCACCCCCGGGAAAAAATCTTACGCCAAAGACTGCAATACCGTGGGACTTGAGGTGCGCTTTACCAATGATTCCAAAAAGAGCGTCTGGATCTTTGCGCCCAGTCTGGTCAGATCCGATAAGGCCTTCAAGGCTGTGGGCTGTTACAGAAGCATCCCCGACTATTACCGTCATATCCCCCGGACCATGCAGAAATTATGGAAAGGGGAAAGTATCCATATCCTTGTGATGGGTTCCAGTATCGACCGGGGCAGTGTCAATCCGGCTCTTTATCCCTATTGTGAGGATCCCAAGTCCCCCAGGTATAAACAGCCGCTGTCAGACAGTCACACAGGGTTTTCAACCAAAGTCGTGGGCCGTCCCGATCTGGAACCCTACTTCGGTTGGTCCAATCATTATTTCAGTTATGCCGGACGCTTGAAAGTGGAACTGATGAAAAAGTTCGATCTGCCCGGAAACAAGATCCTGCTCAACTTTATGGCCTGCGACGGTTCCTGTGTGGGAGAGGCTCATTCCGGTCTCAAAAACTGGTGTGAACTGCTTCTGCCGCCGGACAGCGGAAGCAACGGACATAAAGCCGGACACTCCTGGAAAGAACTTTATCCCGGCCTTTTTGAACGGCCGGAGGGGCCCCGTCCGGATCTTGTGATCTTCGGCAGCGGCGCCAATGAAAAAACAGATACGCCCGATGAATGTGCTGTTTTTGAAGGGACGATCCGCTATATCCAGCGCAACTATCCCGGAACGGAATTCATCGGCTGCATGTTCCAGAACAGGGGCGGCTACACGCCCAATCCCTCGGATATGCAGGCGATCGCCATGCGCTACGGCATCCCCTTTGTGGACTTCGGTATCATCGGAGACCGCTTGACCCGTATCATCAATCCTCATGCCATGGGCAACAGTGACGGTCATCCCCAGGCCTCCTTCCATTACCTCTGGTTCAAACAGCTTGAAAAGGCCTTTGAGTGTGCCGGACCGGTCGTGGCGGGATTTCCCCAGCAGTATCTGCCGGAACGGATCATGTCTGCAACGGTCAACTGGGAAGGGGAAATGAAACGCTACCGTCAGGGAGATCCCCGGTTTTTCCGCAAAAACGCCATTATTATTGATGACAGCGCCTTCAACTGCTGGGCTTATCCTCCCAAGAATATCAAGAGGGGTCCCGGCATCCCCCGTTCCGATCTCTATGTGGACGGTATCAAGACCCACAACAGGCGGCGCATGAAGACCTGCGATCTGCGCAATGCCTTTGCCCAGCACGGCAGGCTTTCTTTCGGAGACCGTCACGTGGTCGAAGCGGCTTCCCCCTTCATCTTCCATGCTCTTGACGCCAAACAGACGCTCAACCGCAGTTATACCGGTGTGGAGTCGCCTCTCTTTTCCGGGATCAGGAAGGCGGAGCCTTACACTTCTCTTACCGGTTATCCCTACGGCAGAAAAACCGCGCTGCTCCAGCCGGGGCAGAGCTGTTCTGTCACCCTTGCCGGAAATGCCTTTGCCATCGCCTGGGTTGATATGCCCGATGGCGGTATCCTCAAGGCGCAGATCGACGGTAAAAAAGTCTTTGAGACCGCCACGGATAAACCTTTTGCGCTGCTTTCCAAAGAGAAACTTTTTATGGAAAACCGCAGAGGGGTCAACGGTCTTGCATTCGGGATGCACACCATCAAGCTGACGGCTGTGGGCAAACCGGTCAAAGTCATGGGCGTGTTTGCCTATGATCTGCGTGCCAACAGGGCAGGGGAACGGATCCTGCGCGGCGTTTCCGGCGGCGGAGAATATATTTTTGTTCCGGCGTTCAAAGCGGTCCCTCTTTTGCGCTGTTCTGAAAAATTGAAGATCAAAAGCCTCTCCCGTGAAAAGGCCGTATTTTCCGGCAGCGGCAGTTTTGAAGCTGTGGGAGAGTGAAACCCCATGAAAACGCGCAGAAAAATCCAAATGCTGAAACAGCTGCCTGAAATAGAAACTGGATTTTTATGATGATTGAATTACTACGCAAATACCGTGTTCCCCTGTTGTTTATTACGGGGACCATGCTTTATTGTAGTGCCAATCTGCAGCGGGTCGCCATCCCCGGCGCCGTGTTCAATGAATTGCAGATGAAATGGCATCTTTCCGCCTCTCAGGTGACAGGATTCGGTGCGTGCTTCATGTATGTCTATGCCGTTTCCCAGCTCTTTGTCGGACTTTCGGGCGACCGTTACGGCGGCGCCCGGGTCATGGCCGCCGGCGGGATCCTGTTTTCTGTGGGAGGCTATCTTTTCGCTTTGATGGATAACTATTACCTTCTCTGCATCGGACGGGGACTTACCGGTTTGGGCGCCAGTGCCTTTTATCTGGGACTGGTTGCGGAAGCCATCCGCTATTTCAAAAAGAATTATTCCATTGTGATCTCGGTGATCGTTATGACTGGATATGCCGGCGGGATCGTGGCCAATGCGCCATTTTCCTTTGCTGTCATCCACACCTCTTTGCGGATCGTTCTGGCGGCGTCGGCCACTCTTTCTTTGCTGGCTTTTTTGCTTTATCTTGCCCCTTTTGCTCTCATCCGCAAACCGCCGGTACGGGATATCCCCTTTTCGTATAAAAATTTTCTGAAGGTGATGAAGATCAGGAACAACTGGAACATCCTTCTTTTTTCAGGTGTCAACTGGGGCTTGTATTACGCCATCCAGACTGTTATCGGTAAAAAATTCCTTGAGGATTTCTGCCGTATCCCCACCGGAAAAGCGGCCATGTTTCTCTCTGTCACCAGTGTTATTTCCGCCATAGCCGGATTTACTTATGCTGTCAGCTGCAAAAAAATCGGCAACCGCCGCAAACCCTTCTGTATCCTGACCGGGTGTATGACCTTCAGCGTATTTGCGCTTCTTGTTCTGATGACAGCTCTGGATATCCGGAACAGTCTGCCGGGAGTCCTGATCTGCTGCCTGGCCTCCACTGCCAGTTTGTCTGCCATTGTGATCCCGTTGATCAAAGAGAGCAACACGCCCAATGAAACGGGCAGCGCCATTGCGTTTTCAAACTTTCTGGCCTATATATTGGTTGCTGTATTCGGCAATGTCATCGGCGGCGTCCTCAATTTGTTCGCTCCTGAAAATATCGGCGGAAAGCTCATTTATTCCCGGAGCGCTTATTTCACAGTGTTCTGCATCATGTTTGTCTGCGCCGCCGGTGTTCTTTTCTGGGCGCTGAGTGTGAAGGAAAAAGCCAAACAACGGAATAAATAAGCAGTCAAGTATTTTGAGCGTGACGGAAAACTTCCGGTTGTATTGTTTTTTTACATCTGTTTTCCGTTTCTGTTCTCTTTTGCGTGTGAAAATCAACAGAAAAAAAGGATTTGTCAAGAAAAGTCATATATTTTCAGGAATTTATTTGCAATTCCGTTTCAAGAGGGCTATATTATCAAAACAATTTTTATTGACTTGTGTTTCCAAATAATAAGGAGAAAAAGAAATGGGACAGCAGTTGAATAAGATTCAGAAGCGCAACCGCCGCAAAGCCTACCTGGAGCGCGTCCACGCCCGCCACATGGCTGCCAAGGCTGCCGCCAAGAAGAAATAATCTTATTTCTTTTTATGCAACAGAAAAGAACTTTTTTCCACCGTCGGAAGAAAGTTCTTTTTTCTTTAGTTCTGGACAAGGGTAGATGGCATCGGGGGAAGAGGAAAACTTCTTTTCGCGGGAAAAGAAGTTTTCCTCTTCCCCCGAACCCCCAACTCTTTTCAAGAAAAGCGAAGTATTTTTTTATATCATTGTATCTACCCATATCGGGAATACAGCCTTTTCTTTATCACGAAGGAAAAACTTATGGATTTCAGAATTGGACAGGGGTATGATGTTCACCGGCTTGTAGAGGGCCGGGAGCTGATCCTGTGCGGAGAACGTATCCCCTATGAAAAAGGACTTGCCGGTCACAGCGATGCCGATGTCGCCATCCACGCGCTCATTGATGCGCTTCTGGGAGCGGCGGCGCTGGGCGATATCGGCTCCTGGTTTCCCGACAGCGACATGCAGTACGCGGGGATCGACAGCCGTATCCTGCTTGAAAAAGTCATCCATTCTGCGGATTTTGCCTCCTGCACGGTCGGCAATGCGGATGTGACCATCATTGCCCAGGCTCCCAAATTAGGGAAGTTCCGTGAGGCCATGCGTCAAAATCTTGCGGAGATCATGGGAATCGACATGTCAAGGGTATCTGTCAAGTTTACGACGACGGAAAAACTCGGTTTTACCGGAAGAGGAGAGGGGATCGCCGCTGAAGCTGTGGTACTCATCTGTAAAAAGTAGATATCCTTCCGTTTGTATTCGTACAGAAGGAATATAACAAAAGGGACTGCTGCTCACCTTTTCGGAGGTTTTGCAACAGCCCCTTTTTGCTGCTTGTGTTCAACGCATCAGGCTTTGATATCGGAATTGAGTCCGGAAGCCTTGTTGTAGGTGTTGAAGAGACTGATGGAGGCAGCCACTTCGATAGCAGCGGTGATCTCTTCATCGGTCACACCGGCAGCCAGAGCGGCGGCGCGGTGGGCGTCCAGACAGTACTGGCAGCCGTTGGCGGCGCTGACGGCAATGATAATCAGCTCTTTGGTTTTTGCATCGAGGCCGCGTCCGGCACACTCAGCGGTCTTGAGGACGGCTTCGAGAAAATCTCCGTTGCGTCCCATGATCTGAAACACCTCAGGCAGAAAACCGAAATTCTTTTCCAGTTTCTCCTGGATGGCGGCGGCTTTGGCGTCGCCGTTCTTGTTGTACATTTTGATTGAAGCCATTTTCTTTCCTCCTCTTTTGTTGGAAATTTTACTTTGCCGGAATCAGATATCATCCGGATTGAACCAGTTGTCCTTGTCGATCGCCAGTGCGGCGGGATCTCCTGACTGACCGCTGGTCAGACCGGGATAATAGCGGTTGTCAGCAAAACCGTCTTTGTTGACAGAATCCGCGTGGCCGTCAAGGTAGAACAAATTGGAGTATCCGCCGTGGACATCAGCAATACGGCCCATTGAACCGGAATTGCTTGTCTGGGCAAAATTAAGTTTGGCAAGTGCATCGCCCACATCCACTTTGGGCGCGGTCGCGGAACCGGCTGCGCTGCTGGAGGCCGCGGAGCAGCCGCCGAGGACAAGCTGATTGGGAGAGATGCGGACCTGGGTGCCGCTGTTGTTGAAAGTCAGATATTTTGTTCCTCTGAAATCAAATCCCAGGTAATTGGGTTTGGTCATGGAAAGCGCCTGGGGATTGGCAGCCATGGCACCGCTGCCGCGGGCAAAGACAACTCCGTAGGAAGTGAACAGTTTGTTGACAAGAGAATTATCATCGGAGCTGTCGTTGACAGCCAGAGAGGACTTTCTGGTGGTTATCATGGCTGGACAGCGGAAAGCCGCCAGATCCTGAACGCGGTTTTTGTCATACAGATACCTGACCCACAACGGTCTGGTGAACGTTCCGTTGGTCAGCTGAGTGTCCGGGCCGGAAACCAGCTGCTGATTATCTGTATTCATTGAAGTAATGAGCATTTTCATCAACTGTCCCTGATTGCTGAGACACTGGGTCTTTTGGGATGTGATCTGGGCATTGCGGATGGCAGGGAAGACCAGTCCGGCCAGAACGGCAATGATACCGACGACCACGATGATCTCAACCAGAGAGAAATTATATTTTTTCATAGTATTACCTTTCATTTTAAGGGGAGAGTACACTCTGCTCCTGCTTAAAGATAATCTTTTCTTTTCCGTTTGTCAAGTTCTCTGCAAAGAATTTGACAAAAAGATGACAAAATGATATAGTATAAAAGACGATCAAGGAGCAGAATCAAGTGAAAACCATGGCCCAGATCGCGGAAGAGGCCGGCCTTTCGCGTTTTACCGTATCCAAAATATTGAACGGCGATACTTCTGTCAAAAAGGAAAACCGCAAAAAGGTACTGGAATTGTGTGAAAAATACGGCTTTGTCCCCAATTCCAATGCGGTCAATCTTGTTTCCCGCAGTTCCCGTGTGATCGGCATGATCGTTCCCTACATCACCGACGGTTTTTATGCGGAATTGATCGAACTGACTGAAAAGTATGCCTCTGCCAAAGGCATGGGGCTTGTCTATCAATCAAGCTACAATGACATAACAGTTGAAGAAAAGATCCTGCGTTCTTTTATGGGACTCAATGTGGCGGCGATCCTGCTTGTTCCCGTGGTGGGGCAGGGGAGCAGCCGTATCCGTCAGCTGGCGGCGGCCGATCTGCCGGTGATCTGTCTGGACCGTCCGGTTGCGGAGGAGACCTTTTCCTGCGTCCTCAACGACAACCGTTCCAGCAGCTGCGCGATGACCAGTCATCTGCTTGAAAAAACACGGCAGGTTTATTTTCTTGACAGTTTTTACCGTGACAGCAATCCCACGGCTCTCGCCCGCAGACAGGGGTATCTGGATGCCATGGCCTCTGCCGGAGCTGAACCGCTGTTCATTCCGCTTTTTTCCTCCTGTGAGCAGCAGGATAATGAGCGGTATGGGTATGAGCATCTGGCGGCATTTCTTAAAGAGCGTTCCCGTCCGCCGGAGGCGCTGTACTGTGTGACGGACGCTGTGGCTCTGGGGGCCATGCGGGCCTTGCGCGAAGCCGGTTTCGTCCCCGGAAAAGATACTCTTGTCGGCGGACATGACAATCTGCATTTTTGCGAATACACCACGCCCGCATTGACTTCAATGGCCCAGCCAAAAGAGCAGATGGCGCAGATCGCCGTGGATATGGCTCTGGCGCGTATTGCGGATAAAAATCTTGCTCCCGAAGTTGTCACCCTCAAGTCCCTCCTTGTCATTCGGGATTCTTCCTGCTGACAGTTTTTTTCAGTTTTGCCTGCAATGGTTTTCCTGCCTGAAAGTCCTGAATTCTCCTGCTCAGCCTCTTGAAAGTAAACGGGCAATGCTGTATATTAAAAATGTGTATGTTTTTTTATAGAGAAAAGGAGTTTTTATGGCAAAAAATCACGAATTCAACAACTTCACTCCCCGCGCCCGGCAGATCCTGCTTCTGGCCAACAAGGAGGCGGAGCGCTTCAATCACGATCATATCGGCTCCATCCACCTGCTTCTGGGGATCATTGCCCTGGGGGAAGGGGTGGCTTTTGATGTGCTTT
Organism: Lentisphaeria bacterium; assembly: GCA_017508555.1. Classification (GTDB taxonomy): domain Bacteria; phylum Verrucomicrobiota; class Lentisphaeria; order Victivallales; family Victivallaceae; genus UBA1784. The sequence goes on from JAFVYP010000215.1 coordinate 23,266, forward strand.
CCGGCATGGGGATCAAACTCAATCAGCTGCGGATGGAGGTGGAAAAGGGCTTTTCCCCCTCCGGAGAGGTCGGGACCCAGGGGCCCCGTCCCCTGACCACCCGTCTGAAAAAGATCCTGCTGATGGCCGCCAAAGAGGCCGCCGCCATGAATTACAGTTTTATCGGTACCGAACATCTGCTTCTGGCGCTGCTCCGGGAGGGGGAAAGCAAAGCCGCACGTCTTTTGCAGAACCTCAACATCAATCTGGATGCCGTCCGTCAGGAGGTCATCCGGGCTCTGGATGCGGATTATATGCCCGGCAGTGAAATGGCTCAAGACAATCCCATGCCCTCCGGCGGAGATATGCCCGCCGGCAACGGAGATCTTCCCGCCCTCAACACCTTCGGACGGGACCTGACGGGACTTGCTGCCCGCGGGGAGCTTGATCCTGTTATCGGACGCGCTGAAGAGATCGAGCGGGTCATCCAGATCCTCTGCCGCAGAACCAAAAACAATCCGGTCCTGATCGGAGAGGCCGGGGTCGGTAAAACCGCTATCATCGAAGGTCTCGCTCAGGCGATCGCTTCCAGGAAAGTGCCTGAACTGCTGGCCGACAAGCTCATTTATGCGATCGACTTGCCCCTCATGGTCGCCGGGACCAAGTACAGAGGACAGTTTGAAGAGCGTATCAAAGCTGTTATCGACGAAGTGCGCAATTCCAAAAAAGTCATTCTTTTTATTGACGAATTGCATACCATCGTGGGCGCCGGCGGTGCCGAGGGGGCCATGGATGCTGCCAATATCATCAAACCGGCCCTTTCCCGCGGGGAACTTCAGTGCGTCGGCGCAACGACCCTGGACGAATACCGCAAAGGCATTGAAAAGGATGCCGCACTGGAACGCCGTTTCCAGCCGGTCATGGTAAAACCGCCCTCGGTGGAGGATTCCTGTCTTATCCTTGAGGGGTTGCGTGATACCTATGAGAAACATCACCATGTCCGTTACGCTCCGGGAGCGCTTGAGGCCGCCGTCAAATTTGCCGACAGATATATTTCCGGCCGTTTCCTGCCGGATAAAGCGATCGACATTATGGATGAAGCAGGTGCCCGCGCCCGTATTTCCAGCATGATCTCTCCGCCGGATACGGAAGCACTTCGCCAGCAGAAGGAGGAGCTTAAAAACTTGAAAGAACAGGCCGTCGAAGCTCAGGATTTTGAACAGGCTGCCAAAGTGCGCGATCAGGAACGGGCCCTTGAGGAAAAAATCGAAAAGATCCAGGAAGCCTGGCGCAAAGACTGTGAAAATAAATTTGCCGTCATCACGCCTGATGATATTGCCGTTGTCGTTGCCAAACTCACCGGCGTTCCCGTTCAGAAGATGGCCGAAGGCGAAAGCGCCCGTCTGCTGCGGATGGAAGAGGAACTCAAAAAGAGCATCGTTGGACAGGATAACGCTGTCAGCATCATTTCCAAAGCGCTGCGCCGCAGCCGTGCGGAACTCAAGAATCCTGACAGACCTATCGGTTCCTTCATATTCCTCGGTCCGACCGGCGTGGGCAAGACCCTGCTTGCGAAAAGTCTTGCGGCGTTCATGTTTGACGATCCGGAGGCTCTTATTCAGGTGGATATGTCTGAATATATGGAAAAATTCAACGTCTCCCGTCTGGTGGGTTCTCCTCCGGGATATGTGGGGCACGGCGAAGGCGGCGAGCTGACGGAACGTGTCCGGCGCCGTCCTTACAGCGTGGTGCTTTTTGATGAGATCGAAAAGGCCCATCCGGATGTGATGCACATGCTCCTTCAGATCCTTGAAGAGGGCCACCTGACCGATACGCTTGGCCGCAGGATCGACTTCCGCAATACGATCATCATTATGACCAGCAATGTCGGCGCCAATGAGCTTGTGAAAGGCGGTACCCTCGGTTTCGGTTCCTCTCTTGAACAATCCGTGAAGGCCGAAGAAAAGCTGCTGGCCGTTGCCAGAAAGACCTTCAAGCCGGAATTTATCAACCGGGTCGATCATCTTGTCGTGTTCAACAAACTGGATCGCAATGCCCTTATGGAGATCATTGAGATCGAACTTGAAAAACTTGCCGGCCGTCTCCGCGGACGGGGACTGGCTCTTGAGGTGGATACCGAAGCCAAAGCCTTTTTGCTTGAAAAGGGTTTTGAGCCTGAATTCGGAGCCCGTCCGCTCCGCCGTTCTGTGGAGCATTTTGTGGAAGATCCTCTTGCGGAAGAGCTTTTACGGGGTGTTTTTGAGGGGGCTTCCGGCGTCCATATCGGATGCGACAACGGCAAACTGCTGTTTTTCCCCGTGACGGCAGCGAAAAAACGCAGAACGAGAAAGCTGGTCCAATGAAAGCAGGAGACATCATCAC
>JAFVYP010000216.1 GCA_017508555.1 Lentisphaeria bacterium
AGATAACGGACGCCCTTGGCGCTGGTTCCGTACATGGTTCCGGTGATGCTGCGCAGGCCCTTGCCCAGGTCTTCCAGACCGGCACCGATGGGAAGTCCGCCTTCGCTGAAGGCAGTCTGGGTACGGCCGTAAACGATCTGAAGGAAAAGTTCGCGCATGGCGGTATTGATGGCATCGCAGACCAGGTCGGTGTTGAGCGCCTCAAGCAAAGTTTTGCCGGGAAGGATCTCAGCAGCCATGGCCGCAGAGTGGGTCATGCCGGAGCAGCCGATGGTCTCGACAAGAGCTTCCTGGATGATTCCCTCTTTAACGTTGAGAGTCAGTTTGCAGGCGCCCTGCTGCGGGGCACACCAGCCTACACCGTGTGTAAGACCGGAAATATCGGTGATTTCCCTGGCCTTGGTCCAGGCACCTTCCTGCGGGATCGGGGCGGGTCCGTGTTTCGGGCCCTTGGCAACGCAGACCATCTGCTCGACTTCTTTTGTGAAGTTCATTGCGGATCTCCAAATTTTTATGGGTTGTTATTAAGGGTGAAAAATTTCACATACGTCAATTTGATAATATACCATCAAGGCCCATCTTTTTCAAGCGCATTTTCAATAACCTCAAGCAACTTTTTCCCAGTAAAAAGCCCGCCTCCTGTTCAACAGAAGTGCGGGCTTTTCAGAAGAAGAGAGCTGTAATTATTTTTTCTCTTCAACGCTTTCCTCTTCCAGCTTTTCAAACTTGGCCTTTTCGCTGATAGCCACATGTCCTTCGACCATACCGTTATCCAAATGATCGACCACGCGGTTTTTCAGGTCACGGTAGAGATAGATCAAGTCACGGGAGCTGCCGGCGGTGAACCAGACACAGGTGATCGCTGCGGCAATTCCGGGAATGACCAGGAAGGTCACGAGGAAGTAATGTCCCCACCACTCAATGGGCCACGGGGTTATCATGTTCCAGACCACGACCAGCACGAAGGCGACGAAGAATTTGTAGATGAAGGAGTAAACAAACACAGAACGGGCAATGATACGGTCTCCGCGGGTGTATTCGGGAGTAATGCCGATGATCTTGCTGAAGATGGTTTTGAAACTCCAGACAGTGTGGATCTTTTTCTCACCTTCCACAGCATATTTACCGCGGTGGAGCATACGGTCAAGGTTGAAAGGCTCTTTGTAGGTGATGAGAGAGACCACGATGTAAACGATCAGAGAGGTGGCCATGGCCAGGAAGTACACCTCGTAGGAGTTGATCGGGAACTTCAAACGGTTCATTTCCCAGACGATGTAGGGATTGAAGGGACCGGAAACCGTCGTAAGGAAGTTGCCCACAGCATCCACCAGATTGTTGGCCTCAAGCCAGGGATAGATGTGCGCGGCCCAGGTGCGCTGGAACACGATGCCGCTCATGTTGATGAGCATACCGGAAACCAGAGAGGCCCAGGCACCGGCAGCGGTTCCGAAACGGCTGTAAAAACCGAACACGATCATGGGACCGCAGCCGCCCATCCACATACCGTACATGATGCTGACGAACATGTTGATATAATCGATCTGCGCCATGAAGTACGAACCGATGAAGAAGAAGACACCGACAAAGATGGAAACAGCACGGATCAGGAACACGTGACGCTCCGGCGTCAGCGTATCGTTTTTGAAGAAAGGAACGATACAGTCCTGGACCAGCGTGGCACTGGCACTGTAAATACGGCTGTCGTCGGTGGAAATGATAAAGACAACGATCATCAGACAGAACAATCCGGCGAGACCGGTGGGCAGCACCTGACGCATGGCCATCGGCAGCATCAGCTGTTTGAAGATGGTATTGTACTGCTGGGCTTTGGAACTGCCCTCACCGTCTTTACCGAACATTTTCTGAGCGGTCTGATAATAGACCGTATCAATGTTCTGCTTTTCAGAAAGGGGTTTATCCTTGCCGATGGTATGGGTGGAGGGGGGGATCGCCTTGATGGCATTCATGAACTGGGCGCGTTCCTTGACATCGGGGATCAGTTCATTGGCAATACTCTGGGAGATATTGACACGAACGGTTTTAGCATCATTCGCAAAGTTTTTGTGGTTCATGACGGTGATGATGCAAACAGCAATGACCACGTAGAACACAGAGGTAAAAGCACCGCGCCAGGCACCGAGAATGCTGGCCATTTTACCTTCATGGGCACTGATGGCACAGTTGCTGCCGCCGGTCAATCCGCTGGCGGTATGCAGGAACATGCCGAAGAAGGTCACAAAAAGCATGAACAGATTGAAGTCACGCAGCCCGGAAATGTCGTAGGGATTGAGAAAACTTTCAGTGGGCGCGCGGTCGGCCATCACCTGAACGATCTCATTGGACCAGGAAAATTTGATAAGAACAAAAAGCACAAACACCACGATCAGCGGGAAACACATCAATCCCTGAATGGTATCCGTAACAATAATAGCAAGCGTTCCGCCCCAGTAGATAAGAGAAATAGCCAGTGTCAAAAGAATACCGGTGACGATCATGAATGTCGGAAACTGGAACCCGAAGATACTGACATAACGGGGCAGATCCAGATAGGCAATAAAGAAACGGGCTGCAATGGCAGGCATGATGATATTGGCCATCATTTCCGCAATGGAACGCAGGAAACAGGCAAAAATACGCAGACTGCGGTTGTAACGCATTTCAAAGAACTGACCGATACTCAAGGCACGGGTCTCGCGAAAACGGTAAATACAGTATCCGGAAAGGGAGATCATCACCGAGATCGGCAATGTCAAACTGCTCCAGAAGCCGAGAGCAAATCCCGTTTTATAATGCACTTCGATATAGGCAGCCAGCGTAACGAGCCCCAGCGCACCCGCCATAGTTCCCGTTGTGATGACGTAGCGGCGGCAGACACGTCCGCTCACCAGATAGTCGGCCACACCCGTAATGTACTTACGGATATTCCAGCCAGCGTACATCACGACGCAGACGGGAACGATAACAATGATCCAATCCAACAAAGACATTTCTTATTTTACCTCCGTTTTTCTTGTTTTTGAATACAAACCAACTGCAAAAAAATAAAAATGTTCGATAATATAACACCCGGACAACGGTTTTTCAACCGCTGCCCGGGGAAAAGATTACTTTTTTTTAATATTCAAAATTGATCTGTCAAGCGTCCGTTTTCTCTCTGCTCTCCTTTTTCTCTCCTTTGAGCATCAGGCCGACACCGGTCAGAATACAGACCACGGCGGCGGCAAAGCCCCAGGTGATCTTCTCTTTGAGAAAAACGACCGAAAAGGTAATGGCGCTCAAGGCGCTGATATAACCGAAAGCGCCCAGTTCTCCCGGCGGCAGATACTTCAGAGCGTGCCGCCAGAGACCGACGGCCAGACCGCTGGGACAGCATCCGAGATAGATGATCCCGATCCAGACCAGCAGGGGGAAGTCGAAGGAGATCCGGCTGTCAAAGACCAGCAGGATCGGTATCATCAGAAACAATCCGAGGATCCGCAGGACCGCCACACAGAACATGCCGTCATATTTTTCAGCGATCCTGTCTCCGGCCACGGTGAAGATCGACCACACGACGCCGGAGGAAAGAGCCAGCATGTCTCCTCCGAAAGTGGATATGCCTGCGGCAAAAATATCTCCGCCGCGGGAAATGAAGGCGATCACGATCCCGGCAAATCCCAGAAGAACCCCCGCAAGTTTCCAGCGGGAAAACACCTCTTTGGCCAGAAGCACGGAAAAAATCAGCGTGAACACCGGCGACGTATTGGCCATCACCGAAGAACGGGCGGCTGTCGTGTATTTGAGAGAAATAAACAGCAGCAGATCCTCAGCTGTCGCCGCCAGCGCCAGAAGCAGAAACATCTTCCACTCCATTTTCCAGGAACTTTTGAGCTTGCCCCAGTCCCCACTCCTCAAGGTGAAGGGGAGCAGGAACAGGACAGCGATGACAACGCGCACGTAGGCCACAAACCATTCGTCAAAGTTGTCGGCTTCTTTTCCGAACAGATAACGGCTGGCCGGATAAACACTGGCCCACATGAGCGTTGCGGCAAGACCGCAGATCAATCCTTTGATACGGCGGGAATCCATCATCTGTTACTCCTGGTTGGCCGCAAGGACACGGAGGAAGTTCTTACCGAGGATCTTTTCGATCTCTTCATCACTGAAACCGGATTTGACCAGTCCCACCGTGAACAGCGGCCAGTTCAGCCATGCCAGAGAGCCGTAATGACTTTCCTCCGCACTGCCGTAGGGGAATTCCGACCAGTTGCCCCACCAGGCACCGGAATACTCCGCATTGTCATAGCTTTCCACCAGGTGACTGGTGGGCCAGGTCTGCATGTAGGCGCCGTCAGTTCCGATACCCACATGGTCGACACCGATCAGATCGGCAATGTAGCGGATATGTTTGAGCATCATAGCGATATCAGCGGTTCCGCCCAGCAGACTGGCATCGGCAAAGACGCCCACAAGACCATCCGTATCGGCAATGGCTTTGAGCGTTTCATCGCTCTTGCAGCGGATATAATCATACAGGGCCCGGGAGGCCGTATGAGAAGCCATGATGGGTTTTGTGGAAACCTGAGCCGCCTCTTTGCTGCTCTGTTCACCCGTGTGAGGAACATCGACGATGATCCCGGAAGCGTTGAGTTTGGCAACCAGTTCGCGCCCCAGAGCGCTCAAACCGGCATTGGCCCGTTCAGCACAGCCGTCGGCGGCCAGATTACGCCTGTTGTAGGACATGTGCATCAAACGGACACCCATGCGTTTCCAGACATCGATCCACTCCAATTCATCATAGGCGCTCTCAAGATTTCCGGCAAAGGGAGGACCGTTGATGCTCCAGATCATAGCCACTTTGCCTTCGGCATTGATGGATTTGATATCCTCCACATTTCCGGCCTGGGCAATAACATCGCGGAAGGTCCTCAAGAGCTGCATCTGATTGGCCATACGCCTGAAATCAGCGTCATGTCCCTTGCCTTCGGCAACGGTATAGACCATGCAGTTCAATCCGCTGGAACGGATGACGTTGCGAAACAAAGAAGCACACTCTTCGTTGAAACAGCACTGATCGAAGTGGACGGAATTCATGCGTTTGAGCAGTTCTTTCTGTCCGATATTTTTCGCTTTCCATTCGTTCCACTGGTCCACATAGCCCTCGTTCCAGACGCCCATGGGGAGAGCGAAGTGATCCATGGCAAACAGATTTTTGTGCAATTCAAGCCCGTGTTCCATTTCAGCAGCTGTGGGCTCAAGGATCTTCAGCGCCCGGTTCCAAGCTGTTTCGTGGCTTTTTGAGATAAATTTCATTTTATATCGGCTCCTTTTCCTTTGGCGGGAGACGCTTCTTTCAGGCGGAAATCTCCCTTTTTGACATCCACAAACAGGGGATCTGCGGCAATGCTGCTGCGGTCATACCCGGTCGTTTTCTGCCAGTGGGCCAGATCTTTACTGAGTACGAGGGTTTTCTCGTTGCTGTTGCGGATCTGCCCGCCGGAGGGATGATGTTTGTACGGTGAAAAATAAACATTGCGGTCAGAAACGATTTTCCCCTTGATGTTCTGCAGGAGATAAGCGGGATTTTTCTTTTCCGGCACACAGGAACGGTAGAAAATATTATCTGTGATCGTGATGTTGTTCGCACCTGCGGCAAAGAAATGGAAAAAGGTTCCGTTGACCATGGTGTTGCGGCGGATGACATGGTCACTGCCGATCAGCTGGAACTGATAACTGCCGCCCCAGACAACATTATTTTCCATCAGAAAACGGTTGCCGCGTCCGTAGATAAAGGGACCTGACATGAAGGTGAACTCTCTGGCGTTCCGGCAGTTGCGGACAACCATATCATGGGAACCATCCATACGGACCAATCCCTTGCGGGAGGTCTCTTCGGGGTTGTCAAAAGTGATCCCGTCAACGATCCAGTGGCTCTTGCCGGAAAGATCCACAAGAGGTCCGTAGAAAAACATACCGTCGATGATGGCGCCCTTTTCACCCTTCAGGGTGATCTTTTTACCGGGAAGTCCGCTGCAAACAGGCACAAACTGTCCGTAATGTCTGCCGGAACGCAGGATCACGGTATCTCCGGGACGGGCTTTCTGAGCGGCCTCTTCCAGATTTTTGCCGGGAGCAACGACGATCGTCATGGGAGCGCGGCTGTTTTTACCCGTTTTGAAAGTCAGGACTTTGCCCCGGGCAGTCTCTCCGCGGCGGCCCAGAAACAGCAGCTGATATTCATATTCCGTATCGGCTTTGAGCCCCGTCAGCGCCATCACATGACGGACGCCCTGACGGAGAGATCTGACGGTTTTCCAGCTTTTTTCGCCTTTGGGCCGGTAAATGATCCGGCCCCATCCGTCATTGCGGACGGTATAAAATTCGACGACAGCACTGTCTTTATCCACATACTTGACAGAGATATTGGAAAAATGACACCAGGGGATCGTGATCTTCGGCTGGGGCAGCGCCAGCTTCTGCGCTTCAAACGCATTTTTGTTTTCAGGCTTGAAGTCCTTGAGTTTTCTCACATTATCTTTGAAAGTGACAGGGGTATTGACAAAATGCTTTTCCCAGATATCCACGCCGAGACTCTGCCACTTGACTTTTCCGCCCAGATAATTGCGGCGGATGATGACGGGACAGGGAAGATCTTCCGTATGAAGAAGTCCGGTGACGATGTTATCCTCAAAACGGCTTCCTGCTTCGCCCAGTTTCCAGCGGAAGGCAAGTTTGTCATCAATGACGTTTCCGATCACATGGTTTTCGCCCTTGCCCTTGTCGCCGTATCTCTGGATGGCAAAGCCGTAAACATAAGGCTCCATCTCTCGCCAGGTTTCCGGACTGGGACCGGCCCAGTTGCCGGTCACCATATTGCGGTAACAGTCGCCGTGGATCATAATAGAACCGTATTCTCCGTTATTCATGGCCTGATTGCCGGAAATAAGGGCGCGGGTCATGTTCTTCAGGACGATGCCTGAATAATAGTTGTTGAAAAAGCCGCAGTTCTTGACCGTCAGATTGCTGACATCGCGGGTGATCTTCGCATTCTGCTGGGCAAAAACCGCCTCCCGGTAATGGGTGAAGGTGATGTCTTCAATGGAAATATAGCTGCCTCTCACAGCCAGACCGATGCGGTCGTAGGAGACATTGACGCCTCTCTGATCCATGGCGACAAAATGCACCGTAAGAATCTTCGTTTTGGCATCATAATGAAACGTTCCCGGATACTCTTTGACGATCTCAGGATGACGGACCATCTGCAGCTTGATCTGGGAAGGATGTTCCCAGACAAGATCATAGAGGGGCGGATATTTGAGTTTGTACTGCATCGTCCGGTCCCGGCCGATGCGTTTGGGATTTTTGTAATACAGGGCACCGGTCAGGATGGTTTTTCCCCTGCCCGCGCCTTTGATGACGATGGGGGCTCCCGGTTTACCGTCTTTGAAAACAGAACAGTAATCCGGCTGACGGCGCAGAGAATCGCCTTTTCCCGTCTGATAAACGCCTTCGGCGATCTGCAAAGTCACACCGGACTCAAGATGTTTGACGGCATGTTCAAGAGTTTTCCAGGCTGTTGCCGGTGTTTTACCGTCATTTTTGTCATTGCCCTTGAGAGAAAGATAATAGGTTTTCCCGGGCGTTTTCATTTCTCCGGCACCGTAATCTGCAAAAACAGAACAGCACAGAAGAGAACACAAAAGAAGAGCTGTGTACTTCATAAAATCAATAACTTTCTGCTTAACTGAACGTTACCCCTGTTTGAGAACCATCATCCTCAAACGACCCCACTCAAAAAAAACTCGTCCTCCTTTGTTTTGTTTATATGATAGATCCGTTGGATGGTTCCATTAAAAATCCACAACATTCCTGCTGCCCATAAAGGCGTCGAGCGCCTTTCTGTTTTTTTCCTCAAAGCGGTAACTCTCCTCCACTTCACGGAGAAAATCTTCAGGAGAGATCTGGTCATTGACAAGATTTTTGATGACCGAAGAAAAACAGAGATTGACAGAGTCGGACATGTGCGCGTGAGCATAATCAATGTTTTTGATCTCATTGAAGAAAATATCATCCCGGAAAACGCTGCTGTCAAGGGAAGCTGCGGCAATGGCCGCGTCAGCGGGGATACCGCGCCACAAAGTCCCGATGGTCTTCTGGACCTCCGGCCCCAGGAGAAATTCCGCCATATCAAAAAGCAGCTCCCGGTGACGGGTGGTGTTGCGCACCATCAGAGCCTCGGAACTGGCATGACAGACCCGGCGGCCCTTTTCATGCGGAAGAGGCGCTATATCCATCTTGATAAAGTTGCCGATCTTCTTGGCCATGTGACGGTTGCCGGTCGAGAAGAGCGTTTTTCCGTCGGCAAAATCCTGCTGACTTCCCCGGCAGCTCAAAGGCATGATCCGCTCCACAGCCTGACGGAAGATCTCCGGCCCGGCCACACCATTTCCGGCAAGATTATAGATCAGGGAAAGAACGAACATATTACCGGGACCGCCGAAAAACCAGACACCTTCCGGCAATTTTCTCTGCAAACGCAGCAGATCATCAAAGGTCATATCGTAGGGATTGAAATCCGGCTCAATGGCGCGCATAATCTCCTTATTATAGAAAAGGATGTCCGGAAAAAACAGATAGGGTATCCCCCAGACCGCCCTGCGGACATGGTGGAACTCAAATATCTGCGGATAAAAACGCCCGCTCTCTTTCAGCTTGTCCACCCGTTCCTGGGGCCAGGGAAGAAAGTATTCCCCCGGGAAAAAGGGGATCGTCGTTGCAAAAACAACGCCGTCGGCCTCTTCCATATCCATGCTCTCTTCGATCTGGACCTGGGGAAAATGACACTCAAGAAGCGGGATCATCTTTTTGGCGAAGTAACGGTCAAATTTGATTTTGACCACTGTTTTTTCCGGCTCCGTCACAAAAGTCCCCTGTCCGGGAATACGCTCAACGACCCCTTTGTCACGCAGAATATTCAGCGCCTTGGCCGCAGTTACCGGAGAAACACCGCATTGACGGGCCAATTCCTGCTCCGCCGGCAGACGCCCTTTCAATTCGCCGGAACGGATCTTTTCAAGAAATCCTTCAGCGATTTTTTCACTTTTTGTCATAACTGTTACAACCTTTATTCAAACCATAGTGCGCACTATGGTTATTAATATATCCATCGCAACGGTGTTGTCAAGTCTCTTTTTCAAATTTTCATAAAACTCTTTTTCAGAGAAGGCCGTCTCTCACTTGAAAAAAAGAAATTTGGAGGTATTTTTTAGGGTAAACAAAAAAGCGATAAACCAGGGGGTCTGTCATGTCCGCAAAAACCAATGCCAACAGCGGCAAAACCGTCAATATCAGTTACAGTCTCAATCCGATCCGCAAAAGTCTTTTTGTTCCGCAGGTAACGGAAGAGTTCCTTTTCGGGACGGGGCTCACCGATCCCGTCTGGCAGCAGGCGGCGCAGGCAGAGGATTTCGTGCGTTTCCACGCAGAGGAAAACACGCCGTTCAAAAATACCCGCGTTGCCCTCTTCCGCACGGAAAAAGACCTGGTCATCGGCTGGTCCTTTTCTGATGTAAAGGAGGAACGGGTCTATCCGCCGGAAAACAGCACAAGCGTCTGGAGCGGCGATCTGGCAGAGGTCCACTTCGGCGCCATGGGCCCGGAACCCTGGAACCTTCAGTTCTGCATCGGTATCACAGGACTTCTTTTTGACAGCTCCGGCCTTTACGACTGGGAGTGTGTTCCTTTTGAAAATGAAACAGCCTGGGGAGCGGAAATCAAAATTTCTCTGGATCACTTGCTGCTTTCAGAGGGCGGCCTGGGGTTCAATCTCTGCCGCTGCAGCCTCAAACACGGGGATTCCAGCTGCTGGAGTCCTCTTTTCAAACGTTTTCACGAAGTGGAAAATTTCGGAGAACTTCTTTTTGTCGATTACAACACCGCCTGCACCCTCCGCAGCGGCACCGCGCCCTCCGTTCCTCTTGACCGGAGTGGTTTTGAAAAGCTGCGCAACTCCTGGGAAACACCTGCCCGGCAGGTCATCCACGGCCCTTATTTATCCAATCCCGATAACGGGTCCGTCAGCATCAGCTGGGAGACCGCCGGCCGACTGCCCGCATTTCTGGAATACCGGGAAAAAGGCTCTTCCGAAGCCCCCTGCCGGGTCATGTGTTCCATGCGCAACGGCATCATGGCCAGTGAAACGGCCCACTGGGTCCATCTGACGGGCCTCAAGCCTGATACGGTTTACGAGTACGAACTCTTTACCCTGCTGCCTGTTCTGGATGAACCGGCAAGTTCAGGGATCAAACGCTGCTTCCGGACAGCGCCCGCCCCGGAAGAGGATTTTTCCTTCTTCTGCGTCACGGATCTTCACTCCGACGCCAATCACCTTGTCAACGCCCTGAGTACCCCCGAAGCCCAAAGCGCCCGTTTCCATCTGCTGCTGGGAGACAATCTCAGCCATGCCGCCGGACGGGAAGCCCTTTACCGGGGGATCATCGACCCCATCGTTTCAGTCAATCAGAAACGGGAAGAGGATATTCCTCTGGTCTTTGTCCGGGGCAATCACGAACAGCTGGGCGTTTTTGCCAATGAATACTTTACCGTCATGCGCCACCCCACCGGACGCAGCTGGTACGCCTTCTCTTTCGGCAAAGTCTTTTTCATCATCCTGGACAGCGGCGACGACAAAGCCGACGGTCCGGACCGCCTGCTCTTTGACAACAACAGCATGCTGGCTGAAGAAAAACGTTTTCTGGAAGAAACAGCCGCCTCTTCCGCTTATCAGAAGGCCCATTACCGGATCGCCTTCATCCACATTCCCGGCATCAAGGAGGAGGATGTCCAATTTCAGCTGATCCAGCCTCTGGCAGAGGCGGAGATCAAGCCTGATATCCTGCTTTCCGGCCACTGGCACAATTATATCAGGATCGACGCCGGTGCGGACAGCTGCCATCCGGCGACGGCACCTGCGCTCATACCCCGCTTGTCCGTCCCCGCCCCCCTGCCCTTCCAGCGCGCGGCGCTCTCAACGGATAATGTCCTTTTCTGCAAAGTGACGGATGAAAAACTGGAACTGGAATTCCTCCGTCTCTCCCCTTCCGGAGAAAAGTCTGTTCAGGACAGGATTTTCCTCCCGAAGCGTCCCGTTCTCTGTTGAAAAAACAGCGTTGGACTGCTATCTTAAACCAACAGCAAAACAGAGAGGTGTTTTTATGAACGAAATGGAAAAACTCATACAACGCTTTCCGGAACTTGCCGCCATACAGGATAAACTGTCCCAGCTGACGGACCGCCTGATCCGGCTTTACCAGACAGACGGCATTCTCTACCTCGCCGGCAACGGCGGCAGCTGCTGCGACGCAGAACATATCGCAGGAGAACTGCTCAAAGGATTCAAGAAAAAGCGCCCTCTTGCCGATGAAGACAAAAAAGCCTTTGCTGACAGCTTTCAGGAAAAAGGCGCGCATATCGCCTCCAAACTTCAGCAGGGCCTGCGGGCCGTTTCTCTCAATTCCCATCCCGGCCTGATGACAGCCTACGGCAACGACGTCGATCCGGATCTTGCTTTCGCCCAGCAGCTGAATGCCCTGGGACGCAGAGGAGATGTCTTTATCGGTCTTTCCACCGGAGGCAATGCCAAAAATATCGAAGCAGCCTTCATCACCGCCAGGATCCGCGGGATCACCACCGTTCTCCTGACTGGAAACAAGAACGGCAAATGCGAACAGTATGCGGATATCGTCATTGATGTCCCTGCCGGAGAGACCTATCTTGTTCAGGAATATCATCTGGCCATCTATCACGCCCTTTGCGCACGTATCGAAGAAGAATTTTTCACCATATAAACCAATATTTATCCCCGGGGGTCAAAAGTGTTCAAATACCGTCTTATCAGTTTTCCGCTGCTGCTGGCTCTGGTGGCAGTCCTCTTTTTCTGGAAACAGGGAGGTCACTACCTCTTTTCCGTCATCGCTGTCGCCGCAGCGGGAGCCATCCTGTTTGAAGCGGCACGGCTTTTTGAAAAGATCAAGGTCAAAAATTATCCACTTCTCTGCGCCGCCTGCGGCTCTCTGGTCACAGCGGCCTTCTGCATGGATAAATTCAACTGGTTCAAAACCGCGCTTGCCCGTCCTGTTGCAGCAGGTATCCTGTGCCTTCTCGGCATCAGCACCCTTTTGCTGATGATCGGCAAAAAGAACAAAGCCGTCCGCCGGATAGCCGGCTCCATCAGCATCTGCGCGGTGATCGGCCTGCCCATTCTGCTGCTTGTGGCCATTTATTTCCGTACACTGGGCGGGATCTCTCTGCTGCTGTATGTGATCTGCGTGGTCAAATCCATGGATACCGGCGGCTATATTTTCGGCCTCTCCTCCGCCAAACTCCTGCCGGGAGGCAACCATAAGATCGCCCCCTCCATCAGCCCCAACAAGTCCTGGGAGGGCGTCGCGGGCGGCATGCTGTTTTCTGTCGCTGTAAGCCTGATTTTTTACCGCTTCATCGGCGGAGATATCCGTCCCTACATCTGGAACGGGATCATTTTGAGTTTGCTCAGTCTGGCCGGAGACCTGACCGAGTCCTCTCTCAAACGTTCCGCAAAGGTCAAAGATTCCGCCAACTGGATCCCCGGCATGGGCGGTATTTTCGATGTTTTTGACAGTTTCCTCTATGTGGGATACTTTATGTTAATATCAACTTCTCTTGGAAAGTGATCTTGTCATGCAACAAAAAATCCTCTCTCTGTTGAAAGAAAACGCAAGAATCGGTCTTGACGTTATCAGCCGCCGGACCGGACTTGACGAAGCCGCCGCAGCTGCTGAAATAAAAAAACTTGAAGAGTCTGGCATCATCCGCGGCTACACAGCGATTTTGAACGAAAATGCCGATAACTCCCCCCGGGTCAAAGCCGTTATCGAAGTCAAAGTCACCCCCAAACGGGAGGGCGGTTTCGATCAGGTGGCCAGAAGGATCGCCAATTATCCTGAAGTCACTGACCTCATGCTTGTTTCCGGCAGCTTCGATCTGCTGCTGACCGTTCAGGGGAACTCCCTTAACGAAGTAGCCAATTTCGTGGCGGCCAAACTGGCGACCATCGACGGCGTCATTTCAACTTCCACCGGTTTTATGCTCAAGAAATACAAGGAGTCCGGCAGGATCATGGAGGATAATGATGAGTACGAACGTCTCAAAATCTGCCCCTGACCGTTTTGTTTCAGAGCATATCCGCCGTCTGCCCAAAAGCGGGATCCGTGTCTTTTTTGAACTGGTCAACACCATGGATGATGTGGTCTCTCTGGGCGTGGGCGAACCCGATTTCACGACTCCCTGGACCATCAGAGAAAGCGGTATCTATTCCATCGAAAAAGGCCATACCGCCTACACCAGCAATCTGGGGATGCCCAAACTGCGCCGCGCCATTTGCGATTATGTGGAAAAATACTATCATATTTCCTACAATCCCGACAACCAGTGCCTTGTCACAGTGGGCGTGAGCGAAGCGCTGGATGTGACCATGCGGGCCATTCTTAATCCGGGAGATGAAGTCATTTACAGCGCACCCTGTTTTGTCTCCTACCCGGCAGAGATCCTCATGGCCCACGGCGTCCCCGTTCCCGTGGAGACCCGGAAGCAGGATGCGTTTGCCCTCGATCCGGAGGAGGTGAGAAAAAAGATCACCCCGCGGACAAAGGCCATCCTTATCAACTACCCCTGCAACCCTACCGGGGCTGTCATGCCGGAAAAAAATTTGAAACAACTGGCTGCCCTTGCCATCGAACATGATCTGCTCGTTATCACCGATGAGATCTATTCTGAACTGATCTATGAGGATAAACACTGTTCCATCGCCGCACTTCCCGGCATGGAAGAGAGAACGATCTTTCTTCACGGATTTTCCAAAGCCTTCGCCATGACAGGCTGGCGCATCGGCTATGCCT
>JAFVYP010000217.1 GCA_017508555.1 Lentisphaeria bacterium
GGGTCCGGGGGAAGAAATTTGTTGCTGAAGGCAACAAATGTCATCCCCCGGTGCGGAACCCTGCGGCGAAGAATTAAAAAATCTTTCCGCAGAAAAGCGGGGAGATTTTTTAATCATTCGCCGCAATTCCCTGCCGCCGCGCCCCGCATACCACGGGCAACACCACCGCACCCGGTCGCACCGGGCGTCAGGGGGTGCAGGGGGGCGGGCGCTAAGCCCCCCTGCAAAGCCACGGGGCCGATAAAGAGATTAAAACTTGAAAATAGAGCCGATTTTTTTCCCCAGGATAAGGGCAGCGGCGGCGAGTGTAGCAGCCAGAAAGAGCATGGCCCAGACGCCGAAGGCGCAGGCGATACCGGGACCGGCACCCAGGATCTGCGACAATTCATAGAGAGCGCGGGTAATGGGATAAAACTGAGCTTTCTGAGCGAGGATAAGAGAGTCCGAAACCTCCAGCATGGAGAAGCTGAAAGCGAACAGACCGCCCACAAGGATATTGGCTGCGATGAGCGGCAAAGTGATTTTGAGCAGAACGCGGACAGGTCCGGCGCCGAAATTTCTTGCGGCGTTTTCCAGCTCTTCGGGAGATTGTTCCAAGCCTGAAGTCACGGCTCTGACCACATAGGGGATACGCCTGACGGCGTAGGCCGTTGCCAGCAGCCAGAGGGGATTTTCCACTGGATTGAAAATAGCTCTTGCCCAGGGGAATTTGACTGCCATCGAAAGAAAACCGAAAGCGATGACGACGCCCGGAACAGCGAGAGGGAGCATGGCCAGCATATCCACCGCACCCGCGCCTTTGAGGCGCCAGCGGCAGGTGGCCAGGGAGATAAATATTCCGATGCAGCAGGCAATAACCATGGCCAGAAGAGAGTAGCGCAGGCTGTTCATGATGGAGGGCAGCACCAGAGAGTTGGAGAGGGCACTTTCAAAATATTCCAATGTAAACCCTTCCGGCAGAAGGCTGTTGTAGTATCGTTTGTGGAAGGCGCAGAGAACAAGGATGATATGGGGCAGTGCGGCGACGGCTGTCACCAGCAGAAAAGCGCCCAGAGCCGGCAGGCCTTTGAGGCCGGAAAGTTTTTTGGCGGAACTGCCCAGGGTTCCTTTGGTGGCAGATTGGCTTTTTCCGCCCAGGACGAGTCGGCTGAACAGGTACATCAGACTGGAAACTGCCAGCATGATAAAAACCAGGGTGAAGGGAAGGGGATTTGTTTCCAATTCATTGAGTCCGTTGAGGATCTGAACGGGCATGACCCGGTTGTATCCGAACATGAGAGGAGTTCCCAGTTCAGTGAAGCTCCATACGAGGACGATACTGCCGCCGGCCAGGATGCCCGGCCGCATCAGCGGCAGCTGGATCTTGAAAAAACGTCTCCATCTGCCAGCGCCCAGATTGGCGGCAGATTCAGTGAGTGCCGGATCTATATTTCCCAGTGCCGTGACCAGATTAAGGTAAAAGATCGGATAAAGATGCAGCATCTCGATCGCGCAGACGCTCCAGAATTTACCGCTGCCGGAAAGAAAGTCGATACGTGCAAAACCCATGACATCCAGAATGGTGTTGATGATCCCGTAATAACCCAGCAGCTGCTGGAATCCCAATGCGCCCACAAAGGGAGGCAGGATCATGGGAACAAGCATCAGTGTATTGCAAAGTTCCTTGCCCGGAAAATCAAATTTGTCATAGATCAGCGCCAGAGCCAGAGAGATGACGAAAACGCCCGATGTGGTGACACAGGCCACTTGAAAACTGTTGATAAGTCCATCCACATAGATCTTGTTGCGGAACACCTCCGCGATCAGCCCGAAGTTGAATCCTGCGGCGACAACGATCCAGACGGGCAGCAGAAGAAAGACGGCGAGAAATGCCGCAACGATAAAGAAGAAAAAGTATTGACATAAACGGCGCATACATCACCTGCCTTGCGCGGCCAGTTTTGCCGCTTTCAAATAATTTTCCCGGGCGAAATCGCTCCATTGCCGGAGCATGGCGGCGATGTCCGAAGCGGAGTTGCCCGGCTTGACCCGCAAAAGACCGTTGATCTTTTGAGCTTCCGCATAGGAAAAGGGGAGCGCATTGAAGGCTTTCATGGCTTCGGGGACTTTTTCCGGTCCGCCCGCTTTCAGAATGGCCCGCCACGCCAGCTGAAGCTCTTCCGACGGATCAAGGATCACGTTTTTGATGACCCGGCTGATGAGACCGTAGTATTTGCCGGTCCAGGCGGAGCGGTAGGTGAAATCCGAACCGGAACGGTAGGGATCATAATCCTTTTCAAAACGCATCTGGTCGAACTCTTTTGCATACAGTTCCCGGCGGATGGCTGGACGGTTGAGCGGACGCAGCGCGGGTCCGCCGGGAGTGCCGGTTTTGAAACAGTGGAGTTTCTGTCCCTCAAGGGAAAGAAGAAAATCAATGAAGCGCTGGGCCGTCTTTCTGTTGGGCGCGCCGCGCAGCAGCTGGATGGGGTCTGCGGAAACAGCCGTGCCGCCTTTTGGAGTGATGTAGCGCACCGTATCCTTGCCGGAGATCTTTTTGACCCATGCCGCCTGACTTAAAGCGTAGGTGTCGATGGCCATACCGCAGGCGGCATCCCCCATGGTCACATCGCGGACGACCTGACTGGCCGACTCTGTGACACTGCGTGCATTGCCGAAAATGCGCTTGATGAGATTGAGTCCGTCGGACCATCCCCGGGCCGGATCAGCGGCTTCAGCCATGCACTGCTGGATGAGGATCTCAAAACACTTGTTGGCAGAACCGGATTTGGAGGGGTCTGCCACCGAGAGCAGATTGAGAAAACGGGGATCAGCCAGATCCTTCCATGCTGCCGGCAGGGTCTTGTTCTGCATTTCATTGATCCTGTCCGTATTGCAGCAGATGCCGAAGGTGGAAAGCACAACGCCGTACCAGAGGCCGTTTTTGTCATACAGCCTGTCTCCGCCGAAAGAGGCGGGAATGGAACCGGGCCGGAAATACTCCGGGTGACGCTCCATGACTTTTGCATCGGCGGCAAATCCTTTGCCGGCGTTGCGGATCATTTCAAAGGTTCCGCCGCCTGCCATCAGGTCGATCCCGATACCCACGTTGGATTTGAGGAACATCTCTCTGGCTTTCCGGGCGGTGGGGGAGGCCGCAGGATTTTTTTCCATTCCGGGGACGGTATAGGCTCCGGCAACTTCCGCGTTCCAGGGACCGTTGGCAGGATCGCTTTCCCAATAATGGCGGAACTCTGCCTCAAAACGGTCGGCGATGTAACGGACGATATCCCGGGTACCGCCGGGGGAACGGAAATCCAAAATCACATCTTTTCCGAATTTTTCACGGTAATATTTTCTGAAAGCGGTATCGTATTCATCGCGGATCCCTTTGTTGTGGGCCGAGATGATGACAAGACGGTCGGCTTCATCAGCAACAACAGTTCCTTTTTCCGCTTTCGGACGCAGAAGAAAGGGCAGGAGCAGCAGACTTCCCAGAAGCAGCAGGCAGTAAACAAGTCTTTTCAACATCAGTTTTGCTCCGCAGAATCAACGCTCAACAGGTATCCCTCTTCAAAGACCAGACGGTAAACGTTGCCGATGGTCCGTCGGACGGGGGCGCTTTCCCGGACGCAGAGTCTCTGGCTGCCGGCTTTGAAGATCCATTCACAGCTTTCGCCGCAGAAGGTGCGTTCCTCCAGGACCGCTTCAAAGGAGCCGGGCAGGGGGGCATCGGTGATTTTGATGCGCTCCGGACGGATACCGGCGGCGGCGCTGCCGTATTCTTTGCCCGTCAGAGTGAACGTTCCGAATTCCGTTTCAAGGGTTTTGCCGGAAATACGGCCGCTGATAAAATTGATGTCGCCGAGAAACTGGGCACAGAAGGCTGTTTCCGGGTGATCGTAGAGATTTTCCGGTTCGCCCATTTCAAGGATGATCCCCTTGTGCATGACACCGATCCTGTCGGCCATGCTCAAGGCCTCCTGACGGTCGTGGGTGACATAGAGGGCTGTCAGGTTGCGCAGGGCGCAGATGCGTTTGATCTCGCTGCGCATGGCATCCCGCAGACGGGCATCCAGATTGGAAAGGGGTTCGTCCAGCAGCAGCAGCGCCGGATCCACCGCAAGGGCTCTTGCCAGAGCGATGCGCTGCTGCTGTCCGCCGGAAAGACTGGGGACTTTCCGTCTGGCAAAATCCGCCAGCTGGACAAGTTCCAATGCTTCCATTACCTTAGTTTTGAGTTCATTCCCCTTCACACCGGCAGTTCTGAGACCGAACGCCACGTTCTCAAAAACATCCATATTGGGCCAGAGGGCGTAATTCTGAAAGACCATAGCCGCCCGGCGCTTTTCCGGAGGCAGGGCGCTGATATCCACGCCGTCAAAAGTGATTTTTCCCGCATCGGGCGTCACCAGACCGGCCAGAATACGCAGTAAAGTTGATTTGCCGCACCCGGAGGGCCCCAGCATGAAAAACAACTCCCCCGCATGGATATCAAGATCCACCTGTTTGAGGACGGGAACACCTGCGGTGTAGGCTTTGGAAATACCGCGAACAGAAACTTCTGCCATTTGTCAAACACCTTCATATCCGTCGAACCCGTCCAGATACTTCAATTTGGCGGGCGACCTTAAATTGCTGATTATTTTAACCTCAAGCTGCCTGACTCTTTCACGGGTCAGGTTGAAACGCTTGCTTATTTCCACAAGGGGGAGACAGGGCTGATCGAAAAGCCCGAATCTTAAAATGATGATCTGCTGCTCCCGCTCGGGCAGGGTGCGGAGCATTTCATAAAGTTTGTCGTACAGGACCTTTCTTGCCAGATTGCCCGATGGCGTGGCGGCGGTATCGTCAGCAATGAGATCCTCCAGGATACCGCTGTCCTCGCCCTCCTTGAGAGAGGCTTGCAGAGAGATGGTCTGACAGGCCATTTTGCGGATGGAGTTGATCCTGGCCGGACTCATATTCAGTTCAGCGGCCAGCTCTTCCGCTTCCGGTTCCCGGCCGTTGAGCTGGATGAAACGCTGTTCTGTCCAGTTGATGGCGTTGATATCCGAGATCATGTGCATGGGGATACGGATGACCCTTGCCTGTTCTGCGATGGCCCGGCGGATATTGTGCTTGATCCACCAGTTGGCGTAGGTGCTGAATTTGTTGCCCAGCATGAAATCAAAGCGCTTGAGCGCCCGGAGCAGCCCCAGATTGCCCTCCTGGATCAGGTCATTGAACAGCACGCCCCGGTTGCGGAAGGTTTTGGCGATGCTGACGACCAGACGCAGATGGGCTTCGATCATCCTGTTGCGCAGCTCTTCCAGACGGCGGCGCAGGCGGGAGATCTCCGCGGTTTCCTGAAGGAACTCTTCTTTCTTCATCAGAAAGCGGTCTTCCAGGAGTTTTTCGCTTGTATTGCCTGTTTCAAGCAGTGAAACGTAATCAGAAATGATTTGCGCATGTTCATCCAGCAGATGGGCTGTGATGCGGTAACGGGCCATGACCTGTGCCATTTCCTCGCGCGCGCAGGCACAGGCTTCCTCTTTCTGAGCGGAAAAGGCTTTGGCAAGTTTGGCATAAGCCTTGTAGATATCCTGCCGCCAGAGGGCCAGTTTTTCAAGGATGAGGGTTTCGTCGCTTTCTCCGGCAAAGGATGAGGGCTGAAGATGATCCAGAGGTTTGTCTTTCCCCGTCTGGCAGTCGTCCAGGACGCGAATATATTCCAGCGCGGAAAAACCGAAGCGGCGCAGACAGCGGCGCAGGGCTTCGTTGGCTTCTTCGATATCCATGCCCAGCTTGAGCAGTTCCTCCGGCTGCAAAAGGGGAAGCTGACCGATCTGCTGAAGATAGCGGGTCAGTGAAACGGCAAAGTCGCTGCTGTCGGAAGATGCCGTACCGGCATTATCTCTTGCGGAACTCATAGGGCAGACCTCTCTCTGGCCGGAAATGGATGACGGAAGAAACGGGATAACGGGAAAATTTCCCGTTATCCCCAGTCTTTTTATCAGTAACGTTTCTGCTTGCTGCGGGCGAGGACCCGGAGACGCAGAGCGTTGAGTCTGATGAAGCCGGCGGCATCTTTGTGATCGTAGGAGTCGTTATCCTCAAAGCTGGCGATGGCATCATCGTAGAGGCTGTATTCGCTGCGGCGTCCGGTGACGTGGCAGGCGCCTTTGTAGAGTTTCACGCGGACATCGCCGGTGACGAACTTCTGGCTCTCGGTGATGAGGGCCTGGATCATTTCACGTTCAGGAGCAAACCAGAAACCGTTGTAGATCATATCGGCGTATTTGGGGATCAGGCTGTCGCGCAGGTGCATGACTTCGCGGTCGAGGGTGATCTGTTCCAGACCGCGATGGGCGGCGGTAAGGATGGTACCGGCGGGGGTTTCATAGACGCCGCGGGACTTCATACCGACGAAAC
>JAFVYP010000218.1 GCA_017508555.1 Lentisphaeria bacterium
ACAGGAAAGATGGGGGTCCGGGGGAAGAAATTTGTTGCTGAAGGCAACAAATGTCATCCCCCGGTGCGGAACCCTGCGGCGAAGAATTAAAAAATCTTTCCGCAGAAAAGCGGGGAGATTTTTTAATCATTCGCCGCAATTTCCTGCCGCCGCAACCTGCATACCACGGGCAAAACACCGCTCCCGGTCGCACCGGGCGTCGGGGGGTGCAGGGGGGCGGGCGCTAAGCCCCCCTGCAAAAGCCACCGGCCCACTTCGTCCCCCAAAGACCTCAGGCTAATCTGCAAAAAAGAAATATCCACGTCATAAAGAAGGCTCATTCAAAAGAGAGCAGAAGGTTCAAAGAAGTATTTTCCGATGAACGGTATTGCCATCGGGCAGTTTGGCCTGAAATTTCCAGTCCTTTCTGAGGCCGGAAAGAATACTTTCCGGGGGCATAGAACCAAAGTTCGGAAGAATCTTCAGCGACGGCTTGAACGGTAACGGAAAGAGTTTTATTTTTCTCATCGAAGGAGCAATTTTCCAATTCGACAGCGCCCTGCATCAAGTGGCGTGTGGAGCCGATCAGGATGGGTTTATTTTCCACGGGTGTCAGGCGCAGAGCGGTGCTGGCGCCGGGAGGCTGATCGAAAGAGATCTCATCTGAAAAAATCCCGAGATATTTTTTATTCCAAAAATCAAAAACGGCATAATTTCCTGAGGGAAGATCCAAATCCTTCTGCAGATCCAGGGAGACTTTTTCGGGGGCGCTTGTCAGGTTGCAGATCCCTGCGATATACCAGGTGCCGAAGGGCCGTGAAACGGCATTGACAATACAGGCGGTATTTCCTCTGACAGGTTTGATGACCATTTCCGCAGCTCTGATTTCCGGGACCGGCATAGCGCGTTTGAGGGCGTCGATCCGCGGTTCATCCAACTGATCCAGAGGATCGCCCACGGTCAGCTGCATACCGGTCAGGGCGAAGAGGGTCACGCGGGAACGGGCTTGTTCCAGAGTGCTGTATTCTTCGCGCAGGACCAGGGTATCCGGATCAAGATAAATCGCGTTGTTGTGCATGGGAAAATAATGAAAGATCGGCATAACGGCTTCGATTTTGAAATCATTCCAGCTGAACACATCTCCGCCGATGCGGCAGGCATCGAACTGGTCAAAGGTCGCCATGGTGGAGCGTTCATGGACGGTGCATCCCAAAAGATACACATCTTTGCCCATCACCTTTCTTCCAGTTTCCACGACCCGGTGGAGGGCTTCATCGGAGCTCAGGGCCGGATCAAAACGTTTGTCAACACATTCGTCATTGACGCGCAGGGTATTGAGGAGACAATCCCATTTGAAAGCCTCATACCCCCATGATTTGAGTTCATTGAAAATACGTGGGATGTATTCAGTCAGCATATCCGGATGGCTCAAGTCGGCCCAGAAATGTCCGGCCCAGTTTCTCATATCCGCCAGAAGAAGAGCGGGATTTTTTTTGAAAAGTTCATTCATGTCGCCGTCGTTAGTGGCACCGGTCCAGAGGCCGGGGACCAGGCCCAGTTCCTTGAGTTTTCGGGCAACAAAAGCCAGACCGTTGGGATAAGCGTCTTTGCGCGGATGCATGACATCCACACCGGGGATCCCTTTTCCGTCCAGAGAGCCGTGGCACCACTCCCAATCGACCCAGATGCAGATATCCTTATTAAAATTGCCGAAATGCTTTTTCATGGCGGCGGCATTTTCAAGAACAGCCTGTTCGCAGGCTCCGAAACGGAGAGAATACCAGGTCATCCAGCCTACCGGAGGGGTTTTGAAACGGTGGTTTTTCGTCTGACTTTTCCAGATACGGGAGGAATAAAGCTCCTGACAGACATGGCGTTTGAAGCTCAGTACAAATTTTTCTTTTGAAGAGATCCGCGCGGTCACTGTATAATTTTTCTTTTTCCAGTCGAAGGAGACCTGAGAGCTGCCGTTAAAAACAAGGGCATCATCTTTTTTACGGTTGTAGAGCATATCCGCCCCGGGAAGAGGGGCCGGACCGGAGGCGCCGTGGAGAACTGCGGAACGGGAGGCGCTTTTCATCAAAAACTGATCGGATGCAGGATTTTTTCCGTTACACAGCACACCTTGCAGTTCAACGGTTCCCTTTTTACAGGACATCACGATCTTATCTGCGTGGAAAAACATCTCAAGGTCAAAGGGGGGCAGCTTCTTTCTGCTGTCTTTGAAATGCAGCTTATACTCCCAGACAAAGGCCCCGAGTTTGCCGGTGAACAGCACGTCCGGAATGGGTTCAGCGGTGCAGATATCATAGGCAGATGCCTTGTAAATTTTACCGTCACGGGAAAAGGATAGGATCCGTGCCTTGTTCAGGATCACCTGCCGACGTCCCCGGTCATCAGCGGTAAAACAGGTGAGCTGACGTTTTTTTTCATCAAAATCGACGCCGAAATTGCGGAATTCCATGTAGGGCATAATTGTTCTCCTGTTATTTATTCAGTCTTGACTGAGATCTCTCCATCTGCAAAACGCAGGGTAAGGGACATATCTTGCGGCAGGCGGCTGCTGGTCACAGGCAGTCCGGTTGCCGGATCAAAAACCAGGGCGTAGCCCCGTTCCAGAAGTTTTTCCGGGTTCTGGGCAAAGAGGGCGGCTGAAACACGTTCCAGACGGGCCCTTTCGCCATCCAGACGGCTCCGGACAAGATGGGACATGCGCATATCCAGCTCATCCACCTGCTGTTTGAAAAGCAGTAAAGTCCGTTCCGGCGTGTGGCGTTCCAGAGCTGCGGAGCTGCGTTCCAGACGGGAACGGGCCTGGGCGATCCCCAGAGAGAGACTTTGGTGCAGGGAACGTTCCGCCCGCGTCAGGCGGTTGAAAAGTTCTTCGTGATGGGATATGACCAGTTCTGCCGCAGCGGAGGGGGTGGGCGCCCGCAGATCGGCGGCAAAATCACAGATGGTAAAATCCCGTTCATGTCCCACGGCGCTGATGACGGGAATGGTGCTTGCGGCGATCGTCCGGGCCAGCTGTTCGTCATTGAAACACCACAAGTCCTCCATACTGCCGCCGCCGCGGGTGACAACGATCACGTCGCAGGAACGGGTCTGATTGAAAAAGGCGACCCCGCGGGCTGCTTGCGCCGCCGCCTGTTCCCCCTGGACAAGACAGGGATAGATGCGGATGTGGACATTGGGAAAGCGTCTGTTGATGATTTGAAGAAAGTCCTTGACCGCCGCTCCGGAGGGACTGGTGATGACACCAATCGTTCCCGGCAAAAGAGGAATAGGCTTTTTCCGGTCAAGGGAAAAGAGCCCTTCGGCTTCCAGACGGGCTTTGATGGCTTCAAACTCCTGCTGGAGTTTTCCCACACCTGCCAGACGCATGGTACGGGCGCTGAACTGATATTCGCCGCGCACCTCATAAACGGTCAGCTGGCCGAAGGCTTCGATCATGCTGCCGTTGGCGATCCCCATTTCACGGCAGCGTCCGGCCCCGCCGAACCAGCACGCCTTTATCTGCGTGTGCTGATCCTTGAGGGTAAAATAAACGTGACCGGAGGTGTGGATAATCAGACTTCCCACCTCTCCGGCCAGCCAGAAGGGGCCGAATGCCCCCTCCACCACATCGCGCACAGCCCGGTTGGCGTCGCTGACGGTCAACACGGGCGCTTGCGGCACATCACTCATATCAATCCCAGCTGGTTATGTCGTCGTGGAGTTTGTGTGTACCGGAAGAAATACATGTTCCCAGATCGACATTGCAGCCGCCGTCATCTGTTCCGTTGGGGCCGGCAGAATACACGGCAACACGGGCGGCAATGGTCTTGCTTGTGCTGACAACGATCTTATCTTCTCCGCTCACATTGAGCAAGATCACATAGGGATTGCCCCAGGGATCGAGCCAGAGGTGAGGCAGGTTCGCCGCGTCATCGTAGTTTTTCGTGGGATCGAAGGAGGGTTTGGGATCAAGAAATTTGATTTTACGGGTATTGATATTGCGGGCGGTAAGTTTGCTGTTACCGGGAACAGTCAGCTCTGCGATCAAAGCCTGATAAGCAACGTATCCGTCGGAATTTTTATCCAATGCGCCATTTTTGAAACTGGAAAAACTGATGGCATTGTTTGAAGCGGTCAATGTTTTGCCGCCGAAAGTGTACGGGGATTTGACCATTTTTCCGTAGGTGCCTTCCACGCCTTTGACAGCCATGATGATCGCAGAAATATCGGATTTTGCCTGAGTGATACGGCCGTTCTGGATCCCCCCGATGACAGCCGGAAGAACAAGTCCCGCCAATACAGCAATGATACCGACAACGATCAGCATTTCAACCAGAGTGAAATGGTGCAGACGAAAATTCTTTTTCATAGTTTCTGTTTCCTTGATTTTCATATATGATGCACATGCTCACAGCATACAGTATGCCGGAAATCCTCTTTTGTCAAATGAAATTCTGCCTTCTGCGCTTTTTTCCGGAATAAAAAAGATTTTTTATTGCGTCAAAAGCCTTTTCCGGCAGAGATCCGGAGGATTTGTGAGAAAGCGCTTATTTTGAGCCGTAAAATTTTCTGACACGCGCCAGATAGTCATCCAGACGCTCGATCTCAAACTCTTTGACCATTTGAGCAGCGGAGATCTCTTCATGTTCAGAAGTCACCAGGACAGAACCTAATTTTCCGGGATCGGAAATGGAGATCTTCCGGCCGTATTTTTTTCTGGCTTCCAGCAGTTTATCCCAGTTGTAATCCAGATGCACCACTTCAAAATCCGTATTGATACGGCGGGTGACAAAGGGCGTGTAATTGGTGGAGGAGGCGATTTTGCTGCCTTGAGGATCCAGGATCGTACACTCATTATCGGCGACGGCTCCCACAAAGTAACTGCGGCAGGTATAGGCCCAGTGCGTCTGGGCATGAGCGCCGTGATACATGGAGGAAAAGAGAAGGATCTCCGGCTTCTGTGCGGCATACGCCTCCGTCAGCTCCGTGAAATTGAGATCGAAACAAATGGCAAACCCCACCCGTCCAAACTCTGTTTCAGCGACCACCGGCCCGGAACCCGGTTGAATGTTCTGGATCGTTTTTTCTTCGATCACAGGAAAAGTTTTATTGTACGAAGTGATGATCTTTCCATCCCGTCCCAGCAGCGTGGAACAGTTCCGCCGTGTGCCGTCAGGCTGATCGAGGACAGCGGAATATACGATGCAGCAGTTGTTATCCGCCGCTTTTTGAGCAAAGAAATCCAAGAAAGCCGTTCCCCGTTCACGGTAATAAGCCAAGCGGTCTTCCATGGGCATCAGAGGAAAACGGTCACAACATTCAGGCAGAACGATCAAATCAGGCTGATCGGGAAGGACCTTTTCCAGATACGTTTCCCAGTGCTTTTTCATCATCCTGATCTCCTCTCCGGCCGCAGGCAGATACTGGGGAGGACGGGGGCCGAGAGCTGATACTGTAAAACTTCTCATGGCAGATTCCTTTTCTGTTGGACGCTCAGAAAGAGACGTGAACATCGCCGGAGATCTTTGTGGGCGGCGCCATGATCTGAAGGCCCGGGATCTCTTCCCAATCCTCCCGCTCCCAGCTGCGCAGCAGCAGAGGATCGGTGGGATCTCCCCAGGGGTTCAAATCAATGATGCGGATCTCATCATCACTTGTGATATAAACGTCCATGACAAAATTCTCGACCGGCAGTTTCCAGAGGACCGCATCGGCAAGATTCTGAGCTTTTTCCCAATAGGATTTGCCTTTTTTATCCAGCAGAGGATAGTGGCGGATCAGCCAGTACTGGCTCATGGCGCTCAAGCGTCCCTTGTAAATAAAAAGTCTGAATTCACGGGCTTTGGTGATATGTCTGTAAGGACGCAGACAGATGAAGTTGAGATCTCCCTGCGCCGCCGCTTTGCGGATCTTTTCACTGAGACAGAGGTATTTCCAGGCGCTTTCCGGAGAATAGACCGCACCGCCTTTATTACGGAAACGTTCTGTATCCGTGGGCGCGCACACATCCGTTGAGGTAAAACAGTAGCCCGGAATTTTGGACATGGGGTGACGCAGATCCGCAATCACCTCTTTGGCGACTGTTTTGGGGAAATTTTTTCTTTCCTCAACAGAGGCGGCAAGGTACGCCTGCGCTTCCGGACGCAGACGGACAAACATGGTGGTAAAACTGTGAGAGGCAAAATAGGGAAACCAGACGGGGAGTTTGAAAAAATCAGAAGGGGTCATGGCTGTCATCTCCTGTTTCAAAAATAAAGAGTTCCCGTTCCAGCCGGGTGGCGGCGTAGAGCCAGTAACCCAGCAGACCGATCATGTAAACTGTGCTGAATGAGAAAAAGGGCAGATCCAGCGCAGGAAAAGCGGAGGCGACCAAAAGAGCCGGAAACCCCGCGTAAAAACCGATTTTCCAGAACTCTCCGAATGTCAGACGGACTGGAAATCTGCCGCCTGAGGTCAAACGGAACATGCCGACAAATATCCCCGTGTAAAGCAGAGGCAGAAACAGCGTCTGAAAAAGATTTTGCAGCAGAAGTCCCAGAGAGACCAGGCTGTAAACCGCTGCGGAGATCTCTTCCACGCTGAAGGCTTTGATGTCATCATCCAGATCCCAGGAGCTTTGGGCGTTCAGTTCCATTTTCTGCAAAGCGGCCGTGGAAAGGACCTGCGCCCGGGAAAGCATGAATTTTTTCTGTTCCGGCTTGAGAACACTGACAGTCCATTTATCCTCTCCCCGGCGGACGGCGGAAACAAATCCCCGGGGAGCCCAGAGAAAAAGAAAATCGCACTTTTCAAGCTCGTTGAGAGAGGCCTCTATCCGCCCCGAAGGGAAATACCAGAATCTGCCGTTATCGGGCAGCGTGATATATCCGGCCGCAGAGGGGGATTTTTCAGGAACAAGACCGGAAGAGATATTCAGGATCCGGCTGCCGAATTTCTGCTCAAACACAGTCTGGGCAGCATGGATAAGCGGTTTTTTCCGGTGCAGTTCTCCGGCTGTAATGAGCAGTCCGGCAAGAACGCCCAGAAAAATCACGTGAAAAATCGTTCTGCCCCAGGATTGGTAACGCAGCCGGTGAAAAATGCTGATCCCGGTGCAGACGCCGAAGAAAGCGCTGATGAATGAAACCTTTTCCTTCATTTGCGTTTGATTCTGCGGAAATTGTTCTTCATGCCGAACTCCACCAGACGCTTCATCTGTCCGGCAATACGGTTGGCGGCATCCGGAGAGAGACGGTCCGTGAAAAGAAAACCGTCCAAATGGTCGATCTCATGCTGGAGACAGCGGCCGAGAAGTCCGCCGCACTCCCCTTCGATCAGGGAGCCGTCCAGCAGCCGGGCGCGGAACGCAATCCGGGCCGGACGCACGACCGGCGCGTAGATCTCAGGAACAGAAAGACACCCTTCCTCACGTTCTGTGACCTCTCCGGATCTGGCGGTGATCTCCGGATCGAGCAGTGCCATAGGCATATTGGCAAACATCTGTTTTTCAAAGGGAGTGAGCGTTTCTTCCTCTCCCTCATACAGAGGAACATCAATGACGATCATCCGCAGAGAAACACCGTACTGGGGCGCCGCCAGACCGATACCGTCAAAGGCGTCCATGCTTTGAAGCATGTCATCTGCCAGCTGAATGATCTCCGGCGTGACCAATCCCACCGGAGCGGCACTTTTGGCAAGCACCGGGTCTCCGGCTGTACGGACTTCGTATTTCTTTTTGGCTTTGAACATATACAGAAATTACTTTGCAGGCTTTTCTGTGGCCGTAGCCGGAATAACAGGAGCCTTCCCGGCCGGAGCAGCCTTCTTTGCCGGAGCAGCTTTCTTTGCCGGAGCAGCCTTCTTGGCCGGAGCAGCCTTTTTGGCCGGAGCGGCTTTCTTGGCCGGAGCGGCAGCTTTCCTGGCCGGAGCGGCAGTCTTCAGTTTTTTATCAAATTTACGCCCTTTGAGGCCGGAGGCTTCTTTTGTCGCAGCGGCGTTGGTGCTTTCCAGACCGGGAGCAAGCTGATTGGCATTCTTGGGCTGATCCATGTAGTATCCGGCCGTATTGACGCCGACGGCGGCATCCAGCTGGGCCCGGGCATTCTGGATATTGATGTAGCTGCTGGCCAGATTGGTCTCGGCTTGGACCAGATCGCGCTGGGCCTCGTTGAGACGGGTCAGTTCAGCATTACCGGCACGGTATTCATCATCCACCAGATCGCGCTGTTTCTTGGAAAGGTCGCGGGTTTTGAGGTAAAGTTTGGTCTTTTTGACGCTCTGGAGATAGTTGGCATGAGCCGTACGCACTTCGCGGACAACTGTGAACCACTGAGTGGCCACACTGTAATCAGCAATGGCAAGGTAGGCCTGATACTCACGGACGCGGTTGTAACGGGCAAAGCCGTTGAACACGGTCCAGCTGGCGGTCAAACCATAGCTGAAAGAGGGGTTGTTGCTGTAATCGTGAGCATAGTGATAATACTCGTTGTGAGAGTAACGGTTGAGACCGGTTTTGTAACCGAACCTGGCAAACGCAGAGGCCGTGGGAGAATAGCTGCTGTAAGTGGAATACATCTGATAGCGGCTGATTTCCAGCTGTTCGCGGTAGGCTTTCAGGTCAGGACGGTTGGCAAGCGCGGCGTCCAGATAAACATCAACGGAGGGGAGATTTTCAAAACTGCTCTTGATCTCTCCGGCAAAGCCCAGATCGGCGGGAAGTGTTCCATCCGGATATCCCATCAGAACGGCCAGTGCATAAACGGCCGTTTCATACTGGTATTCAGCAGTGATCATGCTCACATCGGCGTTGTTCATCAGAATCTGGAAGTTGAGCACATCGCTCAGGGGAACAGCACCGGCATCAAATTTGTACTGGGTATCTTTCAGAGAGGTCATCTGGAACTTGCGGTCCTCTTCAGCAATACGGCGGTTTTCGATGGCCAGAAGAACTTCGTTGTAAGCGTAGGCCACAGTGCGCATCAGCAGACGGCAGGCATCGGCCTCAAGGTGTTTCTGGTAATTGATATCGTGCTTGGCGGCCATCCAGTTGAACTCACGGGCAAGTCCGTCAAAGAGCAGCAGATTGGCGCTGACGCCGGTGCTGGTCGAGAACGCATCCACGCGCTTGGGATGGTTTCTGTCACCGTGATCGCCCTGATTCACCTGATGGGTGGACCAGCTGTGGCCGTTCTGCATGGTAAAATCCGCGCTGATGGTGGGAGAGTAGGCTCCCAGGGCCTGATAGTATTTGGCGCGGGCGGCGTTGATGGCAAATGCCGCTGACAAATAGTCGGGATTGTTCTGCAGAGAAATGCGCTGAGCGTCAGCCAGCGTCAGACTTTTCATGTTTTTGAAGAGTTCGTCGCTCTTGTCTTTTTCTCTATGGGTAAAAGAGTTGCTGTAAACAGCTTTCGGCGCCGCAGGGTAGTTGTAACAACCGCACAGCAACACCAGTCCGGCGGACAAAGCGATCAGGGGAGCCTTGACTTTCATTCTTTGTTCATCCTCTCTTGTTTTACTATTTTTTATATAAAAAATCAATTTGCCTCTTACTCTTAGGAAATCTTGATTGATTACTATATCACAAAAATGTAATTTTTCAAGTGTTTTTCATTTTTTCCAGCGGGAAAATGAGCTTTTTTGCCTGCTGCTGCGACCTGAGCGCACTGCCGAGGATCTCCGTTTCGGCAAAAAACGAGAGGACTTCGGCGAAGCGCACGGCGTTTTCGCCCGAGGAAACGGAAACATCCTCTTCCGTTCCGGGACGGTCAAGGCTGTTGAGCTGGATCAGGGTGACTTTGAGATTGCCGATGATCCCGGCGAAACGTTCGATGGATCTGTCACTGTCATTGATCCCGGGAACGATGAATAGTTCAAGCCATATCTCGCCGGGAAAAGACATTGTGAAGGCTTTCAATCCCGCAATGAACTGCGCAAAAGAGATATCCGCAACGGGACGGTTGATTTTGAGAAATTCATCCCCATTGGAGGCATCCAGAGAGGGAATGACAAGATCCGCCTCTGCAATATCCTGCCGGACAGCGGGATCTCCCAGCAGCATACCGTTGGTCAGCACACAGACCTTGTATTGCGGATAATTTTTTTTGATGAATCTGATAACGGGTCCGATGGCTGTGCTGAGGGTGGGTTCGCCCAGACCCGAAAAGGTGATGAAATCAAGGGCAGGCGCCGTTTGCAGGACCCTGTCAAGAGCGGCTGTGACTTTTTCCGCGGGGATATATTCTTTGCGCAGGCTGGTCAACGTCTCCGTTCTGCCGACTTCGCAGTAAATGCAGTCCTGACAGCAGATCTTGCCCATCAGCAGATCAATTCCCAGAGAGCGGCCGAGACGGCGTGAAGAGATGGGGCCGAAAACGATTTCTGAGTGGTTCATATTCAGATCCTTTCCCGTGAAAGACGTTCAAGAGCCGTGAGAATCAGAGGGTAATCCGGGCGGTGATCTCCGTCAAAGGCCAACATGGTATTGACCAGTGCGGAAAAATAATCCGGGATCCCCGGAACTTTGTTTTTCAATGGTTCAAAGGCCATGGCCTGTCTCAGCCGGTAATGTTCCTCCGCCGGGGCGAAACTGTCAAAGGGCAGTTCCCCTGCAAAAAGTTCATACATGGAAACACCGAGACTGAAAATATCTCCCCGGGTGTCTTCGCCGCCGGTACTCAGCCGTTCCGGACTGGCGTAGGCCGGAGGGATCCCCGCCGGACAGGGCAGATCCTCCTCGCCGTACTCTCTGACATCGGCGTTCTCAAATCCGCCGAGCATGGCTTCGTTTTCCGCCGATACCAGCATGTTTTCAGGCGTGACGCAGTGATGGACGACGCTTTGTTCTGCAGCGGCGGCCAGGGCGGAAGTGATCGCATGCAGCCAGGTTGCCAGAACGGGAACAGCCGGCAGTTCTCCCCGGTTTTTCATCTGCTCCAGATTTCCCCGTTCCATCAATTTCGTGGCCATATAAGGTCTGCCGTCGATAATACCGCAGTCAAGGATGGGGACGATGGCAGGATGCTCGATCTGTGCCGCAAGTCTGGCTGTGTTGTAAAAGTCTCTTGTTCCGGCGTATTCCGGCAGAAGGATCCTGATCGTCACCCGGCGGGCCAGTTTTCTGTCGATGGCCCGGTAAACGACGGCATCGCAGGCTGTGGCGCAGATTTTTTCCAGCAGATAGCGGCCGAACTGCTCCGGAACCCGGATCGCTGTACCGCATTCAGGACAGTCAAAGTAACTGAAGGCGGGCAGTTCAGTGATATCCAGCTTGGTATGACAGGTGCGGCAGTAAACTTTCAGAGGCTCTTTTTCCATCACACATCTCCCTGAATGAGAAAGGGGCCGGAGGGACAATTCTGATCGGTGACTGATAAAACGATATCCGGACGGTTCAGTTCGTCCAGTTTTTTTCTTGCCATCATCTCCACCAGCTCCGGATGGTTGCACTCTGAGCTGAGATGCACCAGCATCAGCAGCTTTGTCCGCGCTGAAAGCAGACGGGGGAGCGCTTCGCACATGGCGCTGTTTTCCAAATGCCCGTGGCGTCCGGCGATGCGGCGCTTCAGACGCAGGGGGCGGCTGCAGCTGCGCAGCAGCTCCGGATCGTAATTGGATTCCAGGATCAGGGCGTCACAGTCACTCAGGTGGTCAAGGACAACGCTGTCGATCTCCCCCAGGTCTGTGGCGATCCCCACCGTGAAACGGCCTGAGCGGATGACGAAGCCCACGGGATCCATGGCGTCGTGGGGAACGGGGAAAGTCCGGATATGGAAGTCTGCCACTTCAAAGGCGCTGCCCGGTTCAAATTTGAAACATTTCTGCGGCAGCAAATCTTTGGTACAGAGATATTCCGCCGCACGCAAAGAGACGCCGGCAGGAATATCCCGTTCGTCACAAAAGACCCGGCACCCCTTGACATGATCCGTGTGATCGTGGGTGATGAGTACCGCAGCCGGTGCCGGAGGCGCCGGGGACAGCTGGGATAAACGCCGGAGCGTTTCACGGCAGGAAAATCCGGCATCCACCATCAGTGAATGGCGGCTGTTGGAGATCACCAGACAGTTTCCGGAACTGCCGCTCCCCAGAGCTGAAATGTGAAGAAAGTCCGACATACTCACTCTTGAGATCCGGCCCGGGGATAACTGCCGAGGATCTTGAAGAACAGACAGTTATCCGCCAAGCGGCTGATTGCGTCTTTAATGGCGGGGTCCTCACGGTGACCGGAAATATCCACAAAAAAGATGTATTCCCAGTTGCGTTTTTTGAGAGGACGGCTTTCGATCATGCTCAATGAGACGCCGGCTTCGGAAAAATACCGCAGGCACTCCTGGAGACCGCCGACTTTATCCTTGATGGAAAAGACGATGGATGTTTTATCATTGCCGGTGGGAGCCGGTTCCTGACGGCCCATGACGAGAAAACGGGTCATGTTGCCGGGGTTATCCTGAATATCTTTTTCGAGGATCTTGAGGCCGTAAACCTCAGAAGCGAGGACGCCGGCGATCGCACCGGCGCGGGGTTCGCTCTGGGCCAGCTGACAGGCACGGGCATTGCTGATGACAGGAACGCGCTCAACACCGGGCAGATGCTGGTCCAGATGATTGCGGCACTGTTCAAGGGACTGGGCGTGACTGTAAATCACACGGATCTCCTCCGCCGGACAGTTGCTCAAAAGGCAGTGACGGATATCCTGATAGATCTCCGCGCAGATGTGAACAGGGGAATCAATGAGGATATCCAGCGTGTAGTTGACCACGCCCTCTGTGGAGTTTTCCACAGGGACGACCCCATAGTTGCTCCGGCCGGTTTCTACATCGTGGAAAACATCTTTGATGCTGGTTCCGGGGGCATATTCAACGCTGTGCCCGAACACGCTTTTCGCGGCCAGATGGGTGTAGGTCGCCTCCGGTCCCAGGTAGGCGATGCGCAGGGGCAGTTCCAGCTTCATGGAGCCTGACATGATCTCACGGTAAATGGCCCGCAAAGTATCGTTGCTCATGGGACCCGGATTGAGGTTTTCAAGTTTTTCCAGCAGCATCTTTTCCCGTTCAGGGACATAGACGGGCTGATTGCGGGCATGTTTCCATTCGCCAACTTTTTTGACGACCTCATACCGTTTGTTGAGCAATGCGACGATCTGGCGGTCGATCCCGTCGATCTGCAAACGCAAATCCTGCAAGTCTTCCATGATTTTTTCAGTCCTTTCAACGAATAAATATTTTACCGGAAAATATACTGCTGAAGCCGTCATAATTCAAGACAAAGACTTGGAAAGCGCCATAAAAAAGGATAAAATCTCCCGTTGATTCTTGAAAAATTCTCTGAAGCGGTGTATAGTTCAAGGGTATTCGTCCATTAAATCAAAGGAAAATCACCATGAAAAAGACTCTTTTTCTGCTGTCTCTTGTCTCTGCCAGCTGTGCGTTCGGAGATATTTCCGGCCTGACGGCCGTTTTCCGGAACGGACAGGTTTTTCTGCAGTGGCAGGAAAAATCCCTTTCCCCTGAAACCCGCTTATCCGTTTACAGCAGTGACCGGCCCATCACGGCGGACAATGTCAAAAAGGCTGCGCTTCTGGCGGATATGCTCAACACCAACAGTGCCGCTGACTGGTGGCTGGATGTTTCCAACTTCCTCGTCCGGCGTACCAAGGCCATGCGGGCGGATGAACCCTTTGCCGGAAATGCCGCTGAAAAGGGGGATAAAGCTCTCCGGAAACAGGGATTTGTCATCGAAGATGCCGGAAAACCCATTCCCGCTGAGGGCGGACTTCATGTCCACACCCCCCGTCAAAATGAAACCGGCATGCGCTATTTTGCCGTTGTCGCTGAAAACAAGGGCAAAGTCTGCGGCTTCACTTCTCTGGATAAACCGGTGAAAGTAGGCGAAGGCCGGAGCGTTCCCATCGCTCTCAAGAAAGGATATCTCAAAAAAGGCGCCGGCAAGGGACTTCCTCTGGTCATCGTGCTTCACGGACGGGGCGGCGGCGCCGGTGTGGATAAGAACGGCAAGGCTCTGGGAAGCCATATCATTTATTCCTCCCGGGATTTTGCCTGGCGGGAGGGTATCCCCTTCAAATTCACAGTTCAAAAGAACCGCAACGGCTATATCCAGATGACGCTCAATGACCGTGTGTGGATCGGACGCGTCATGGAAAAGAATGAGATTTCAGACGGACGCGACCGGGTGAAAGCCATTTCCACTTTCTGGTTCGGTTACAATCCCAATATTGCCCGCTCCATCAAAGGACCCGAATTCGTTGCCGATAACTATACAGAGAGATACATCCTGCACCTGATCCGCTGGGCTCAGACCTATCTTGGAACAGATCCGGCGGCGACCTATGTGAACGGCGGTTCCATGGGCGGTTCCGGCGGTATCCAGCTGGCCACCCGTTATCCGGAAACCTTTGCCGCTGTCTGCGCTCTTGTGCCCGCTTACGCTTACTCCTGGAAAACAAACGGTGTCCGCCAAAACGGCAAACCCAAAGGTCCGGCCGGATTTTCCATGAACAGAATGTTTTGCAGCATCGGCAAGTTCTCCAAGACAAATCCCGCCCGTCTCACTGACGGCACACTTTTGGAAACCTTTGTTGACGGTCCCGGGAACATCAACCGGCCGGCTGTTGACATCCCGCCCATTATGGCCACCAACGGACGATATGACTACTCCATCATGTGGTGCAACTGTCCGCCCTTCTACAAGGCGGCCAATGAGGCGAAACAAGCTTTCAGCGTTTACTGGAACAACGGCGGCCATGCCATGTCCGGCCAATCTCCTGCGGATATGAAAGCCCAGCGGGCGATCACGGCTCTTTTCCGTTACCGTCTGGATAAGGCATTCCCTGCTTTCAGCAACTTCTCTGACAACAAAAAATACGGCTCGGGCGATCCTGATGAGGGCGATCCCGTCGGCTGGATCAACCGCGGTATCTACTGGAAGAACATCGCTGATACGCCTGCCCGGTTTGAAATGGATATCCATGTGACCCATCCCGATATGAAGTATCCTGTGACGGCCGATGTGACCTTCCGCCGCCGCCAGCAGTTCAAGTTCCCCGCAGGAACCCGCCTGAACGCTGTCGCCGGAGGGAAAAAGTACAGTGCCGTCATTGATAAAAACGGTCTGCTGACCATTGAAAAACTCGTGTTCAATGACAGCAAGCCTGTGAAGATCGTCATCACCAAATAAGAAACAAAAAGGAAAAGGAAAAGAAAATGAAAAAATGGATGATAATGCTGGCCGCAGCTGCCTTTGTTTCCGGACTTGCCGCTGCGGAAACCTTCAACTCCGTTTACAACGATGTGCAGAAACTCCGTAATGCGGGCAAACGCAAAGAGGCTCTGGCTGCTTGCAAAAAGGCTGAAAAACTGGCAAAAAATGATCTCGACAAATCCCGCGCTTATTTTTTCACCGGCGTTCTTGAGTGCGAAACAGGCGATTGCGCCAAAGGTATTGAGACGCTCCGTAAAACCCTTGAATATTACAAGCATCCGCATCAGAAGATCTCCTGCCAGTTCCATATCGCCTACTATCTGGGCGCGCTGAAAAAGTACGACGAAGCCATTGCTGAAATGAAACAGGCCCTTGTTTTCGGCAAAGGTGCCCAAAACAGTTATTTGGAACGGGCGGAAGTTTATATCTGCCGGTATATGCTCTATCAGAAAAAATACAAGGAAGCCATGGCTGAGGCCCGCAAAGTCAAGGCCCGGATGCCTGAGAATCAGATCATGCTTCTCAGCGTCATTTTTGAATCAGCAATGAAACTCGGTGATAAGAAAACAGCACAGGAATCTGTTGAAAAAATGCTTGCCATCAAATGCGATACCGGCAGCGGTTATTTTACTGCCAGACGCCACGGCAATCATTTTTACCGCGTGAACAAGGATTACGACAAAGCTCTTGCCTGTGCCAATGAGATCAGCGCCAACAAAAAAATTGCCCGGATCTATCAGCTGCACGGCAACTTTTATGCCGCCCTCACGCTGGAAGCCATGGGCAAGAAGGCTGAAGCCGCCGCCCAGTGGAAGATTCTGGAAAAATCCGGCGATAAGACCTTTGTTCCCCTTGCGAAGAAACGTCTGGCTCCTGCCAAAAAAGCAAAAAAATAATTTCCCAGTCTGCTGTTTTTTGAAGAGGGGACTGCCGCAAAAATATGCTGCGGCAGTCCCTTGTTTTTTGTTCCGGAAGTCTTTTTGAGAATATTTGTCTTCCCCTTATTTGTAAAAAACGGCAATGGTGTTATATTAGTTCCGGATTGAGCAAAAATAACAGATGAAGGAGCGTGAAATGGATACTTCCAATATCAGTATAACTCCAGGCGCCGCAGCAGATTTTTCCATCAAAACGGATATAACGCCTGCCATGCCAAGTTCCATATCCGCGCCCTCCGTTCCGTCCCAACAGCCCAGCATCTACGGGGAGCTGCCTCAGGTGCCGACTCAGGAGGCGGTGGAGGGTATCCGTTTTGACTTCAACGAAGGCATCCGTATTCTCTTTCCCCACAACGGCAAAGAGTATCATGTGACGTTTACGGATATTGATACAGGGATCATTCTTTACAGTGCCGATACGGTTCCCGGGGCTTATGTGACCAGCGTTAAAAAGTTTTATATCCGTTTCCGTCTCATCATCCATGAAAAGAACGGAAAGGAGCCGATCTTCACGCACGACTTTGACTGCAAAGACAAAGAGGTGATGATCCAGCTGCCTGTGGGAACCCTGGGGGACAGCATCGGCTGGTTCAGTTATGTGGAGCGTTTTCAGCAGAAACACGGCTGCCGCCTGATCTGTGTCATGACCCCCTGGATCGCGGAGATCGTCAAGAAACAATATCCGGATATCACCTTCATCACAATGGAGGAGACCAAAAATTACAACCCCTATGCCTGTTATTACATGGGGTTGTTTTTCAGGGGAGATGTGGATCATCAGCCCATTGACTTCCGTTACATCGGCCTGCACCGGACGGCCGGATATATCCTCGGAGTCGATCCCGAAGACATTCCGCCCCGTTTTGATTTGAGTGCGCCCCGCAGGATCAAAGAAAAATATGTGTGTATCGCCGCTCAAAGTTCCAGTCAGGCGAAATACTGGAACAATCCCTTCGGGTGGATGACTGTCGTTCAGTTTCTGAAAGACAACGGTTACCGTGTCCTTTGCATCGACAAAGAAAAGGTTCACGGAACGGGACTCAACTGGAACTTCATCCCTTACGGCGCGGAGGACTTTACCGGAGATCTTCCCTTGCAGGAAAGGATCGATCTGATCAAAGATGCTGATTTCTTCATCGGTCTTTCCAGCGGCTTGAGCTGGCTGGCCTGGGGATGCCGGGTCCCCGTGGTGATGATAAGCGGTTTTACGCATCCCACCAATGAATTTAAAACGCCCTACCGGGTCATCAACTACCACACCTGCCACAGCTGCTGGAACGATATGCGTCTGGATTTTGACCATTTTGATTTTCTCTGGTGTCCCAGACATAAAGGTACTGACAGGCATTTTGAATGTTCTAAACTGATCTCTGCGGAACAGGTCATCACCACCATCAAAAAGATCCCGACATTCGTTCCGGAAGAGAAATAAGGCTAAAGGACTTTTGTATGGCTTACAACATCAAAAACGGTATGTTTTCCAACGGCATCCGTTTGGCCGGGGAGGAAATGTACGTCCACAGCGGCGGCCGCGTGGAAGCTACTGTCATTGATTACAGCTCCCTTTATGTTTA
Organism: Lentisphaeria bacterium; assembly: GCA_017508555.1. Lineage (GTDB taxonomy): Bacteria > Verrucomicrobiota > Lentisphaeria > Victivallales > Victivallaceae > UBA1784. Next base: position 17,684 of record JAFVYP010000218.1, read on the forward strand.
CCACGGAGGAAACGCCCGCTCCACTCAGGTCAACTCCAACGGTAAATTTTATGTGACGGGCGGTCAGGCGGACAGGACGGACGTCAATTTGCAGGGAAACATGTTTGTCGCAGCCGGCGGAAAGGCTGAAAACACCAACGTCAAGTACAAGGGGGCGCTTCATGTTTCCGTCGGCGGAGAGGCCCGTACTGTTTCTGCGGTAAATGGTTCTGTCTATGTTTCTGAAGGCGGTCTGCTTTCCGGCGGAAAGTTTGCAGAAAATGCGCTGCTGCATGTTTTTTCTGGCGGGGTTGTCAGGGATGTGAAACTTCAGGATCAGACGCTCTGCGATATTTACGGTTCGGGAAGCGACATCGAGGCCTCCGGCGGAAAAATCAGGATCTTCGGCTCTGCCGGAGAGCTTTCTGCCGGACGCAGTACAGCAGTTACTGTTCTTTCAGGCGGCATACTGACAGACGCTGTTCTGACCAGTGGGGCTTCTGCCGAACTGCAAAGTGGTGCCCGGGGACATGGGATCCTGATCGGGGATGCTGCCTCTTTGAAAACGGCGGGCAGTGCCGCTTATATTACTGTTGGTTCCGGTGCGGTCTGCCGTGTGACAGGAGGAACGGCGCAGAACATCGTTGCCAGGGGAGATCTTTCTGTCGGCAAGGCCGGAAGTGCTGCGGAAGTGGTTGTTTCCGCCGGTGGAAAAGTTTTTGCCGAAGGACGCATTTCAGATATATCTGTTGAAACCGGCGGGGAACTCCGTATGACAGGAGAAGCGGAACGGATCACCGTTTCCGGTCTTGCCGCCCGTGTGGATGTTGTTTCCGGAAAACTTGTTTCCGGTACGGTCGGGGCCGGAGCTTCCATGCTTCTGGGCGGAACCGGGACGCTGATTTGTGTGGAAAAAAATGGAACTCTTGAAGTGACTTCCGGCGGTCTGCTGTTCGGAACGGATATCATCAGTGCCGGTAAGATCCGGATATCCTCCGGCGGGACTGTTGCCTCTTCTCTGCTCAGTGCGTCGGAAGCGGAGCTGGAAGGAGCGGCTCAAAAGATGACGGTGGGGGCGGCCGCCTGTCTGCATGTGCGGGGCAGCGCTGCTGACTCTGTTCTTTCCGGCGGTACACTGATCGTTTATCAGCAGGGAACTGCCTCCGGGGCAGTTGTCACTCAGGGGGGCGTGCTCCATGTTTCCGGCGGACAGGCCGAAGAGATCGTTCTTTCCGACCGGGCGCAGCTTACTGTCTTTGACGGTACGGCTGAAAATATTTCTGCCGTCCGTGGCGCAACGGTCCAGGTCAGAAAGGATGGCACGCTGTCAAAGGCGCATCTGGGAGATAACGGGACTTTGCTGGCCGGAGGAAGCGTTTCCTCTCTTGAAGTCGGTCCCGGCGGCCGGATGAGTGTTCTGGCGCAGGGGACTGTCAGGGATGCGGTGATCAGTTCCGCAGGAACACTTGACGTTTCAAGCGGCGGCAGAGCTGAGGATATTGAAGTATCCCGGGGCGGCAAGATGACCGTTCTGACATCCGGCGCTGTTGAAGATATCTCAACTTACGGCGAATTGGATATTGCCGGAAAAGTTGACGGAATTACGATGAAGGGCGGTGTTATCCGTTCGGAGGAAAATGCTCAGATCAGCGGCCTTGAGATATCCCGTGGAAAAGTGGCTGTTGACGGCGGCATGGTGCAAAATGTTTCCGCTGTCCGTGCGGATATAACGGTAAATGCCGGAAAACTGATGGAAACGGAACTCCTTTCCGGAAGTCTTTCCGTTGCCGGAAATGGCCGGGTCAGCCATATCACTCTGGGAACAGCCGCGCATTTTTCATTGAACAGCGGCGCCGAGGGAACGGATATTGTCATCGGTGACGGGGCAGCTTGCTGTATCTCTTCCGGCGGAATGCTTTCCGGCGCCGTCCTTTCCGGCGGCGGGTATCTTCATGCCGCAAGCGGAGCGGTCATCCGGGATCTTGTCTGGAATCCCTGTGACGGCGTTCTGGAGATCGCTTCCGGCGCTCAGGTCTCATTTGCCTCTGCCCTTTCAGGTGTTTATTACGGCAGCGGAGGCTATCTGCCTTCTTCCGGTCCATATTTTTCTGATCTTGCCGTTGACGGGGAGGAGCGCGTTCTGTACGTCTGTTCCGACGGAAACGTTAAAAATACCACCGTCAAAGACGGGGGGAAGATGTTTGTCTCCTCCGGCGGGATCGCCGCCCGGACAAGCGTTGGCGCAGGCGGTACGCTCCTGGTCCATTCAGGCGGCAGTGCCATCGGCGTGGATTGGACACCCTGCGTGGGAACTGTGGAAACTCAAGAGGGCGGACTGGTCGTTTTTAATAACGCCCTGACCGGTGTGTTTTACGGCAGGGAAGATACGCTTCTTCTTGAGTCTGACTGTGTTGCAGGACAGGATGTCGTGGGGGAACGGACCTCCATGTATGTTATGTCAGACGGCTTGGCCTCTTCTTGCCGTGTAACTTCCGGCGGCAAACTTTTTGTCCGGCACGGTTCTGCAGCGGATATTGCCGCCGCTGAAGGCGGTTTTATTGAGATCCAAAGCGGGGGAACTGCGGAAAATGTCACTGTTTCCTCCGGTGGCGTGTTGACGGCTGCCGGAAATATAACCGCTCTTTCTCTGCAAAACGGAGGGCGGTTCAACGGATTTGCTTTTGCAGAGGATCTCTTTTTTGAAAATACTGTCAACGGCAGTATCGTTCCTTTTGAAAACGTCAATGTTTCCGGCAGCCGTATGACTGTCGACTGCGGCGGCAGGGGACAGGGTGTTTCCGTTGCTGAAGCTGAAGTTTCCGTTCTGGAAGGGGGGCGCATTGAAAAATTTGAGTTCCTTTCCGGAAGTGAACTTTTTCTGGCCGCCGGGGCCTCTGCGGCTGATACGGTGATATCAGAAGCGGATATCGTTCTTGCCAACGGCGGCAAAATGACCGGCACGCGCATTGAAAGCGGTTCTCTGTCTGTCGTCAATGGGCGGGCTGAGAACGTGATACTTTCCGCAGAGGGCCGCCTTTTTGCCGGAGCGGGAATGACCGTTACCGGGATCCAACTGGATGAAGCAGCACGCCTGGATCTGGTCATCGACAGCAAAACTGTCGTGAACGGCCGCCGGGGCGAACAGCAATTTGACATTGCCGACGGGATCTTGGCAGATTTCACCGCAGGCAGAGGGGAAATCTCTTTGCTGGAAGGAGAAATGCGCGATGTCACGCTTTTATCCGGTGCTTCCATTACTCTTTCCGGCGGCAGATGTTCCGGAACGATCTCCCTGGAGACCGGTGCCTCTCTTGCTCTTTCTGCTGACACTGTTTTGGATTTCACCCTCTCCGGCATCGGAGAGAAAGCCCTTATCAACCGTCTGGATCTGATTACGGGAACACCCGTTTATACCATAACGCTTTCCGGAGATGCCGCTGCCGGGGTCTATCTGCTGGCAGAGGGCGCTGAGGGTTTTGACGCCTCTCTCTGTTTGAACGGCAATGAACTTCTGACGGTCAATGGAAACGTTCTCCGAAAAGAGGATAAAAATTATTATCTCAGCGAATACAACGGCCGTCTGACCCTGATGGTGGATGGCAATGATCCCGGAAGGGTTACTGTGCAGGGAAATACGCTCTCCTGGCAGACGGTGCAGGGCTCTGAGGGATATATTGCAGAGTTTTCACAAAACGGATTTACGGATGTACTGCGCGTTGCTGTCAAAGATGGAGCTTTGGATCTCTCGGGGCTGAGCGCAGGTCAATGGCAGTGCCGTGTCAAAGCCGCCGAAGCGGGACTCTGGCAGGAGGCCTGTTCCATTGAAATTGAAGCTGCCGAAACTTCTCCCCGGGTGATCTCAACTGATGCCGATGGAAACTCAAATGTTCTTTTTGTCCGTACAGATGGGACATGGAGCAAAAAATACAAAGCGGTGCATCTGGGAACAGCTGGTGTCTGGGATGGAACACTGCAAGAGGTGAAACTGGAGGGGAAAAATATCATTTCCGATGTGATTTACGGTTCCAGTGATGCCGATATTCTGGTCTTGACGGATGATATCTGCGGAGATGCACTTTTCCTTGAAGATATTTATACTGCTCTGCCGGAAATGATGAAACAGCAAGGCTGCCGTCTGGACGGTCTGGATGAGATCTATGCCGGTGCTGGAGATGATGTGATCGACCTGACCAGCAGCAGATTTTCCGGCAGCGGCAAAGGACTTTGCGTTTACGGCGGTACCGGTAATGACACCATCTGGACCGCCGCCGGAAACAACAGACTTTTCGGTGACGGCGGAGACGACAGCCTGGTCGGTGCCGCAAACAACGATATCCTTGCAGGCGGCAGCGGTAATGATATTCTCCACGGCGGCGGCGGGAACGATCTTTTTATCTTCTGTCAGGATTGGGGAAATGATACCGTTTACCAACTCGAAAACAGCTCCGTCACCCTCTGGTTCTCCTCTGGTGATGAAAGCATGTGGGATAAAGAAAAACGCATTTTTTCCGATGGATTCAATACTGTTGCCGTCAATGCGGATGAATCCTGTTCCATCACCCTGAAATTCGGCAATGACGGCTCTGAAGAATATCGCACTTTGAGTTTCAGCGGTGCCTTTTCTCCGGAAGCCTCTGAAAAAATCACTGCACATTACTTGGCTTGACAGCCCCTTTTATTTGATACGGCTTGCTTTTCAGCTTTTGTTTTTACAGATTGGCCTGATGGCTTGGGTGGCGAAGTGGGCCGGAGGCTTTTGCAGGGGGGCTTAGCGCCCGCCCCCCTGCACCCCCGACGCCCGGTGCGACCGGGAGCGGTGTTTTGCCCGTGGTATGCGTGTCGCGGCGGCAGGGAATTGCGGCGAATGATTAAAAAATCTCCCCGCTTTTCTGCGGAAAGATTTTTTAATTCTTCGCCGCAGGGTTCCGCACCGGGGGATGACATTTGTTGCCTTCAGCAACAAATTTCTTCCCCCGGACCC
>JAFVYP010000219.1 GCA_017508555.1 Lentisphaeria bacterium
AGAGGAAAACTTCTTTTCACGTGAAAAGAAGTTTTCCTCTTCCCCCGAACCCCCAACTCTTTTCAAGAAAAGCGAAGTATTTTCAGTTCTGTATCATTGTATCTACCTATATCGGGAACACAGCCAAACAAAAAAGCCTCTGCCCGCCATCTTATGACAGCAGACAGAAGCTCTTTTTTATTTGCCTGACAGCGGACTCAGCGCTTCACGCGGGCATTACCGCCCCAGATGCTCCAGACCTGCTCTTCATCAGCGGGCTGGGCATAGTCAGTCAGATGCGTGGTGGCAAGAGCGCCGGTGGCCCATCCGAACTGAGCCCATTTTTCAGGTTCCCAGCCGCGGAGGATGGAGTAGAGGTAACCGCCGACGAAACCATCGCCGCCGCCGATACGGTCAAGGACGCGGATCTCGCGGGGTTCGATGACCTGCCACTGGCCTTCCACGTTGGAAATAGCACCCCAGAGGTGGGTGTTGGCGTTCAGCACCTGACGGAGCGTGGTGGCAAAAGCGGTGGCGTTGGGATAAGCCGCCTTGACGCGTTCGACCATCTCTTTGAAGTTTTCGATCTTTTCAGCAATGGCCTTGCCGCCGGCTTCAGGTCCCTGGATCTTGAGGCAGAGCTGGAAGTCCTCTTCGTTGCCGATCAGGACGTCAGCAACACTGGCGATCTCGGCGAAAATAGCGGAAAGCTCCTCTTCGCGGCCCTTCCAGAAGGAGGCGCGGTAGTTCAGGTCGAAGGAGACCTTGGTGCCGTATTTCTTGGCAGCGCGGGCGATCTCAAGACAGAATTTGCTGGTTTCAGGAGAAAGCGCAGCGATCAGTCCGGAAAGGTGGACCATCTGAACCCCTTCCTGACCGAAAATACGATCCAGATCAAAATACTTGACATCCAGCTGACGGCCGACTTCACCGGCACGGTCGTTCTGGACGCGGGGACCACGGCTGCCGTAGCCGCTGTCGGCCAGGTTGAACTGGTGACGGAAGCCCCAGGGACCGACCTGTTCCAGTTCGGGACCTTCATAATCCATGTGACGTCCGGCCAGGTTGTCCTTGATCATACGGGCAACAGGGCTGTCCTTGACGAAAGCGGTCAGAACCTTAACGGGCAGTCCCAGATAGGAAACGACGCTGGCCACGTTGGTTTCAGCACTGGTGACCTGCATTTTGAAGGTCTCGCTGCAATGGAAAGGCTGACCGTCAACGGGGGTGAGACGAACTCCCATACTGGTGGGGACCAGAAGGGCATACTTGGCATTTTCTTTAAGCTGCAAAGCCATTTTTTCAACTCCTTTTTGATTTAACGTAAAACGGAAAATCCGTACACTGCTTAACTTACACCCCAAACAGAAAAAAGTAAAGGGCAATTACAGCGCAATCCCGGGGAAATACGCGGATTTTACTCTCCGCCGCAGAAAAATGCAAACGGCATGCGTTCTATTTTTCCATGATCTCGCGAATGGCGATCCGGGTAATGAACCAGCCTTTATCTGTTTTGATGAAAGAACACTCCACATCCCTTGCCTCTGAAAGGCTTTTACCGTTCCGGGTACTGCCGTTCAGAACGCCGGTAAAGAGAGCTTGCGCATGATTTTCCTGAGGGAAAGAGATCTCGATATCCTGCGCCTCCACTTCCACCTCATTGAAAACGTTCCGGTAACGGGCCAGTTCAGAAGTCATTTGAGTCGGATTGTATTGGCCATTGAACATACCGTTGCTGATACTGATGGTAAAAGTTCCGGCAAAGATCCTGTCAGTCCGGCTGATCTTCAGCGCGGCGGCTGCGGCATTGTCTCCGGGACGTTTGGTCGCCATCTGACAGAGGGTCTGCAGCACCTTTTTGATCCTGGCTTCCTCGCTGCGTCCCGAAAGAAAAAAGAAGCTCCCCGCAGCGGCAAGGAAGATGACGGCCGCCGGAATGATCCAATATTTTTTCATCAGAACAACGGCGCTCCCACAATGCGGCTGATCCGTATCTGTCCGAAACGGTGGCGGCCGATATACTGACTGCGGTTGTCCCCGACCACGAAACAGTGGCCGGGAGAGATCTTCACAGGACGGGTGTTCCAGTTGGAAACGTAACGGACATAAGGCTCCTTCTGCGGCACACCGTTGACATACAGCACCCCCTGCCGGAACTGAACCACATCTCCCGGCAAAGCAACGATCCGCTTGAGAAAAAAGACTTTATCCACATATTTTACGATGACCACATCTCCCCGGGCCGGATCCCGGAAAAGATATTTCCCCGTCCAGCAGAAGGTGAATCCCCGGGAGGGAAAAGTGGGCATCATGCTCTCCCCGTCGATAAAACAGGGGATCAGCACCCATTTGCAGACAACGGCAGCCACAACAGCAACCACTGCCATACGGAGAAAAAATCCTTTTTTCATTCTGGGAAAAAAGAATTCCGCAAACGTGGCGGCAGCGGTATCATCATCTGAACGGTGCAGATGCACGATTCTGTTCCAGAGCGCCGTGAGAGAAAACATAATCACCTGTTATTTTTGGGCAGCAGCAGGAGCAGCAGCCGCATTTTTGGCAGCTTCCTCCTCCTCCATGAGCTTGAGGAAACGGCTCTTGTCACTGGCTTTCATATAGGCCTCTTCGGCGGAGATCAATCCGGCATCCAGCTGCTTCTGGATGGAGTTATCCATGGACTGCATGCCCCGTCCGCCGCCGGCGTCGATGATGGTGCGGATATTGGCGATCTGTCCCTCGCGGATGGTATTGGGCAAACCGTCCGCCCAGAGCAGGATCTCGTGAACAGCGATACGCCCGCCGCCCTTTTTGCGGCAGAGCAGCTGGGAGACCACCGACTGCAGACAGGAGGCGAGCATGGTACGGATCTGCGCCTGTTCATCCGACGGAAAAGCGTCGATGATACGGTCGATGGTCTTGGGCGCGTTGTTGGTGTGCAGCGTTCCGAAAACCAACATTCCCATGGTGGCGCAGGTCAGTCCCAGACGGATGGTCTCGTTTTCGCGCATCTCACCGATCAGCACGATATCCGGGTCGGAACGCATGGCGCCCCGCAGCGCATCCGGAAAGGAGTGGCTGTGGATCCCCACCTCGCGGTGGACAATGGTACAGTTTTTGCTGGGATGCACGAACTCAATGGGATCCTCAATGGTGATGATATGCTTGCTGTAATTGTCATTGATGTAGTCGATCATGGCGGCCAGAGTGGTGGATTTACCGGAACCCGTGGGCCCCGTCACCAGCACAAGACCGGATTTGTAAGCGCAGATCTCTTTGAGGACCTCCGGCAGATGAAGATCCTCCATGGTCAGGATCTTGCTGGGGATCTGACGGAGAACAGCTCCCATGCCGTGGTAATTATACATGTAGTTACAGCGGAAACGGGCCAGCCCGGGGATCTCATGGGCAAAGTCCAGATCGCGGCGTTTCATAAAATCGGTCCAGCGCCACGCGGGGAGACAGATCTCACGGAGCATCTGCTCCATACGGTCGGCATCCAGCACGTCATCATCCAGACACTGGATGTTGCCGTGGATACGGGCCTTCGCCGGAAAGTTGATGGATAAATGCAAGTCCGATCCGCCCATTTCAAGCATCTGGCGCAGATATTTATTGATCATCGGTTCGTCAGCCATAATTCTTATTCCCCCTCATTATCTTGCGTTGTTTCTGGCGGCTTCTGCGGCGAATTTCTGCGCCTCACGGACAGCGTGAAGCTGTTCCAACTGGGCGATGACGGAGGCATCTGTCATCTGAGCCAATGCGGCCTCTCTTGTCATCAATCCCTGCTCAAACTTGTTGTAAACACACTGGTCAAGAATACACATGCCCTGCTTGGTCGCAGTGGACATGGTGGCTTTCAAACGGAAGGCTTTTCCCTCGTTGACAATGTTGGAAACAGCCATGCTGTTGAGCAGAACTTCGTAAACGATGGTGATGCCGCCGAAACCATCCGGAACAAGTTTCTGACAGATGATGCCGCGCAGACTGCCTGCGGTCATGGCACGGATCTGCGGCTGCTGCTCTGGCGGAAACACGTCCAGCAGACGGTTCAGGGTACTGGGAGCGTCTCCTGTATGGAGCGTTCCGATCACAAGGTGACCTGTTTCAGAAGCGGTGATGGCGTTTTCAATGGTTTCAAGGTCGTGCATTTCTCCGATAACGATGATATCCGGGTCCTCACGGAGTGCGGCTTTGAGCGCGGCATGGTAACTGACCGTATGATGGCCCACTTCACGCTGGGTCACCTGGCAGTTCTTGGATATCTGAAGGATCTCGATCGGCTCTTCGACGGAGATCACATGATCCTGACGGCGGTCATTGATGATGTTGACCATGGCCGCAAGGGTGGTGGTCTTGCCGGAACCGATGGGACCGGTCACAAGGATCAGACCGTTGTTGTAGTCCAGCAGACGTTCGATGAACGGCACATCTTTTTCCAGAAAGCCCAGTTCCTGCAATGAACAGATATGATCCGGCACGAGGCGGTAACTGCCGCCCACACCATCCTTGTGTTCCATGAGACAGACGCGGAAACGGTCAGCACCGATCTCAAGAGCAAAACTCATATCCATCTTTTCAGCAAACATCTTTTTCTGATTGGGTGACAGCAGAGCCAGATTGAGACGCCGGGAATCCTCCGCTGTAAGAACATAGGAATCAATACGTTCCACCTCAAGCTGACGGCGGACGAAAGGCGGCGTTCCGCCGGAAATATGCAAGTCACTGCACCCCAGCGCCCGGAGACAGGTCAGCAGACAGATCATCCGGTCGGCCAGCTCTTCATCACTCAACTGGGCCGTATCACTCAAACTGGGCAGATCCTCATAGGACTGGATCTGCGACAGATCAATATCCAGCGGCGAAAAATAAAGGGCACTGTCATCAGCAAGCCCCTCCCCCTGAGAGCTGCCCTCTCCACCGGACGCAGACGCTGGATCTGCGGCGGCCGCCGTACTCTGCGGTACAGGACAGGAGGCCGCTGTCCGGGCAGGAGCCGTCGCCACAGGAACCGGCACACGGGGCGGCGCAGAACCGGTCTGGCTTTGTTCAACGGCATATTCCATGATCTCCTGAAGCTGTCCGGCCATTTCCTGAACATCCTCATCTCCCAATCCGGCAGAGAGGTGGTCAAGGACCAGCTGCGCAAAATCTTCCAGATTGGCACGCAGTCCCAGAGAACGGTAAAGGGCCTGCGCATCGCTCTGCGTTAATGCGTCGTTGCTGACCAGCGCGTAAATAAACCACTGGATTTCCAAAGGCATGACTGGAGGCATATCGGTGATTCCTTATTTTGAGGGGTAAAACATCAGACACTCCACTTGACGAGACATTCAAGGAGCGTATTCCAGAGCCCCCGCAGAGGCAGTTTGCGCCAGGGAGGGATGAACAAAGGCACCTGCGTCATCACAGTTTTGTAATGGGAAAAGGCCGCAAAGACCTTCCGCGCAGGCATACGGTGATTGAAAAACTGCATTCCGGCATCGTTGATGACCACATTGCCGGCAGGAATACAGCGGATCAGATGCCGCACAAGAGCGGCATCGCCGGAAAAACAGTAAAGCGCCGGAGGACAGGAAAAACGTTTGAGCTTTTTCACCAGATCCTCTTCAGAAAGATAGGTCACAACAGGCAGAACAGGACCGCAGATCTCTCCGCTCTTCAGAAGCTCCTCCTTAGAGATCATATCAACGATGGTCGGAGCGATCTTCAAATGTTCCGGATCTTTTTCTCCGCCGCACACCAGACGTCCGGCTGAAAAAAGTTTGCTCAAACGTTCATAATGCGCCGCGTCGATGATTTTACCATACTCCGGGTTTTCCAGCGGTTCACGGCCGTAAGTCTTGCGGACAAACGCAGAAGCATGCTGCTTGAACCGGGCCGCGATCCGCTCGTGGACAAATACAAAATCAGGCGCGATACGGCTTTGGCCCGCATTGAAAAACTTGGCCTGAACGATCCGCTCAGCGGCGTAACGCACACGGGAACGGCAGTCAACGATGGCCGGAGATTTTCCGCCGGTCCGCAGAGAAACAGGCGTCAGTGTCCCCGCCATACGGGTATGCAGATCACGGGCACCGGACTCATCTCCGGCATAGTGGACAAAATCAAATCCGTATGCCAGCAATTCTTCAAGGGAGGCTTCGTTATCCACAGAGACAACTTCATCCCCCACAAAGGTCTCCTCAATGAGCCAGCGGACAAACTGAACTGATTTTTCAGCCCGCCCGGAAAGTTTCACAACCACCCTGTTGCCGGCGGCATAAGCTCCGATCACAGGCTCCAGGGCCAGCAAAATCGGGAAATCCCAGGAGGCGGCGATCAAAACATGCCCCAGGGGTTCAGGAAAAATCTTTTCACGGGCAGGAAAATTCACCCAGTTGACCGGCAAACGCCGGGGAGAAGCCAGAGAGGGCAGTTTGCGGATCAGATATTTCAATGTCTGTATCAGGGGCAGCATCTCCGACCAGATGGCCGCCTGACGGGAACGGCCCAGGTCATCAGCCAGAACAGAATACGCCGCCTCACGATGGGAAACAAGCAGGATCAACAGACGTTTGAGGGTCTTGCGCCGCTCCCGCAATCCGGGGATACGTCCGGCACGGACTGCCGTCCTGCCGGATTCGATACGTTCAAAAAGGCGGATCTTTTCGGTCATAAGTATCTCCGCTCCACTCTTCTGCCGAAAGAACACATGATATCGTGGACATGCGTTCCCTTGAGCGCAGCCCAGTCTCCCGGAGTGATCTCATTGTTTCCATCACTGCCCAGACAGATGACCTCTTCCCCCGGACGAGCTTCCGGCACCCCGTCAAGCAGAACCGTAAAACAATCCATGCTGACCCGTCCGACAATGGGACAGCGCACGCCGCGGATCAATACCTCCCCCCGGTTGGAAAGAGCCAGCGGGATTCCATCCTCATAGCCTGCGGGAACCGTTCCCACAAGAACCTGCGCCGCCGCCTGATAAGTATGTCCGTAACCGATAAAACTGCCCGCAGGCATCCGACGGACGGCAGCCAGACGGCTCTTCAGAGAAATGACCCTTTTCAGCTGCGGAACAGCCTCTTTGTGTCCCCTCTCACTGCCGTACATGATAACGCCCGCACGGGCAAAGGTAAAAGGCTCAGCAAGCGCCTCACTGTAAAACCCGATTCCGTTACTGGCGGATATGTGGACATCTTCAAAGGAAAATCCTGCGTTTTTCAAAGCGTTGAACAGCGCACAGAAACGCGCGATCTGCTTTTGAGTGAAAGAGTTTCCGGGAGTATCTGCACTGGATAAATGGGAATAAAGTCCCGTGATCTTCAATCCGGGCAGAGCGAAAATCTTTCTGCTCTCTTCAAAAGCCTCTTCCGTCATCATGCCGAAACGGCCCATGCCGGAATCCACTTTGATCTGACAGACCGCAGTCCTGTTCTGAGCACAGGCCGCCTGACTGACCATCCGGGCCGACTCAAAACTTGTGAGCGGAACGATAAATCCCCGGGCAACAGACTCCTCAGCCTCCTCTTTGAACAACGTGCCCAGAAGCTGCACGGGAAGTCCCGCCGCAGAAACCTCGATAGCTTCATTCACGTCAGCAGTGAAAATGCGGACAGCTCCGGCCTTCCTGACAGCCTCTGCCGCACGCAAAACGCCCGTTCCATAAGCATCCGCTTTGAGAACAGCTCCGCAGCGGCAGGGCTGCACCCGTCGGCGGATCTCCGTAAAATTATGCTCAAGCGCACGGAGATCCACCTCAAGTCTGACCCTTGACAGAGACATTTTCCAGCTTCTCCGGTATATATTGTTCCAAATTACTTGGCGTATTCCACAGACCGGGTCTCACGGATGATCGTGACCTTGATCTGACCGGGATAAGTCATCTCTTTTTCAATACGCTGACAAATATTGCGGGCCAGCATCTGCGCTTCACCTTCGGAGACCTTTTCAGGCGTGACGATCACGCGGATCTCCCGTCCGGCCTGGAGCGCGAAGCAGGACTCGACGCCGGAAAATTCATGGGCGATGGTTTCCAGCTGTTCCAGACGCTTGAGATAAAGCTCGGTCGTCTCGCTGCGGGCTCCCGGACGGGAGGCACTCAAGGTATCACAGGCAGAGATCAGCACATCATAGAGACTTTCAGGCTCCACCTCTCCATGGTGGGCCGCAACAGCATGGATGACCTCTTTGGACTCATTGTGCTTACGCAGGAAATCCGCACCGATCTGCGCATGGGGGCCCTCGATCTCATGGTCAAGCGCCTTGCCGATATCATGGAAAAGACCGATCCTTTTGGCCTTCTTCTCATCCAGTCCCAGCTCAGCAGCGATGATCCCCATGAAATAGGCCGTTTCAAGTGAGTGCTGAAGCACATTCTGAGAAAAACTGTAACGGTATTTCAAACGGCCCAGGACCTTCATGATCTGGGGAGAAACACCCTGAATGGCTGTTTCAAGCACAGCGGCCTCACCCACCTGGAAGAGCTCTTCTTCCAGATCCTTGCTGATTTTGCGCACAAGTTCCTCGATGCGCGTGGGATGGATACGGCCGTCAGCAATCAGACGCTCCATCAGCTGACGGGCCACCTCTTTGCGCACAGGATCAAAACAGCTGATGACGACCGCTTCAGGCGTATCGTCGATCAGGATACTTACGCCCGTAGCCGCTTCGATTGCACGGATATTGCGTCCCTCACGGCCGATGATACGGCCCTTCATTTCATCGTTCTGAAGAGGGATCGTGGCCGTGGTACGCTCATAGGTGCAGTCAGAAGCATACCGCTGGATGGCGTAAGTCAAAATCCGGCGGGCCTCGCGCTCACTGCGGACTTTCGCCTCCTCAATGATGTTGCGGACCATGATACCAGACTCATTTTTCACCTCATTGCTGATTTTTTCAAGCAGCATTTTGCCGGCCTCTTCACGGGAAAATCCGCTGATGCGCTCCAATTCGTCGATCTGCTGGGAAATACACTTGGAAAGATCCTTTTCCTTGACGCTGATACGCTCACGCAGAAGTTCGATCTCCTTCTCGCGTTTTTCCACATTTTTCAGCTTGGCATCAGCGGCCTCGATACGGCGGTCAAGGACCTCTTCGCGCTGGGCCAGACGCTTTTCATTGTTGCTCTGCTCCCGGCGGCGCTCTTTAAGCTCCTCTTCGCACTCTTCGCGCATTTTGATCGTCTCGCCCTTGGCAGACACACGGGCATCCCGCAGCAGATGCTCCGCCTCACGCTCCGCATCGCTGCGGATCTTTTCAGCATTGCGGAAGGCAGAATCCTTCTGCAATTTCTGAATGTAATTGTTTATGATGATGCCGGCGGCGATACCGATCACGCAAAAGATCGCACCGACCCCCACCAGGACTAATTCTCCACCCATCTCTCACTCCTTGTCCGGAAGGGGCTCCCCTTCCCTCTGACAGTTAATAACTTCCTTCTCAGTAACGACCCAACCCATGGGTACGTCATACCTGCCCTTCGGCAGATCCTCACCGGTCTGGCAGGAGTAGATCACCCCCACCGGAGGTTTTGCAACGGCCTCAAGCAAACGGTCATAAAAACCGCCTCCCCGGCCCAATCTGGTTCCCCGCCGGTCACAAGAGACCGCCGGAACCAGGAACAATACCTCTTTTCGGATGAAATCCTCTTCCGCAGCAGGCAGTTCCGGACGGGGTTCGGCAATACCGTAACGTCCCGTGACCAGATCCCGTTCAAGACAAAAGACTTCAACCAGCTCATAAGTCTGTTTTTCAGCCGCATAACGCGGTAAAAACAGCCGCTTTTCCCGGAGAACGGGCAACAAATCAGGTTCAGCCCCCAGCGGCATAAAAGCCGCCGTACAGGCGGAGGAACAAAAAAGATCAAGTGCGCAAAGATTTTTGCGCAACGCCGCGTCATACACGGCACGTTCCTCACTGCTCAACGCATTGCGCCGGGCAGAAAAGTAACGCCGGAGTCTCTTTTTTTCCTCTTCCATTACCCTTCTCCGACCGGAAACCATCCGGAAGTCACAAGAGGAAAACATCGCAGAAAGCAATACAGAAAGGCAGGATATCCCCAGACTTTTCAAAAGACAAAAAGCCCCGCTCCGCCCGCAAGCAGTTTTCAAACCGCTCCGGCTGACGGATATCTCAAAGCACGCAGAACAACTCCAATGTCCTGCCGCAGAAAACTTTCTGCATCTCCCCGGATGTACGCTCTTTTGACAAACGGACGCACCTTCCGGAATCAGAACCCCGCCATTTCCGGCAGGTTCGTTCAATATTCCAAAAGCGAACAAACTCGCTGTTATAGAATATAACACGATTTCCGGGGAGTTAAAGTCTTTTTTTTATTTTTTTTTAATTTTTTCTTAATTTTATCTCCGGCACAGGCTCCGGGATGACTGCCATGCCCTTTTGGGGAGGCATGACAGAGCTGCAAATCAGCCTGTGTGACGCGCTGGGCAGTACAAGCTCTTGATGACTGCGTTGGCACGCAGTCTGCGCAGGGGCGGCGCTTGTGTCGGACCTGTCGGACAAGTCTGACAGGTCTGACGCTTGGTGCGCCGCAGAGATAGGCTTTCGCGGTAGTTTCTGTGGCGAAAGAGGCTGGCGAGTATAACGATCGAAGCCAAAACAATCAGCATACCGCAGGGCAGCAC
>JAFVYP010000220.1 GCA_017508555.1 Lentisphaeria bacterium
CCGAAGGCGGTGATGGAGGGCGCCAGCATCATCAGTCCGGCGATGGCGCGTTTGGCATCGTCAGAGAGGGCACCGTCTTTGAGCATCTGGTTTTTGCCATCCTTCATCACGCGGAAGTGGACATGGAGTCCGGAACCGGCTTTGCCGACAGTGATCTTGGGTGCAAAAGTGACATCCAGTCCCTCCTGATAAGCCAGGTTGCGGATGATCCATTTGGCGATGGTCAGCTGTTCGGCGGCCTCTTCGGCGTTGACGGGGAGAAATTCGATCTCATTCTGTTCGTAGATTTTTCCGTCAAGGGTAAAGTTGCCCACTTCGGAGTGGCCGTATTTGATCTTGCCGCCGGCCTTGGCGATGTAGTTCATGCAAAGCTGACGGAACTCGCCGAATTTGGCATAGGGAGCGGATTCGTGATAGCCTTTCTGATCGACGGCCTGATAGACCTCTTCATCGGGGGCGATCACATAGTATTCCAGTTCGCCCATGGCCTGAAACTCTCTGCCGGTGGACTTTTTGAAAGCCTCGCAGGCCTTATGGAGCGTGTATTCCGGAGAGCTTTCCAGAGGATTGCCGTCCTTGTTGAAGAAGGCGCAGAGGAAGTTGATCGTGGGCAGTTCGCAGAAGGGATCCATGTAGGCCGTGCGGAAGCGGGGCACAACGTACAGGTCGCTGTTGTTGGCTTCGATGAAGGGGAACAGACTGGAGCCGTCCACGCGTTCGCCGCAGGAAAGGATCTCTTCAAGATATTCCAGATCGTTGATGACGAAATTCAGGGTCTTGAGTCTGCCGTCTCCGGCGGGGTACTGAAAATTGATGTGACGGATACCGTTTTCGCAGATAAAGTTGATGATATCTGCCTTGGTAAATTCCTTGGGGTCCTTACCGATCTCTTCGGTAAGACTGCGGATGCTGTAATTGTTGTCTTCCATATTTTGATTCTTTCCGTTATGACGGGTTAAAAGTGTATTGAAATAAAATACTGTCAAAATGCCTTTATTTCAAGCATATCTTTTCAAAAAACCTCATCCTTTATAATAAAAACGGGTGACAAGCCCCTGTGTGCCGCAGGGGCCGGGGAGAAAGTCATCTTTTCTTTCAGCAACGCCCTCAGCACAGAGTGTTTCCGCAAGCCTGTGCGCCGCAATGGCCCGCAGGCGGATGCCTTCTGACGGGAAAAGCGGTCCGAAACCGCCGTCGGTGATCTGCGCAAGGAGACTGCCGGGATTTTCCCTGAGATATTTGACCGCAGCCGTATATACCCCGTCAGGGATACGGTCCAGAAGGGGATATCCGGGATCAGGCAGGTTTTCACTGTAAAAGCTCTCTGCTGTAAAATAACCGATGCAGTTGAGAGGGATCGCTGTATATTTGACCAGCGGCAGACCGAAGGCCAGACGGGAGCTGGCGGCATAGGCTCCCTCCGGCGTAAAATAAATGACGCCGCTCTGGTTCATATTGATAAAATAGATTTTTTCCGGTTGGTCATGGAACATCACAAGAGTGATGGCCTCTTCTTTCAGATGGGTTCCGATGGCCCGCAGGGTTGCCAGCGCATCTTTCGTCTCTTCGTACATGGCCTCAACAGCCTGAGCCATGATCTCGGAAACGTGGACTTTCGCGCCGTCTGCCAGGACCGGATAACGTTTGAGCGGCACATTGTACGCGCGGGCAGGGAACTGTTTGCCTTTTCCGGCCAGTTTGTTGCCTTCGGCTGCCCAGATGCTCATATCAGAAAAAACGCCGTCACTGCCCTGTCCCATGAGGACGGCATGTTTGTTGGTGCCGACAAAGGGATGCCCCCAGGCCTCGTCTCCGCCGCTGTTGGTGCGGCTGTGGAAAAAGCCGGCATTTCCCGGAAGGTCGGAAAGGGAAAATTTTTCCTCCCAGTATTTTGAGTAGCCGCAGCACTTGGCGCAGTGGATACCGGAAGCATCAACGGCGGTGATACCGGTATAAAATCCGCCCCAGATACCTTCGATAGCCGTTCCTGTTTTCCAGACTTCGGCAGCTGCCTGTTTTTTGCCGATATAGGCACTCCATACACACATGATCTTATTCCTTATTCTGTTGGGTTGAGAAGTTTTTTTCTGAATAAAGAGATCTCCTCCCTGGCTTTTTTTCTGAATTTTGCAGGAGGCAGACCGTTGTATTTTTTGAAGATGGATGTAAAATGGGAACGGTCTCCGAAACCGCTGCGCAGGGCGACCTCTTCGATGGAGCAGGCCGTATCCCTGAGAAGCGCTTCCGCTTCGTTGACCCGGAGCCTTGTGAGAAAAGTGGAAAAGTCCACACCGCACTTTTCTTTGAAAAGATGCGAAAGACGCGAGGGGCTCAAAAAGACCTTTTGAGCGGCGGTTTCCAGTGTGACCGTATCCGCGAAGCTGCCGGTCACATAGTCGATGACCGCCGCTATTCTCGGATCATTGCCGTTATGGACAGTATGGGTGAGATACAGATCCCGGCAGAGAGGGGCTATGCGTTTGCAGACACAGCGTTCCAGAACGGGGGCAAGTTCTTTGCGCCAGAGGGGCAGATCCGCCGCGCCGCTGTCTCCTCTGAAGGGGCCGCAGAGAACTGCGCCGAGGAGACGCGAAGAACCGGTCACGGGAATCAGATACTCCTCCGCTCCGGCCGGACAACGGACAAGCTGCGGTCCCGGTCTGCTGCTGCGCAAAAGTCCTGCCAGGGTCTCCGTATCATGCCGGACACAGATGTTTTCGCCCTTTTCCTCTTTGAATTTCAGACAGAAGGAACAGTTATGCAGGCGCTGGGCTCCCAGGCGCGGATCCGTCAGCAGATGGGGGCTGTATTTCCAGAGACAGCAGGTTCCTGTCAGCGCTGACAGATCGTACAGTTCTTCGGTTAAAAGTTGTATAATATGCTCTTTCATAAGACAGTTTCAGGTGTTTTCAGCTTTTTGCGCAATGAATATAGCACAAGAATACAAGCAATTCAAATTTTTATATGGTATTATATTAAAGAAAAACGGAGGAAATATATTCTATGGAAAAAATCAATATATCAGAAAACCGCTGTATTCCAGTGACAGCGGTGGCCGATGTGGTCATCTGCGGAGCAGGTCCCGCCGGACTGGGGGCGGCTGTGTTCAGTGCCCGGGCGGGAGCGAAGACCGTTGTGATCGAACGTTACGGTGTACCGGGCGGCATGGCTGCTGTTGGAGAAGTCACGCCTTTCATGTGCAGTTTCCACAAAGAGCAGGAACTGGATAAACCGGTTTTCGTTGAGTGGAAAAAAAGGATGGAAAAATATCTTCCCGCCGAGGTTTCTGTGCGGCGGAGCCGGGATCCGTACAGTTGCGCCGCCCGGGGGATCAACAAGGAATCCGCCGCGCTGGCAGCAGAGGATCTGCTGCTGGAATCCGGGGCGGAGATCCTGTATCATCATACGCTTTCAGGCGTTGTGATGGAAGAGCAGAAAATCACAGCAGTCCGCTGTATCACGGCGGGAGGCGAGGTGGCTGTCCGGGGAAAATGTTTCGTTGACTGTACGGGAGACGGTGAGCTTGCCGCTTTTTCCGGCTGCCGTTATACAGTGGGCAATGAGCGGGGGGAATGTCAGCCCATGACGCTGTGTTTCAAACTTTCCCATGTGGAAACGGGATGGCATAAAGATTCTCCGGATGAGAAGATATTTGATCTGCGCAGAGCGCTCAACGGCAGTTATGCGCAGGCTGTGGCCGATGGGAAGATCCGCTGTCCCCGTGAAAACATTCTGCTTTTTCCCTTTGAGATGGCCGATGACGGCGTTGTGCATTTCAATACGACCCGCGTCGTGAACTTCGATCCCGTCGATGGCAAAAGTCTTTCGCAGGCGGAAATAGAGGGGCGCCGTCAGCTGCGGGATATTTATTTCTGGTTGAAAAATGAGATTCCGGCTTTCCGCAATGCGCGGCTGATGTCCATGGGGGTCCAGATTGGCGTGCGTGAGAGCCGTCATATAGAGGGATTGTTCCGTCTGACGGAAAAGGATTTCAAAAACTGTTCCCGGTTTGAAGATGGGGTTGCCAGGTGTGCTTATTCTATTGACGTCCATTCTCCCACAGGGGCGGGGACGCGTCTGGAACCGATCACGCCCGGCGGATTTTATGAGATCCCTTACAGGTGTCTTGTTGCTGCTGACTGTGACAATCTGCTTGTGGGGGGCCGTCCCATTTCAGCGGATGCCGCTATCCACAGCAGTTTCCGCATCATGCCCACGGCAGTTTCCATCGGACAGGCAGCCGGACTGGCCGCTGCCCGGGCCGCTTTGAACGATGTCATGCCGCGTCAGATCGACGGCAGAAAATTAAGAGAAGAATTAAAAGAGTTCGGTGCTTATTTATAAAAGACAACAGGGAGAGCGACATGAAAAAGAGTGAAATAACTGAAAAAACGCTTTTGGGGGAAGAAAAGGGGAGCGCGACTTGTCAAACAGGTGTTTTGTATAACCGCTGCGGCATGCTGTCTTTGTGGGGCGGCGCGTTAAAAACGGACAAAAACGGACAAAAACGGACAAAAACGGATATCGGTGCGCCGCAGAATACGG
>JAFVYP010000221.1 GCA_017508555.1 Lentisphaeria bacterium
AACGGATATCGGTGCGCCGCAGAATACGGCTGGTTTCGCCCAACAACAAAATACCCCGCTTTTCTTTGAAAGTGAAAGGGGGTTTGGGGGAAAGCGAAAACCTTCTTTTCTCGTGAAAAGAAAGTTTTCGCTGTCCCCCAAGCTCTCCCCCTTTACTCTCATAGAACTGCTGGTTGTGATCGCCATTATCGCGATTCTGGCGGCGATGCTGATGCCGGCCTTGCAGCAGGCAAGGGAGCGGGCCAGAACGACAAATTGCTCATCCAATTTGAAGCAGACAACTTCCGGTCTTTTGATGTATGCGGAGGATAATGGCGGTTATGTCATCCATTATGCCAGTACGCCGACCTGGGTGGCACTGCTCACCGGTTATTCAAAAGACGGTAAACCGTATGTGACCACGAAAACGGTGGTTTGTCCCTCTCTGCCCAAATTGAGCAATCCTCAAAACGGTCCCTTCGGCAACGGCAATCGCAACAGCTATGGTTTGTGGGCTCTGCTCAACGGCAATGAATTTTTTGCGGCGCGTTTGAACAACATCGGCAAAGTCAACCGGACCTCCTGTCCAAGTTTCTGGTGGTCGATCCGGCCGACTGATCTGCGTTCTCCCTCCGGCTTTGCCATTCTTGCGGATTCCGGTGTTTTCAGCGATCTGACAAAGATCGAAGCCTTTTACTTCTGGTACAGCGTCAACTCTCTGGCCTACACGAAAATCGGGATCTGGCGTCTGCACAGCGACCGGGCCAACGTAGGTTTCTGGGATGGTCACGTCAGTACCATGAGCGCAGAAGATATGCGTGCCTGTCCCATGCGGATAGAAACGACTTACAGCAAAGAAGGAGTCGGTAAATCATTATGAAAAACCTTCTTTTCTTAACAGCATTTCTGTTCACAGGAACGATTTTCTGCGCAGCCCCCGCTGCCGTCAGCAACGATTTTGAAAAAGGAACAGAAGGCTGGAATACCCCCCAGTACTGGAATGGAAAACTGACCCGCCAAAACGGCAAAATGACCCTTCTGCCAACGCAAAAAAACGGTCAGTATTTCGGCAGATGTACCAAAATGCTGCTGAATTTGCGTCACTTGAGCGGCGCGCTGCTTGAACTTGAGTTCACAGCTTCCGGTAAAGGAACAGTGACTGTCGGCGCCATGGTTTTTCCGGAAAGCCCCCGGAAACCCTACATGGCAGAATACGGTAGGATCACGCTGACGTCTGCTGAAAAAAAACATAAAATCAAACTTGATCACAGCAAGATCCAGACGGATCGTATCTCGCTTACCTTTGAGATCCCTTCCGGTGCGGCGCTGACCTTTGACAACATCAAAGTCAGAAAACTTGAGGATAAAAGCGTGCGCATCCAGGTTCCTGCCGTTCCTGTCATGCGCGGCAAAAGGGCAGATATCCGTGTCAGCACCAACGCCCCCGGCAAAATCTTTTCAGTATTTGCCGGTTCAGAATACTTTGCCGCAGCTGCTGACAGCAAAGGCATTGTGACGATCCCGGCTGCCAAGATCCCCCTGAGCAAAGAGGATGATTCCTGCAACATCACCGTTGCACGCAACGGGACCGCAGTGCGCTTCCAAAGCTCCGTTGTACCGGAACGGGCCTTTGACAGCGCTCTTGCGGCAGCAAAAAAAATCAGCAAAAGACCCTTGCAGATCCTCTGGATCGGAGACAGTGAGCTTGATTTTGACCGCTCCCGCAACACACCAGCCCAAATCGATTTCTATCTGAACAAGGCTGGAAAAAAAGCAACTTTCATCAACTGTGCCGTTGCGGGAGATTCCATCAGCGGGTATTCAACCGTCTGACCGGAAAATATGCGCCCCGTCCCGCTGCATACGATGCTTTGAAAAAAGCCGATCCTGATTTGATCGTCATTATGCTGGGACATAACGATACCATGACCCGCAGCAACGACAACTTCACCACAGCGCAAGTTCCTGTCAGCAGGCAGCTGCCCCTTGCCCTTGACGTTCTGCGGCAGCTGAGAAGCCGTTTTCCCTCGGCCCGTGTCCTGCTGGTATCGCCCCTTGCGCTGGACGGCCAATTCCTCAAGAACAAACTCGCCCGGAGACTTGCGGCCGGAGCAAAAAATCTTTACTGGTTCGGTTCTCCTGAAATGCTGGCAAAATTCACAGCCAACTGGAAAAAGGCAGCAGATGAAGCGGGCGTTGAATTTCTGGATATCTATACACCGATGTCCGCCATTTCCGACCGGATCAAATTTTTCAAAAAAGGAGACGAAGTCCACCTCAACGCCGCCGGCCATGTCTGGCTTACCGGAAAGCTCCTGGACTGGTTGAGTACCGCTCCCGACTGGAAAGAAGTCAAAAAATATACGCTTTCCGGCACCTTCACCTTCAAGGCGCCTGAGCTTTCCGGCGGCAGTCTGAAGCGGGGCAGCGGAACAATGACAGTCAGCGGCAAACGCAAAATCACCTCTGCCGGAGCCCTGGAAATGGACGGCAGAAGTACCGCCCTTTCCCTGTCTGGTGTTGCTGTTCCCGAAAGCAGAACAGGCTTCACCCTTGACCTTGTCTGCAAATCCGGCCGTCCAGCCGGAAACAATGCGGTCTCTCTGGCCTATGACGGTTTGTTTTATGCGGGCAACTCCTTTGTTCTGGCCCGGTATCAGCGCAGCTTTTACATGCTGTGGTTTGACGGTAAAAAGTATCAGAAAGCCTTCCTTTCTCCGGCCTTCTTTGATCTTAAAAATCCCCGGACACATCATATTGCCATGACCTGCAAATACCACGAGGCCGTGGATCAGGGAGAGATCTGGACCGAGGTGCAGATCTATGTTGACGGCAAAGCTGTCGTCAGTCAGAAACTCCCGAAAGTCCAACTGCCGGCACCGGCAGGCGGTTTTGAGTTTGCCGGTTCCAGCCGTTTCGGTATCCCGTGGAATTTCGGCGGAGAAGTTTACGGCGGCGGATATTTCAACTGCATCCTGACGGAAAAAGAGATCCGCGACCGCGTGCTTGAGTTCAAAAAGGTGGTCACCCCCGCATTCAAACAGGCGGCGCAGATCCCGGCAGACATGCAGAAAAAAATCCTTGCGGCAAAGCTGTCAAAAGCACAAAGTTCTGCCTGTTTCAATCTGGCCAGAAGCGGTTTCAGGGATATGGATAAGATCCTGAAAGATCCGCAGAAGTATCTGCTCTCACTCGGTAAAAAAAAAATCCTGACACTGGTAACGTATCCGGGAAAAGTCAGGATCGTCTCCTTATATGACGAAAAAAACCAGAGAGAGTTATTCAACTGGAACAACCCTCTTTTTGAGCTTCATTTCCAGCGGGGAAATCAGAAAAAGAGCCTCGCGATGGCGGATCTGGAAAACAACTTTGCGGCCCCTCCCCGGACTGTTGACGGCGTAA
>JAFVYP010000222.1 GCA_017508555.1 Lentisphaeria bacterium
AACCGATATCAGCTTTAGACATGATATATTTTCCTTAAAAAGATGGTTGAAACTGAAGACTAAACTCCGCTGAAGGAGCTGAATCCGCCGTCGATGGGAAGAACGACGCCGTTGATGAATCCGGCAGCTTCTTCGTCGAGGAGGAAGAGGAGCGCGCCGACCAGATCTTCGGGCTTACCGAATTTGCCCATGGGCGTGTGGGTAAGAATGGTGTTGCCGCGGGGAGTCAGGCTGCCGTCGGGATTGGTGAGCAGCGCCCGGTTCTGATCGGTGAGGAAGAAGCCGGGGGCAATGGCGTTCACACGGACGCCCACTTTGGAAAAGTGAACAGCCAGCCACTGAGTGAAGTTGCTGATGGCGGCTTTGGCTCCGGAATAGGCCGGGATCTTGGTGAGCGGCGTGAAGGCGTTCATGCTGGAAATGTTGATGACAGCGCCGGTTCCGCGTTCAGCCATGCCGCGGGCAAAGACCTGAGTGGGGAGAAGGGTTCCAAGGAAGTTGAGGTTGAAAACAAAACCGACTCCGGCAGGATCCAGATCAAAGAATGTGGTGACACCTTCGACCTGTTTGGCCAGATCTTCGGGGAAGAGATACTCTTTGCTGGTGGTGCCTTTGGGGTTGTTGCCGCCTGCGCCGTTGACGAGGATGTCGCAGGAACCCAGTTCCGCTTCGACCTGGGCCTGAGCGGCTTTGAGGCTTTCCAGTTCAAGGACGTTTGCGGAAATACCGATGGCTTTGCCGCCGTCAGCATTGATTTTATCCGCCACTTTTTTGGCGTTTTCTTCGCGGAGATCGAGAATGGCTACTTTGGCTCCGCTCCTGGCAAGGGCTTCCGCCATAACACTGCAAAGGATACCACCGCCGCCGGTGACGACGGCAACTTTTCCGGTAAGGTCAACTTTCATCTTGACTTCCTTATGGTTGATTATTTGTGTTCAAGCCGCAGGTTCCGGAGGAACTTCTGCGTCAATTTGAATATACCTTCAGATAAGATATACCTGTATAGCCTCATTGTCAAGCAGTTTTTCGTTAAATCTGCCGATACTTCAGGTTATTTTTTTTCTGTTGCGTGCAGCTGCCGTAAAAGTCCGGCGTTTTCAGCTGTTCTTCGGGTGGCGCAAACGGGAAAGGAAATTGTTGAGCTTTGAATTTCCCTCTCCGCTTTTTTGTTCCTGAGGCTGCTGCTGGGCGTTCAGGGAGGCGAAAGCGGCGTCCGCTGATGCTGCAAAGGGGTGGTCTGTCTGATATTGAGGCTTGTTGGCCGGCTGGGCAAGCAGTTCTTCTGCCCGCGAGGAAGAGGGGATACTGCCCGGGGTCAGCTGGATGGTTTTATCCGGCTGTGCGGCGGCCGCCCCGGACTGAAACGCTGACGGCAGGAGAGTCAGCTTAACCGTTTTCCGCGCAGGAGAGTCTGCTGTGTTGCCTGCCGGGGGCAGCTGTGTGGGCATGTTGATCTGCGGCTGCGGCGTAAGCTGCATGGTTTTCATGGCAGCCTCGGGCGTCTGAATACTGTTCCGGGCCGGCGAAAGCTGCATGGTTTTCATGGCAATCTCAGGCGTCTGAATGCTGTTCCGTACCGGCGAAAGCGGCATGGTGGTATTTACCTGCTGCTGAGGCGAAAGCTGCATGGTTTTTACAATGGTTTCAGTGCGCGGCTGTTCTGCGGCCGCGATTTGGACCTTCGGCTGTGCCGGCACCGGAGAAAGGAGCATCGTCGTATAAGCATTGCCCGACTGCGGCTGTTTCTTTTCCGGTTGGGGAGGGCATGCAAAAATATTCATGCAGTCCAGACAGCCGATCAATCCGTTGACAGGTGTGAAACTTAAGATGTAATGGCGCTCGCAGTAGGGACAGGCGATACGGGGGATCCCGTCCGGTGCAGGCGGCAGGGGCGTGGCGCACTTGAACGCAAGCATCGGCGTCGCCAGACAGCTTTCACCGCAGAAGGCACAGGTGACATAGCCCGGTTTGCCGGCCGGCTGTTCTTTGCCGCAGGCAGGACAGAAAAAGGAGTTTGATGGTTCTGCCGGAACTGTGATATTGGCCCGGCAGAGCGGGCACATGGCCTGCCTCCCCGCCCACTCACTGTACACGTGGATCGCAGAACCGCAGGCAGGACAGGCTGTTTGAAATTTTGCCATCGGATCTCCTGATGTTGCAGTTTTTGTTTATTTCCGGTGATAATATAACAGTGGAAAAATATTTTTGCAAGCGGATATCCTTCTGTCCGGATATAAAAATAACGGTAAAAAAACGCGCCTCTGGAAAAGGAATCTGGAAAATATGGCCGGTGACTTGAAAAAATGTATTTGCGGGTGTATCTTATATGACGATACTTTTGCATTTAACAGAAATAAAATTGGAGAACATGACAATGTACAGTGCTTCTGATCTTAAAAAAGGTCTCAAAATCGAGATCGACGGTGCCCCCTGGCAGATCACCGAATTTGAATTCTGCAAACCCGGTAAGGGAACCGCTCTCTACCGCTGCCGCATGAAAAACATGATTACCGGTATCGGTATGGAAAAAACCTACCGTCCCACCGATAAGATCGACGAGCCCAATATCGAAGAACGCGAGATGTACTACTCCTACTTCGACGGACAGAACTATGTGTTCAGCGATCCCACCACCTATGAAGAAATGACCGTTGATCCTGCCGTTCTCGGCGACAAGGCCTATTTCCTGATTGAAGAGAGCCTCTGCAATTTCGTGATCTACAACGATGAGCCCATTGAGATCTCTCTGCCCACCTTCATTGAAAAAGAGATCGTTGAGACCGAACCCGGCGTCCGCGGCGATACTGCCACCAACGTGACCAAACCGGCAAAGATCGACAACGGTTACGAGATCCAGGTCCCCCTCTTCATCAATCAGGGTGATATCGTCAAGATCGATACCCGCACCGGTGCTTATGCCGAGCGCGTCAGCAAAGCGTAATAAAGAGTTTCAAAATTGAGTACTCAAACGCTTTTGAGGAATCTCCGCACCAGATCCGCTTTACTGCGGGCGGTGCGGGATTTTTTTTATGCCGGGGAGTTTCTTGAAATCGAAACTCCGGTCAAGATCCCCGCGCCTGCACCTGAAGAGTATATCGAATCGGTCACGGCAGGGCAGGGGGAGTTTTTGCGTACCAGTCCGGAACTGGCGATGAAAGAGCTGCTTTCTCTGGGTGTGGAAAAAATGTTCCAGATCGGCAGCGCTTTCAGAGCCGGGGAGTTCGGCCGCAAACACAGGGAGGAGTTTACCATCCTTGAATACTACGCCTCCGGATGGGATTACAGGCAATTAGCGGATTTTACCGCCCGCATGATGCAGTTTGCCGCAGAAAAAATATTGGGCAAAAGTGATTTTGTTTTTGACGGCAGACATTTTGATATGGCTTGTGTGGAGTATATCACCGTTGACGAAGCCTTCAGAAAATACGCAGGCGTATCTGCTTTTGAGGCGGATAAAGATAACTCTTTTGATGAAGTGATGGTTCTGAAAGTGGAACCCAATCTGGGAAAAGAGGGGATCACCTTTTTGTGTGATTATCCGGCTGCCCGGGCCTCACTTTCACGTTTATCCCGAAGCAATCCCCTTGTGGCTGAACGCTGGGAGGTCTATGTGGGCGGTATTGAGCTGGGCAATGCCTTCGGCGAGTTGACTGATGCCGTTGAGCAGCGCAGACGCTTCAAAGAGGCCTTGGCTTTTCGCGCTTCTTGCGGCATGCTGCCCTATCCTGAGCCGGAAGCGTTCTATGCCGCTCTGGACAGGGGGCTGCCTGATTCCAGCGGCTGTGCCATCGGCTTCGACCGCCTGACGATGCTGCTGACGGACAGCAACGACATTTCCCTTGTCCGTTTTGGCTGAACCTGTGCTGCTGAAAAAAAAACTGCCGGAGAGAGTGATCTTTCCGGCAGTTTTTTTCAGCTTTTTGCGGGAACACCGCTATTGGTTTTTGACTTTGCGGGGAACCTTGTATTCCAGGACCCTGTCGCCGGGACGGACGAGTTTGAATTTTTCGCGGGCGACCTTTTCAACGGCATCCGGAGAGCGTTCCAGATCTGCCGTTTTTTCAAGTTTCTCATTGCGCTCGGCTTTGAGTTTTTCCACCTCGGCACGGAGACGGAGAAGTTCCGCGTCCTTGCTTCTGTAATCCTGCCATACGGGGAACAGCAGAACGGCCGCTCCCAGCAGAATGAGCAGGATCAGAAAACAGGCGAGGTAAAAACCGAAAGAGTTGTTTTCGTTTCTTGAATTTTTTTCTCCGGCCATGATGCGGAACACTCCCTGAAAATCCGTCACTGACCCTGTCCGGGCTGAAGCGTGAGGAGAAATTCAATATTGGTCTTGACCTTTTTCAAGCGGCTGAGGATGATCTCCATCGCCTCTGCCGCCGGAACGTCATTGATGGCTTTGCGCAGTATCCAGAGCTTGTTGAGTTCTTCCGGATGCACCAGCAGTTCCTCTTTGCGGGTACCGGATTTTTCGACGTTGATGGCGGGATAGATCCTGCGGTCGGAAATGTTTCTGTCCAGATGCAGTTCCATGTTGCCTGTTCCTTTGAATTCCTCAAAGATAACGTCATCCATTCTGCTGCCGGTGTCGATCAGGGCCGTGGCGATGATGGTGAGACTGCCGTGGCCTTCGATATTGCGGGCGGCGCCGAAGAAGCGTTTGGGTTTGTGCAGAGCCGTGGCATCCACACCGCCGGTCAGGATCTTGCCGCTGTGAGGCTGGAGCGTGTTGTAGGCGCGGGCCAGACGGGTGATGCTGTCCAGAAGGATGACCACGTCTTTGCCGTATTCCACAAGACGTTTTGCCTTTTCGACCACCATTTCAGCCACCTGCGCGTGGCGTTCCGGAGGCTCGTCAAAGGTGGAGCTGACAA
Organism: Lentisphaeria bacterium; assembly: GCA_017508555.1. Classification (GTDB taxonomy): domain Bacteria; phylum Verrucomicrobiota; class Lentisphaeria; order Victivallales; family Victivallaceae; genus UBA1784. Next base: position 4,878 of record JAFVYP010000222.1, read on the forward strand.
CTTCGCAGTCGATGACGCGCTTCATATCCGTCACCTCTTCCGGACGCTCGTCGATCAGCAGGATGATGAGGGTTACTTCCGGATTGTTGTCGCGGATGCTTTTGGCAACTTTTTGAAGCAGAACGGTTTTTCCCGTTCTGGGCGGCGCCACGATGAGGCCGCGCTGGCCTTTGCCGATGGGGGTGACCAAATCCACAACACGGGTGGAATACTCCTCAGGTTCCTTTTCAAGCACAAGACGCTGGGTGGGGAAGTAGGGTTCCAGACTGTTGAAGGGAATGATGTTGCGTTTCTTTTCAGGCGCATCATGGTTGATGCTTTCCACTTTGAGCATGGCGAAGAAACGCTCTTTTTCTCTGGGGGTACGGATCAATCCAGCCACAAAATCTCCGGTTTTCAGCGAAAAACGCTTGAGCTGGGAGGGGCTGATATAGATATCTTCAGGACTGGGCAGGTAGCTGTAACTGGGGCTTCTCAAAAAGCCGAATCCGTCGGGAAGGACTTCCAGATAGCCGCTGCCGTACATCAGACCGCTTTTTTCGGCGTTTGCCCGCAGGATCTCAAAGATCAGCGCGGATTTTTCCAGGGCGCCGATGCCTTCGATGCCCAGTTCTTCTCCCAGCGCCGTCAGTTCCTGCATGGATTTTTCCTGCAATTCAGAAATGTTGAGGCTGGGGACGTCGCCCTCTTCCTGACAAAGCTGCTGATATTCCGCCTCTTCGTCCCGCTTCTGATTGTAGTGATGGTCGCGGTTGCCGTAATTATCTCTGTTGCCGCGGTTGAACTTGTTGCGGCGGTTATTGTTATTATTGTTGTTTCTGCGATCCCTGTGTTCTCTGGGGGCATTCTGATCGGGGATCTCCTCTCTGGGCATGAGGGTTTCGGGAGAGGGTTTGGATTCCTGTTCGGCTGCGAGGGCAGGAGGAACGTATTCCATATCCGCCTGGCCGGGGACGGGAATGGGGACAAAATCAAGTTCTCTTTGTTCAACAGAGGATGAAGCTGTTGCGGCGGCACCGGCAGA
>JAFVYP010000223.1 GCA_017508555.1 Lentisphaeria bacterium
AGTCTGCTTTCAGCCATAAGATTATCTACTTTCGGAGGTTAATATAACACCGTAAACAGAAATATCAAGGCGGCAGCGCCGCCGTGTAAGCGAAGCGCAGTATAAAAGAAACACAATCCTTTCTCCAGTAGGGAGCAAACTTCACAAGCGAATGAAATGAGCGACTTCACAAGTGAACAGAGCGAACGTCTTCACAAGCAAGGCGTAACGTTATTGGGTGAAGAGCGGCTGTCGCCGCGTGAAGATATGAAGTTGAGCCTGACGGCTCAGTGAAGTGAAGCCTTGCGGCTTCGTTCGCCATTTTTTTGCTAAAAAAATGGCGGAGAGAGAGGGATTCGAACCCTCGGAGACTTGCGCCTCGGCGGTTTTCAAGACCGCTGCCTTAAACCACTCGACCATCTCTCCGCTTTGTAAGCTTATTTTATGCCGATTCCCTTGAGCATCAGCTCGGTGACGTTTTTGACGAACGCCGCCGTATCCTTGATGGGACTGCCTTCGGAAAGAAGCGCCTGATCCCACAAGACGGAAATGTATTTTTTTAATTCCGCATTTTCCGTATCGGAAACCATGTCGTTCAATGCCGGAATCAACGGATGATCCGGATTCAGCTCCAGGATACGTTTGCTTTCAGGTATCGCCTGATTCATCGCACGGAAAAGCCGTTCCATGTGAGGCGCTAACGCTCCTCCTTCGGTGATGAGGCAGCAGGGACTCTCTGTCAAACGCACTGAAAAACGGACGTCACTGACATTGCCTTCAAACTCCTTCTTCAGGTAATCCAGCAGTTTGCCGTACTTTTCCGCAGCTGCTTTGACCGCGTCTTCTGCTCCGTCGATCTCAAGACCATCCTTGGTGATGGAAACAAAATGTTTCTTCTGGTACTGGTTCATGGACTGCATCACCCATTCATCAATGGGGTCTGTCATGAACAGAACATCATATCCCTGCTTGCGGAAATATTCCAATCCGGGATTGGATTCCACTGATTCTCGTTTGTCGCCCGTGATGTAATAGATCGCCTTCTGGCTTTCGGGCATGGCATTGACATACTCTGCCAGAGTGAGCTTTTTGTCAGCAGGGGTGTTCATAGAACCGTAAAGCACAAGATCCTTGAGCTTTTCGGCATTGGTGAAATCAGTATGAAGACCCTCTTTGAGGATCTTTCCGAATTCTGTGAAAAATTTATCGTAGTTCTCACGGTCGTTTTCAATGAGCTTTTTCAGCTCGCCCAGAATCTTGGACGTTATCGTCTTTTCGATCTTGGCAATGTGAGGATTGTCCTGCAGGATCTCGCGGGAGACATTCAGCGGCAGATCGCTTGAATCCACCACACCGCAGACAAAGCGCAGATAATCCGGTATCAGCTGTTTGCACTCATCGGTGATGAATACCCGTTTGACATAAAGCTGCAGACCCTTTTTCTGAATATCGGGCATCAGCAGGTTGAACGGCGCCTCTTTCGGCAGGAACAGCAGGGCCTTGAACTCACTGGCTCCCTCTGCAGAAACATGGATCGGTTTCAGATAAGTCGTTCCGGCAAAGTTGGAAATATGCGTGTAGAAGCTCTTGTACTCATCTTCTGTGATCTCGGAGCCCTTCCGCAGCCAGATGGCCTTCTGCGAGTTGACCACCTTTTTGCTCACAGTCTCTTTCTTATCATCATCGACCTTGATTTCAGGCACTGTGATGGGATACTCAATGTAATCAGAATATTTGTGGATGATGGACGTAAGTTTCCAGGATTCCAGGTACATCTGGGCATCATCCTTGAGGAACATTTTGATCTCTGTTCCCGGCTCCGTTCTGTCGCAGGGTTCAAGATCGAAAGAGCCTTCACCTGTGCTGCTCCAGCAGACGGCAGGTTCATCAGATCCGGAACGTTTTGTCCGCAGTTCGACCTTGGAGGCGACCATGAAGGCGGAGTAGAATCCCACGCCGAACTGACCGATCATTTCAGGCATGTCAGAGGCATTGGTTCCCTTTTCTTCGAGCATCTGCAGGAAGGCTTTGGTTCCGCTCCGGGCGATGGTTCCCACGTTGTCGATGACCTCCTGCTCTGTCATACCGATACCGTTATCGGTAATTGTCAGCGTTTTGGCCTCTTTGTCGATGGAAATTTCGATTTTCCAGTCGCGGGCCTGGGCAGGATCTGTCAGGCTGTTGAAACGGGCTTTGTCGATGGCATCAGCGGCATTGGCGATCAGTTCACGCAGGAAGATGTCGCGGTTGGAATACAATGAATGGATCATCAGATTCAACAGCTGACTGACTTCTGTTTTAAACTCGCACGAACGCTTTGCCATGATCCCGAACCTCCTTGTCAACGGCATGATTTTTGATGTACGTTTACAAAATATAACAATTTTTACGGAAAATTCAAGGGCAAAATGCAAAAAAGTATTGCAAAATCGGGAAAGATGGATTATAATTATAGGAAAGACGGTTCAGGACAACTTGAGCCGGAACGTCGATCGGTGCCGCTTGCAGGATGCTTCTGAGTCCGGGCAGGGGGCGAAGATGAGGTAGTTAATTACTGAAATTATGCTGAAAAAAAGTTATGAGCGAAACCAACATCAATGAACCGTCCGGGCAGGTGCAGAACACGATCCCGGAATCTCTCAAAGAGAAGCTTCATGTCTGCGAAAGTATCTGCAGGGAGCTTGAAGCTCTGTCCGATCATCCTGAATGTGATGTCGATTCTGAACGCAGCCGGCTTGAAGCGGCTTTTGCCGCCGCCCCGGAGCTGCCGCCGGAGTTTGCGGAACTTTTGAGAAAGAGATTTGAGACGGCATTGAAAAATCTGGAATTTGCCTCCGCTGAAAATGCCCGGCGCGATGCCGCTTTCAAAGAGCTGACAGCTGAAATAGATGCTCTGGCCGCTGCCGGTGAGTTGGCAACGCTCAAAGAACTGGAACAGCTGGATAAAAAATGTCAGCGGTTTGCTGCCGAAAATCCTGTTGCTGCGCCGCAGATTTCCGCCGGACTTGAAAAACTTGCTCCCATGCGTGAGCGTCTTGTGGCGGAAGCCGAGCGCGAAAAAGCTGTTTCTGCGCAGGCCGATCAACTGACAGAGGAGCTGACTGCGCTGACTGCGGCAGAGGATATCGCTCCTCTGCACGACAGGAAACCGGCCATTGAAGAGGCGTATGCCGCTTTGGGGAAGGTGCCTGCGGCCGCTGCCCGGCGCTATGCTGAGGCCCACAAACTCGCTGCCGTCAAACTGGCCCGTCACTATGAAACGCTGGATCTCGCCCGCTGGGAAAGTTATACGCTCAAACTGGATCTCTGCAAGAAACTGGAAGAGTTGTCCCAGCTGCCTGACAAAGAGATGATAAAAGTCTCCAAGCAGCTTCAGGAGATCCGGGAAAAATGGAAGACGCTCGGCAGTGTACCCAAGGAAAAGAGCGAAGAGATCAATCCCCGTTATCTCGAATTGACCCGTTCCCTTCAGCGTAAGGTGGATGATTTTTATTCCCATCGCCGCCAGGAGCAGAAACAGGCAGCTGTCGAAAAGCAGAAACTCTGCGACCGTGCCGCTGAACTGGCCAACTCCACGGACTGGGCCGCTACGGCCAATGAGTTCAAAGAGATGCAGAAAACCTGGAAGACCATTCCCGGAGCCGGTGCTGCTGAGCATGAACTTTTTGCCAAATTCCGGGCTCAGGCGGATATCTTTTTCAATGCCCGCAGTGCTGTTCTGGCTGAACGGGACCGCAAATTCAAAGAGACTGCGGATGCCAAAGAGGCTCTCATTGCCGCCGTTGAACAACTGGAACCGGGCAATGTGCGTCAGGCCAAAAATCTCCGCGGACAGTATCAGCAGCTTCCTCCGGCCGGACGGGATGAACATGAACTGCGCCGCCGTTTCGATGCTGCCATGAATGCCTTTTTTGCGGCACTCAAGGATGATTTTGCCCGGAAAGAGGTCAAGGCCCGGGAGCTTGCCGCTGAATTGGAACAGCTGGCCGCCGATCCCATGGCCGGCCATCTCCGGGCCCGGGAGATCCGCGAAGAATTCCATAAACTTTCCTGCCGGACGACGGTCGCTCTTGAACGGGCCGCGCTGGATAAATTCGGCAAGGCCTTTGAGGCCGCCCGCAAAAAGGAAAAGGAGGATATGTTTCTCCGTCTCAAGCCGCTTGCGCTTCAGATCGCTTCTGCCTGGGCTGACAGCGAAGCGGCATTGCCCGATGACGCGGCTCTTGAAAAATTCCCCCGTCTGCGGACGGCGGCAAAGTATATCGCCGCTCTGCGTGAAGGAGATCCTGCCGCCGCAGAAAAACTGGAAAAACAAATTGCCTCTGCCCGGAGCGAACATCAGAGGATCATTGCTGCTCTCGAAGAAATTTCTTCTGCCAGACAGCAGGAACCCCTTTCTCTTGCTGCTGAGCTTGAGGCGGCTATTCTGGGCAATTTTGCTTCCGATAAAGCGGCCAAAAAGAAACAGGCCGCTGATCCCAGACAGCTTCAGCAGGAGTATCTTAATGCCGGATTGCTTCCCCTTCAGGAGCTGGAAGAGTCATTTCAACGTTTTGATGCTGCATTTTCAGCGGCATCTGTTAAAAAATAATCCATTGTCATACAAAAAAGGTCCTTTACTATGAATAAAGTCAGAGTCGCCATTTTCGGAGCCAGCGGTTATGCCGGAGAAGAGCTTTTGCGTATTCTTCTGCGTCACCCCAACGCCGAGATCGTTGCCATTACATCACGGAAAAATGCCGGAGAGCCCGTTGAAACTGTTTTTCCCCGTTTCACCGGCTCCGGACTTAAATTTGTCGCCCCCGATACAGCGGAGATCGCCAAAAAATGCGATGCCGCCATTCTGGCGCTTCCCCATGGTCTGGCAACGGAGTTTGCCATTCCTCTTCTGGAAGCCGGCGTGAAAGTTTTTGATATTTCCGCTGACTTCCGTCTGAAGAGCGAAGCCAAATACAAAGAGTACTACAAAGCCGATCATCCGGCGCCGGAGCTGCTTAAAACGGCTGTTTACGGACTGCCTGAACGTTACCGCGAACAGCTTAAAACAGCTGATCTTGTAGCCTGTGCCGGCTGTTATCCCACCAGCTCCATTCTGCCCTCTGCGCCGCTGCTTGCAGCCGGACTGGTCAGTCCCAAAAACGTGATCGTTTCCAGCTGTTCCGGCGTGACTGGTGCCGGACGCAAGGTGGATCTGCCCTACATTTATCCTGAATGTAACGAAAGTCTCCGGGCTTACGGCGTTGTCGGACACCGTCATCTGCCCGAGATCGAGCAGGAGATGGCTTTTGCCGCAGGTGTTCCTGAAATGGCCATCAACTTCATTCCGCACCTGGCTCCCATGAACCGCGGCATCAACTCCACGCTCATTATGGACGCCATGCCAGGATGCACTCTTGAAAAGATCACTGAGGTCTATGAAAAGGCCTACGGTCAGGAGCAGTTTGTCCGTGTGCTGCCTGCCAAGCGGACGGCTGATACCAAATATGTTTTCATGACCAACTGCTGCGAGATCGGTTACAACTTTGATGCTCACACGAACAAGGTCATCGTCACCAGCTGTATCGACAACTTAACCAAGGGTGCTGCCGGACAGGCTGTTCAGTGTATGAATATCCGTTTCGGACTGGATGAAGCAGCCGGTCTCCTGTAAGGAAATATGCTGAAAAAATGTCATGGGGAATCCGTCGTCGAGGTGCTTGATACCACCTTGCGCGACGGAGAACAGACTCCGGGCGTCTCGTTCTCTCCGGGAGAGAAATTGGAGATCGCCCGGCTTTTGCTTGACCGTTTGCGTGTTGACCGCATGGAGATCGCCTCCGCCTGTGTTTCCGACGGAGAACGGGAGTCCGTCCGTTCCATCATCAACTGGGCCGGACGCCGGGAGCATCTTGAAGCCATCGAGATCCTGGGGTTTGTGGATAACGGCCGTTCTGTCAACTGGATCCGGGAGGCGGGCGGAAAAGTCATCAATCTTCTTGCCAAAGGATCGGAGCGTCACTGCCGTGTTCAGCTGCGCCGGACACCGGCAAGGCATTATGATGATGTCTGCCGCGAGATCGAACTGGCTCTTGAGGCCGGCTTGAAAGTCAACCTCTATCTGGAGGACTGGTCCAATGGGATGCGCGAAAATTTTGCCTATGTGACCGGTATGCTGGCTCGTGTGCAGGCCTTTCCCATCCAACGGATCATGCTGGCAGATACGCTGGGTGTGCTGACGCCGGATGAGGTCACGCGCTATCTTGACTGGTTATATCACTCCACGCCGCCGGGAACACGATTTGATTTTCACGGCCACAATGACTACGGGCTGGTGACGGCCAACAGTCTTGCTGCCGTTCAGGCCGGGGTGAACGGGATCCATACCACCATCAACGGATTGGGGGAAAGGGCCGGTAATCAGGTGCTTCAGCAGCTGGTTGTTGCGGTCAATGACCTCACTTCCCGCCGGGTGCGCGTCTCTGAAAAGGAGCTTCAGCATGCGGCGGATCTGATCCAGAGTATATCCGGCAAGCGCTGTTCCTGGAATGCGCCCATCGTGGGAACGGATGTCTATACCCAAACTTGCGGTGTCCATGCTGACGGAGATAAAAAAGGCGACTTGTATATGAACAGGCTCATGCCTGAACGGTTCGGCCGCCAGCGGGACTATGCTCTGGGGAAACTTTCGGGCAAGGCCTCCATCGACAGGAATCTTGAGATCCTGTCAGGGGGGGGCGGGCTTGATCCCGAATTGCGGCAGAAAGTCCTCAATGAAGTCATCCGTCTGGGGGATAGAAAAAAGACTGTGACCACAGCAGATCTGCCTTTTATTATTGCCGGGGTTCTGCGCCGTCCGGAAAAAATGCGCATACAGGTTCTGGATTTTTTCTCGACCAGCGGATCAGCTTCCGCGCCGGCTGTTGCGCTCACGCTGCGGATCGACCGGCAGGAATTGAACTCAAAAGCCACCGGTGACGGTAATTACGATGCCTTTATGAAGGCTTTGCGCAAGTGTTTGAAACAGGTGGGACTCAAATGTCCCCGATTGACGGACTATCAGGTGCGTATCCCTCCCGGGGGGCGTACGGACGCTATTGTGGAGACCACTGTCTCGTGGCATCTGGAAAAGGGCCGGACCCTTGTGACGACAGGGATCGATTCCGACCAGCTGGCCGCCGCCATACAGGCGACCGAAAAAATGTTGAATATCGCGGTCCTGCCGCCTGAAATCACGGAGTCATAATGGGTAAACTTTTTCTTATTTCCGGAGACGATGAATTTTCGCGCAAGCAGCGGGCAAGGGAGATCATCGGCGAATTGGCCGGTGAAAATCCGGAGGATAATCCCGCCCTTGAGATCATTTCAGGGGACGCTCCCGACATGAAAGCGCCTGTTATTGCCGGACGTTTTCTCGAGTCCCTGCGTACGCCGCCCTTTCTGTGCGAAAACAAAATCGTCTGGCTGCGGCATTTTCCGGATCTTGAACCCTTTGGCGCTGCCTCTCCGGCGGAGCCTTATGAGGAGATCATCCGGTTTTTAAGTGAACCGCTGCCGGAGGAACTGTCTGTGGTCATCGACGGTCCCGGTCTGGATCAGCGCAAAGGTTTTGCCAAAGCGCTCAAAGCGGCCGGAGCTGTTATGGAAAGCAAAGCCATGGCCCGGATGACCGATAAGAATTATGCAGACAGCCGCCGCATGGCGATTGAGGAATTTTTGCGTAATTCCGGCAAACGGATGACCCGCGATGCCGTGCAGTTTCTTTGCGATACTGTCGGCGGCGATGCGGGAACTCTTGCCAATGAGCTTGAAAAACTCTTGTGTTATGCCGGAATGAATCCGGAGATCACCCTGGAGGACTGCCGGGCGATCATCAGCTGCACGCCTGAGACGATCAGCTGGGAGTACACCGGCGCCATTATTGCCGGAGATGTTCCCCGGGCGCTCAGCCTTGCCGGAATCCTGCTGTCAAGCGGAGAACCCGAACAGCGGATGCTGAGTTTTCTTTCCGGAGAATTTCAAAAAATGGTCCAGACCCGTCTGGCCATGCTTGAACTGGGCGTAAAAAATCCCGGTCCCAATACCTTTGCGGCTCTGCCGCAGGAGCTGAAGGATAAATATCCGGCCAATCCTCTGCTGAAGATCCATCCCTTCCGGGCCTATAAAGTGTGTGAGTCAGCGGCCCGTTTCAGCGACAGAGAGCTGGCAGAAAAACTGACAGCTGTCCGCGATGCCTCCCGGGCTCTTGTATCCGGGGGAGGGGATAAGAGGATCATCCTGGAACAGCTGACATTGAAACTTGCAAAGAAAAACAGATATTGACCTATGAAAAAACTTCATTTTGCCGGGATCGGCGGTATTGGAATGAGCGGATTGGCCGCTATGGCCTGTTGTCAGGGTATCGAAGTTACCGGCAGCGACCGGGGCGCGGACCGTCCGGAAAATCAGCGGATCATCGGCGCTCTCAAAAATCAGGGGATCAGGATCTATCCCCAGGACGGCTCCTTTATCCGTGATGGAAAACCGGATTTCATCGTTTACTCCACCGCCATCGAAGAGGATAACCCGGATTTTCTTGCCGCCGGAGATGTTCCCCGTCTGCACCGTTCGGCTCTGCTGGGTATGCTGACCTCTGCCTCAGGGCAGGAGACCATCGCTGTTACCGGCAGCTGCGGCAAAAGTACGGTGACGGCCTATATGGCTGAAACTCTTTTCAACCTGGGAAGTGATCCATCCTGTCTCAACGGCGCCCTTTCCAAGCGTTTCAAGAGTGACTGTTTTGCAGGAAATTACCGGCAGGGACAGGGCCGATATCTGGTCTTTGAGGCCGATGAAAGCGACAAAAGTCTGCTGAATTATCAGGTTGACTATGCTGTGATACTCAATATCGGTACCGACCATTACAGCAAAGAGGAATTGGCTGAGGTGTTCGGAAAGTTTTTGGGCAATGTCCGCAAAGGAGCCATTCTTTCTGACGATGTATTTGCGGCGGTAAAAGATTTCATACCACCAGGGCTTGCTGTAAAAATCTTTTATCCTGAAGCGGGCGCAGACAGAGCTTTTGCGCTGCAGGACTATTCTGTTTCGGGGGGCAGGGCGCATGCGGTGTTTTCCGGTTGCGGAAAACTGGCTCTGCCGCTGACGGGACGGCACAATGCGCTGAATGCTCTGGCAATTTTTGCTTTGCTTGATTTGTTGGGATTTGAACATGGGGCAGTATTGAGATCTCTTGAACGCTTTGACGGTATTTTCCGCCGTACTGATTTTGCAGGAAAAACTTTCGGCGGCGCATTGGTGTATGATGATTATGCCCATAATCCTGAAAAAATCATTTCCTGTCTCAACACGATGCGCGAGATGGGCGGAAAGAGAATATTTGCCATATTTCAGCCGCACGGATACGGTCCGTTCGGATTCATGCAGGAAGTGTTGTTTCAGGAGCTTGAAAAGTTCCTGCAGCGCGGAGACCGTTTTGTTCTGCTTGAACCCTATTATGCGGGAGGTACGACCAGTTTTAAACCCTCCGCCGCTGAAGTTTTTGCCGATTGGAGCAGCCGGGCTTCAAAAAAAGAAAATTATCTCACATTTACTGACCGGAATGAAGCAAAAGCGCTGCTGACTCAGCAGGCTGTTTCCGGTGATATCATCGTTGTTATGGGGGCGAGAGATAATTCTTTGAGCGATTATGCCGCAAGTTTTACCGTTTCAGATTGAGTAACCGCAAATTCAGGTGTTTTTATGCGTTCACTTTCAGACCGAACCAGAGGTTTTACCGATTCCGTCATCCGGCGGATGACCCGTATTTCAAATCAATATAATGCCGTCAACCTGTCGCAGGGTTTTCCGGACTTTGACCCGCCGCAAGAATTGACTGCGGCATTGGGAAAAGCGGCGCTTGCCGCTGCCCTTGAACGGCTGATGACGATCCGTCAGACGATGCCGTACCGGAAAAAATGACCTGCTCTTTTGATGAGTTGAAAATCCGCCTTGCCCGTTCCGCCTTCCGGAGCCGTTTCAACCTGAGTCAGGCAGAAAAGCGCAAAGCTCTTGAAAAGGGACGGGAACAGATTTTTTCAGAGGCAAAAAAGATTATCCGCAACCGGCTCGGTGCAGCTGAACCGGAGAACGACGGACGCCAGACACCCATGCGCGGACATTCAATTTTCATTGCTCAGCATGCGACCGGCTGCTGCTGCCGCGGCTGTCTGGCAAAATGGCAGGGGATTCCCCGGGGGAAAATGCTGTCGGAAGAGGAAGTTTCCGGCATTGCTCAAATCATTACCGCCTGGATTTTTGAACAATGCAGCCGGGGAGGGGAGGATATCTTATATACTCCTGATTTGTGGTGATTTTTTCAGAAAAATTTAATTGACAAATGCTTCCGATTATTGTATGTTATATAAAATATTGATTAACCTATGTTAGTGTTGCGGATATGTTTGCAGACATGTTTCGTTTCCCAAAAAGGAGGGTTCACAATGGATAACAAAATGGTTGAAAAGATGCCTGCCGGCAGACAGGTGAAGCACAGCTTCACTTTGATAGAACTTCTGGTGATCACTTCACAACTCTGCCGTGATTTTTTTAAACGCTTTATTTGTACGGATAAGTACGGATGTGTACGGAAACATACGGAGAATGCCGCTCTCAAAAATACGCCGCTTTTCTTTGAAAGTGAAAGGGGGTTTGGGGGAAAGCGAAAAC
>JAFVYP010000224.1 GCA_017508555.1 Lentisphaeria bacterium
GCGGCATATCCTTCATAGACGATTTCTTCATAGACGACATCGCCCAGCTCACCGCTGCCCTTCTTGATGGCGCGTTCGATATTGGCATTGGGCATGTTGGCGGCTTTGGCGGCGGCCAGAGCGGCGCGGAGACGGGGGTTGGAGTCCGGATCACTGCCGTTCTTGGCGGCGACCATGATTTCCTTACCGATACGGGAAAACGCCTTTCCCTTGAGTTTATCGGCCGCGTCTTTCTTGTGTTTGATATTTGCCCACTTACTGTGACCTGACATTTTCTGTTCTCCTGTTTTTCTTTATGTTGAATGTCCTTAAAAACGTTATTTTATTAAAATAGCATGATCCCCCTCTTTTTTCAAGGAAAAAGCTGTTTTTTGGAAACAATATTGAATGAATGGGGCTCCTTGCGTGTTTTTGCTTGAAAAAAGAGGCTTTTGAAGCTATATTATAAAGATAATTCCAATCAACTTTAACTACGGGAAGAGCAACTATGGATAAAACGGCATTTGATAAACTGCTGTCAGATATTATTGACAAGCCTGCCAAACTTCTTTTGGATACCTTGAAAAAGGAACTTCAGGACAACGGTCCGCTCTCTGCGGAGCTTTCCGCTCAGCTTGAGATCCTCTGGGAAGCCTGGGGAAATATGGAAATGGATACTGCCTGCGCTGAGGTCTGCATCACCGCTGCCGAACAGGGCGTGGCTGACAGTCCTGCATTCCGCAAGCTGCTTGTCGTTGCAGTCAAGACCCTTTTGCCCAACAATCTGGGAAATAACCCCGTGATGCGTTCTCTCGGTGTGAGAGATGAAAAAGTTGCTCTGCCCAATGTGGCCCTGCGTCTCCGCCGTCTGTTGGCTCTCCGGACCGGTGCTGTGATCTTCCAGCCCTCCTGCGGCCGCTGGGGCGCTGCCGGAACGATCGACCCCATCAGCGGAACGATCCCTGTCAAAAAGTTCCGCGGCATCGGTTCTGACGCGAATATCCCGCTGGAACAGATCCTGCGCGACGTGGTCGTGCTGGCTCAGGATATCGAACTGGATCAGCTGATTGTTGCCGGAGATGTGCCCGTTGCGGCTGCCAGGTTCCGTGAGATCGTCGCCCGCAGGGCCCGTGTGGCCGTCACCGAAGAGGAGATGCGTGCCATGGCTCTTACCGGATGTGCCCGCAAACTCAACAGCATGGCCTTTGAGGCCTACTGGAATGCCAAAGCTCCCGCCGCTGCAGCCGGAAAAGACGGCGGCCGCAAATCCTGGCAGGGACGCAGTATCCTTGAGATCGACGTCCTTCTGGATACCGAATCCAAGAATGGCGATGACAGTGTTTTTGATGCCGCCGCCTGTGAGGCTTTCAAAGCATTCTTTACCAAAATGCGTCCTGAGATCGCTGTCAAGGACGGCAAGAAACTGGCGGAACTGCTGGGGAAACTGGCGGTCCGCTGCGAGGAATCAGTCCTCTGTGATATGCTCAGTCCTCTGAAAGTCAAAACAGCTTTCTGGCCTGCCGATCCTGTCCGTGTCGCTTTGGAGACGCTTTCCGTCTGGGGCGAGCTGCCTGCCAAGAGTACAGAAACGCTGGCCAAAGTGACCGCCATGGCGTTTTCTGAAGAATATCTGGCCAAGTGCATGCTGCGTGTTCCTCTCAAAGCCCTCAACGCCATGGGAACTCTGGTGAGTGACGAGATGATCTATGACATGATCCGCGACAACAAAATGCTCTCTGCGGATATGCTGCTCTGGATCTGGAAAAACAGGAAAAAGCGTCCCGGCGACGAGCTGCTCAGTCTGGTCATCGTTGAAAACGTCTGCCGTGTGCTGGGCGGTGCGGATGTTCCCAAAGCCTGGGGCCCCGCCCGGAGAGAGCTGCGGGCTCTGCTGCTGGATAACGCCGATTTCCAGAAACATCTGCTGGATGCGGCCGGGGATAATGCCATGATGTTCGCCTCTGTGCTTCAGGGCGCGCTCTTCCTCAATGCCAGTGAGCGTCAGAGTCTGATGGTGAAACTTTCCCGCTCTTCCAAGGTGCTTCAGGAGTATCTGGAAAGCGGCGCCGGACAGCGTATCCTCAAGGCTGACGTGGGTGTGACCGAAGAGGCTGATGCTCCCGAAGAGATCCAGCCCGATTTTTCCAGCGTTCTCTCCCAGAAACGTCTGGCTCAGGAGCTGGACGACATCATCAATATCCACGTTCCCGAGAACCGCGAAGCGCTCAAAACGGCCCGTGCCCATGGAGACTTCAGAGAAAACTCCGAGTTCGACGCTGCCAAGGAACGCAGAAATCAGCTCAGCCGCCGCCGTTCCGAACTGGAACGTATCCTGGCGCTGATCCAGCCGGTGATGATGAGCCCCGTCACTGTTTCCCATACAGCTGTTATCGGTTCCGTGATTGATCTGGAATATGCCGACGGTACCAAAGAGACCTATTCTCTGCTGGGTGCCTGGGACGGTGATCCCGACCGCGGCTTCCTCTCTTACAAGACCCGTCTGGGCGCTGCCGTGTTCAACTGCAAAGTCGGCGGCTCTTTCAAGGTGGGCGACCGCGAGGGTAAACTGGTTGCCGTCAGAGCTCTTCCGGCGGAACTGATCGCGGAGCTTGATGCTTGAGACGGAAAGTTTCATACAATGATTTTCAAGTCCGTTACACGCCGGAGCGTTTGAAACACTTCCGGCGGACGGTGGACTACTGCAACAGAGATCGGCGGCGCAAAGGTGCTGCCGATCTCGTTGTTTACCGCCTGGTGGCTCCTGTGCCTGAGGCGGCGGGCAGGAGGATCGCATTTATTTCTGATCTGCATTATTACGGCAGTTGTTTCCAGAAAAAAATCACCGCTCAACTGGCGCAGTATCTTCAGGAATTTTCACCTGAACTGCTGCTGCTGGGAGGCGATGTCTGCTGCGATGCCGATACTCTGGAGCTGATCCCGGATCTTCTGAAACCATTGAGCCGTCTTGTTCCCCGGGCCATTGCCGTTCCCGGCAACTGGGAGCGGGGCAAGTCATGGATCTCTGCGGCCCGCTGGCGGGAATTGTTTAGCTCCGGCGGATTTGAGCTGGGATTCAATGAATTTAACGGGGCCGGTGTTTTTCAAATCTATTGTGCGGATGATCCCTCTGCCGGTAATCCGCGTGTTATCAAAGCCTGGCAGGAGGATAAATGCCGTCTGCTGCTGGCCCACCGTCCTGATACGGTCATTGCTTATGATGATGACCTCAGTGGATCGTGGCATCTGGCTCTGTGCGGCCACACCCACGGGGGGCAGATCCGTCTGCCCTTTTTCGGCTCTGTCTTTGCCGCAAGCATCTATGGATGCGCATTGGATTACGGCTGTTTTGAACATACGGAAAAAAAGAGCCGGATGATCGTTTCATCCGGCTTGGGTCACATGTCTTTTCCCTGGCGCATCAACTGCCGCAGGGAGATGATCCTGATTGAGTTTACCGCGGCAGAAGACCGTGGTTCAGCAGATGCAAGGTAACGCCCACTGTCAACAGGATCAGGACCAGTACGATCAGAAAGACCAGTGAAAGACGTTTTCTCTGAAATGCTTCAGCCTCAGCCAGGAGCTTTTCTTTGCCGATCCAGGAGGCAACGGGGCGTTTGGGAGCCATTGTGAAAAAGTTGCCCAGTCTGCGTGAAAGGCGCATGGGGAAATTCAAAGCGCAGCCGGAGGCCTCCAGAAAACGTCCCAGATCTCTCTTGTAAAGTTTGATCAGAGAGACAATGACCACGGGACCGCCGAACACCAGCAGGATGCCGCAGAGGACCGTGATGATATTGAGAATGGAAATATTCTGCAGGGATTTGACGATAAAAGCAATGGAGCTGCCGATGGCGGCAAGTCCGATGCCGCCTCCCATAAGCAGCATGGAACCATTGGCACTCTGGGGCTGTTTGGCTGCGGGGACCGGAGGTAATTTGCCTGCGGCAATCGTTTTACTCAATTCCTGCTGGGCCGCATTGCTCTTGGTGGTCATCAGCTTGTCCGCCTGTTTTCCGATAAATGCACCGAGGCGGTAGAAGGGGTTCTTCAACGCTTCTCCCACGGAAACGGGCTGACGGATGAAATCTGTGATCCGGGCGTCGTGAACAGCGCCCTCCGTATCGAAAAAGATCCCCCGTTTTCCGGGGAAAAGATGACGCATGTTTCCCGAGGTGATGGCCACTGCCAGAAGCTGTTTTTTCAAAGCAGCAGGTTCGCCTCTTGATATTTCCACATAAGCCGTGCAGATATTGCTTGTCGCGGCGATTTTTTTGTGTTCAGCCGGATTGGTGACAGGAACCGCCAGAGAGAAGTGACGGCCGTCCATGACCAGCGTTCCCGTCTGAAGCCAGCTGGTGCAGTGAGGATCGAACAGATCGCTCAAATTGAGAAAGTTTTTGAGAAAATCCAGCAGATAACGCTGATAAAGCAGAAGTTTGTGCAGTGTTTCGATACGGGCCAGGGCGGCTCCGGCTTCCAGATCCCTGGCAATGAGATCGCGGATGGCAGTCAGCACGGGTTCTGAGGCGGCCTCTTCAAGCTCTTCCCGTGAAACGGCCAGCAGGGCAGGGAAGTCCGGACGGCGCTTGAACCAGTCTTCCGCCGGAGCGATTTGGGCCGAAAATGCCAGCCAGGCTTCATGGGAAAGTTTTCCGTCAGCGGCAAATGCGGCCGTTTCCGGCAGTCCGGCAAAGAGGGCGACCTTATCCTTCCAGAGGGGGTTGATCGCGCCGGCCAGAGGCAGCTGCCCATCCGGAGAGGGAGAGGCCACGGCCAGTTTTTTCAGCAGTTCCATAACCTCAGCGGGGGACTTGACGTCGGCAATGGAGTCCTTTTTAGCCAGACGGTCAGGATCTGTATCCAGAAACGCCAGTGTGGCGGAACTCAAAAAGAAGTCATTGAAGGCCTCTTTCACAGGCAGATAAGCGTCAAGGACAGCTTTTGTTCTGTCACCGAAGGGCAGAAGGGCCGGGGTGTCATCAGCCTCTTTGTACCAGGCAAGCACACTTGCCGCCGCAGCGGCAAAGTCATCCAGACGTTTGGCGTTGATGCCGGCCGCTCCCGAAAGGTCTGTTTCGCTGCCGCCGTGCCGGACGGCGAGCTCAATGGCCCGGGCTGCCGCACCTTCCGCAGAAGCGGCATCCACGATACCGTCTCCGTTGCAGAGGACACAGCTTTTGATCTGTTTTTCATTATTGATATCATCCAGAGAGATGATATCAGCCTCAGGTTTGCCGAGATTGCTCAAGACCAGTTTGGCAGAAGCGAGGATCTCAGCGCCTGTGACGGAATCCGTATTGATGGCTTCCAGCGGCAGTTCTGTGCTTCTGGCATCGAACGCGGAGCCGTCTTTAAGGACATCCAAAAGAAATCTGACTGCATCTTTGAGTTCATCAGTGCGGATCTTGCCGTTTTTGTCCGAATCGAGGAAGGCAAGGAATTTCTGATCTGTCCGCAGGGAATTGCAATCGATCCCTGTAATGGCGAACCAGGCTTCATCCAGGGCAAGGATCTGTTTGAGCTGCTCAAAGTTTTCAATAACGATCTGGAGTGCGCCGCCGATCCGGCGGAATTCCAGTCCGGAAACAGAATGTTCTTTTGTTGTCATGATTGGTTTATCCTTTTTCAGGCCTGGACTGCCAAAACGCCTTCCCGTCCGGGGAAGGGCGCAAGGACCATTTTGCCTTCCGGGGCAGTCTCTGATAATTCTTCCGCAACACTTCCCAGCGTGACAATCCTGTATCCTTTTTCAGTTGCCGCTTTGAGATAAGCGTCGAACATGGGGGCGCAGCGGCCGCCTTCGGCTTCTGCGTGAATGGTCAGGACATTGAGCTCATCCTCCTTGAGAAGAGAAAGCTGGTAATCATTGTAATTACTGTCAGTCACACCGTCTCTGCCGAGGACTTCGTCGTAAGTAGGCAGCGTAACGGGGATTTGAAGCTGTTCCAGTTTTTTTTCGTCAATGACAGGATAAAACGGCGCACGTCCTCTGCAATCGGTGTTGTAAAGGAAGGGAAACTCCTGCTTGATCTTCAGAAGCTGTTCATTGGCACGCCATCCTGGAGCGGCGCTGCTGGCGGGAGCTTTGCCGAGGATACGGGTCAACTCCTCCACACCGCGGGAAAGTTCTTTGCGCATGGCATCGCAGGTCATGGTCATCAAATGGGCCTGAGCGTAGTGATGGTCCCAGGCGTGGAAACCTGCTTCGTTTCCGGCAGAAATGGCCTGACGGATCACCTCGGCGTGATGCTTGCCGATGCGGGGACCCGGCCAGGCTGTTCCCATTAGAACGATCTCCGGACCGTAGAGACCTGCGGCATTGGTTCTGAGCATTTTCCAGAGGAAAGCCGGTTTGAGCAGACGCCACAGATGACGGCCCATGTTGTCGGGACCTACTGAAAAATAGAAGGTTCCCTGAACGCGGTATTTTGCCAGGATCTCACAGAGCGCAGATACGCCGCGGCCGGTGCCGCGGAACGTATCCACGTCGATTCGCAGGGCTATGGTTTTTTTCATTTGGTGAATTCACCGGAGTTGATCGCCTCGTTCAGGAAGAAGTCCAGGGTCGTTTCGATGGACTGTTCCAGCGTGATGGAGGGCTCCCAGTTGATGAAACGCTTGGCGTTTTTGATGCTGGGTTTACGGTGCTGGACATCCTGATATCCCTTGCCGTAGAAAGAGCCGGAATCCACCACGATAAATCCGGCAAAGGGCGGGAACTTGTCGCGCAGAGGATGTTTGTCGAATTTCTGAACGAGCATTTCCGCCATCTCTTTGATACTGGCTTCGTTGTCGGGATTACCGATGTTGATGATCTTGCCGTCGCAGCAGCCGTCTTTGTTTTCAATGATGCGGAAGAGCGCTTCACTGCCCTCTTTGATATCCACGAAACAGCGTTTCTGTTCGCCGCCGTCGATGAGCTGGATGGGAGAACCCTGAACCAGATTGAGGATCAGCTGGGTGATGGCGCGGGAGCTGCCGATACGGGCGCTGGTCAGGCTGTCAAGACGGGGGCCGATCCAGTTGAAGGGACGGAAGAGGGTGAAGTCCAGCTGTCCTTTTGCGCCGTAGGCCCAGATGACGCGGTCCAGAAGCTGCTTGCTGCTGGAGTAGATCCAGCGCTGCATGCTGATGGGACCGGTGATGAGCTTGGAGCTGTCTTCATCAAAGTTGTCATCGGTACACATACCGTAAACTTCACTGGTGGAGGGGAAGATGATGCGCTTGCGGTATTTGACGCAGTAACGGACGATACGCAGATTTTCTTCAAAGTCCAGCTCAAAGACGCGCAGAGGATTGCGGGTGTACTCAATGGGGGTGGCGATGGCCACCAGCGGCAGCACGATATCGCACTTGCGGATATGGTACTCGATCCACTCCCGGTGTATGGAAATATCGCCTTCGCGGAAGTTAAAGCCGGGTCTGTCAAGCAGGTGGTCGATATAGTTGTGGCGCAGGTCAAGACCATAGACCTCGTAATTGCCGGATTCCAGCAGTCTTTCGCTGATATGGCTGCCGATAAAACCGTTGACGCCCAGGATCAGCACGCTCTTTTTGCGGCTGGCGGCACGGAGCTTCTTGGGATCACTGTTCCACTTCATGCGGGAAACGATGCGGCCCTCTTCGGCAAACTGGACACCGGTCTGGACGATGGAGCCTTCAAATTCTGCGGAAAGAACTTCGATCGCACCCGTACCGCAGGCGATCGTCAGGGGATTGGCGGAAATAACTGTTCCGGCGGCAAGCCCCCCGTTGGAGTCCAGAACTTTGGCAGACCAGATGAAGCATTTGCGGTCTCCCAGAAAACTGAAAGCACCGGGATAGGGCTTGGTAACGGCACGGATCAGGTTGTTGATCTCTTCAGCGCTCTTGTTCCAGTTGATCTCGCCGTCCGCAGGCGTCCGGCCGCGGAAAACGGTGGCTTCGTCGTGGTTCTGGGGCATGCGGGGCGCTTTGCCGTCACGGATCAGGGGGAGCGTCGCTTTCAGCATCTTTTTAGCGGCGTCAACAGCTTTGGTGAAAACAGTCTTTGCGTTGTCGCAGGGAGTGATCTCGATGCGCTCCTGGGCGATCATGTCTCCGGCATCGGCTTTTTCAGTCATGTAGTGCAGTGTGACACCGGTCTCTTTTTCACCGTTGATGATGGCCCAGTTGATGGGCACGCGGCCCCGGTATTTGGGGAGCAGGGAGCCGTGAAGATTGATGCAGCCGAGTCTGGGGGTGTTCAGCAGTTCGGATTTGAGCAGGGAACGGTAGTAAAAGCTGAAGATGAAATCCGGTTCCATCGCCTTGATGCGGTTGACCCAGACGGGGTGGTTGATGTCTTCAGGTGCGAAAGCGGGAATACCGTATTTTGAGGCACATTCAGCCACAGAGTCGAACCAGATGTTTTCATTGGGGTTGTCTTTGTGTGTGAAGACAGCTGTGATTTCAAAACCGGCTTCAATAAGCGCCTCAATACCGGCGCATCCCATATTGTGGTAGCCCAAAACAACGCACTTCATGCTTGTACTCCTGTATATATACTATTAATAATGTAAAATAGATCCGAAAAAACCTTGACTGCAAAATAAACAATCGTCCGTTAATATATACTTTCCTGCTCTTTTTTTCCAGTCATTTTAATTTTTTTTAATGATTATTTATATATATTATACAAGAGTTGCATAAAAATAAACGGATATTAAGAAAAAAATTGCAATTTGAAAGAGAGTGGTGTATATTAGAGATATGTCTATATTTAAGGACGTTCTGTTCCTTGGGGCAACGGGATGTCTTTGAGTGCCAATTCAAACAGGCGGAGCTGTGTGGAAAACGCCTCACTTTCGGGGACGTTTTTTTGCGGCAATGCCATAAACACTACTTTTAGGAGAAGTACAATGGGTAAACAGATGATGACTATCGACGGTAATTATGCTGCGTCCTACGTTGCGTACGCCTTCAGCGAAGTGGCTGCGATCTATCCGATCACTCCCTCTTCCCCCATGGGTGAATACGCTGATGAATGGGCCAGCAAAAATGCCAAAAACATGTTCGGCGAGACCATGCAGATCGTTGAGATGCAGTCTGAGGCCGGTGCTGGCGGTGCCGTTCACGGAAGTTTGAGCGCCGGTGCTTTGACCACCACCTACACCGCCAGTCAGGGCTTGCTCCTGATGATCCCGAACATGTACAAGATCGCCGGTGAGATGCTGCCGACCGTGTTCCACGTGACCGCCCGCGCCCTTGCCGCCCAGTCTCTTTCCATCTTCGGAGACCACTCCGACGTGATGGCCTGCCGCGCCACCGGTTTTGCTATGACCAGTGCCGCCAGCATCCAGGAGACCCACGATCTTGCCATCGTCGCTCATCTGGCCACGCTGGAAAGTGAAGTGCCTTTCCTCTCCTTCTTCGACGGTTTCCGTACCTCTCACGAGTTCCAGAAGATCGAACTGCTGGGCTATGAGGATATGAAGGCCATGGTCGATATGAAGTACATCGACCGTTTCCGCAAACGCGCTCTGCGTCCTGAGGCTCCCTACGCCAAGATGGCTGCCCAGAACCCCGACGTTTACTTCCAGGGCCGCGAAACCACCAACCAGATCTATGCTGATCTTCCCGGTATCGTCCAGAAGTATATGGATAAAGTCTCCGCCGTCACCGGCCGTCCCCTGCACCTTTTCGATTACGTCGGTGCCCCGGATGCTGACAAAGTCATCATCGCCATGGGTTCCGGCTGCGAAGTCATTGAAGAGGCCATCGGCTATCTCAACGGCAAAGGCATGAAGCTGGGTCTGGTGAAGGTGCGTCTGTACCGTCCCTTCTCCGTGGAGGCTCTTTCCGCCGCCATTCCGGCTTCCGTCAAAAAGATCGCCGTCCTCGACCGCTGCAAAGAACCCGGATGTCTGGGCGAACCTCTGTACCTCGACGTCAAAGCCGCTCTGGCCGACCGTCCCGAGATCACCATTATCGGCGGCCGTTTCGGTCTCGCCAGCAAGGAGTTCACTCCCTCCATGGTTCTTGCCGTTTACAAGCATCTTGACGGCAAATGCTTCAACTCCTTCACCGTCGGTATCAACGACGACGTTACCCACCTGTCTCTGCCCATCGACGAGACCATCGTTACCGAGCCCAAAGGCACCACCAGCTGCTGCTTCTGGGGACTGGGTTCCGACGGTACCGTGGGTTCCAACAAGAACTCCGTGGCTATCATCGGTGACAATACCGACAAGTACGTCCAGGCTTATTTCTCCTACGACTCCAAGAAGTCCGGCGGTATCACCATCAGCCACCTGCGCTTCGGAGACAAGCCCATCACCAGTGAATACCTGATCACCAGCCCTGATTTCGTGGCTTGCCACAACCAGGCCTATATCGGTATGTACGATATGATCTCCTCCATCAAAGAAGGCGGTACCTTCCTGCTGAACACCAATGCTCCCGCAGACAAGGCCTTCGCCACTTTGACC
>JAFVYP010000225.1 GCA_017508555.1 Lentisphaeria bacterium
CATAAGCCGCCTGGGAGGCCTCTTCTGTGCGGTAGATAAAGTAAGAGAGCCAATGGTGATCCGGATAAGGATTACTGGACATCTCTTCGCTCAGGGTCAGGATCAATCTGGCACTGTTTCTGTGCAGCAGTTCCAGCGACTGTCCATTCAGCAGCCCTGCCCCCACAACATAAACATCAGCCATACCGGAATTGAGGATCTGACGAAGATGCTTGACCTTCTTTTCAGCAGAATAATCCAAACGGATCAGCTCCAGCGTATAGCCGCTTGTCTGAAGGATGTCACAGATATTGCGGATCAAGGCACTGTTGCCCATATCGTGAAGATCCATTTCCATAGCCCCCAGAATAAAGCCGATGCGCCGGGTCCGCTCAAAGGCATATTTTTTGACAGAACGGGAGGGCATGACACCATGTTCTTTGCAGAGCCTGCGGATCTCCTCACGCTTTTGCGGACTGATCCGCCAGGAGGTATCCGGATTCAGCGCCCGGGAGACCGTGGACTGACTGACCCCTGCCAGACGGGCAATGTCTTTGGATGTGATTTTCTTTCCCATAAGATATATGTTCCTCAGGCCTCTTTGCGCCTGATAACCAGGGCCATTCCCCCCAGAATGAGGCAGAAAGCCAGAATAAAACCGACAGAGATCCTCTCTTTGAGAAAAATCAGGGAAAATCCTGCAGCAAACAGGGCGCCCAGATACCCGAAAGACCCCAGCACCCCCGGCTCCACATATCTCTGGGCCACACTCCACAGCCAGACAGCCAGTCCGCTGGAGACCACAGAAAGATAAACCAGTCCGCACCAGACAGAAGGCGTAAAATCAAAGGAGATCCTGCTTTTGAAGTAAATGAGGACCGGGATCATAAAAAACATGCCCCCGAAACGGTAGAGCGCCGTGCAGAATGCGCCGTTGTAACGGGAGGCCACATTGCTGCCGAAAACGGTAAAAAAGGCCCAGAACACGCCGGAAACAAGAGCCAGGAGATCTCCCAGCAGCATGGATAGTCCGTTGGAAAAAGCATCCCCGCCCTTGCTGGAGGCCGTGAGGATGATCCCGGCAAGTCCCATGAGCAGCCCCAGGATCTTGCGTCCGGTAAAGACCTCTTTGGCCGCCAGAACGGATATGAGAAGCGTAAAAAGCGGAGAGGCATTGGCCATGAGAGAGGCTCGGGCACTGGTGGTATATTTCAGCGCCACAAAACAGATGACGTTTTCTGCCACACAGCAGCCGGAAAGAAAAACAAACATCTTCCAGTCAGCTTTCCACTGTCTGCCGAAATCTTTCCAGCTGCCCTCTTTGACGCAGAGGGAAACTGGAAGCATCACAAAGATCCCCAGGGACGAACGGAGAAAAGCCGTCCACCATTCATCCAGATTTTCAGCCCCCGTCCCGTTGAAAAGCAGCCGTGAAACGGGATAATTCCCTGCCCAGATCGTTGTCGCCAGCAGCGCACACAGCAGTCCCAATACTCTTTTTTTATTACTGACAGACGCCATAGCCCCTCCTTGAATTCCCCTGCACATCCGGCCGGGATACAAAATTATGGAATATTTTCATAAAATACAACAGAAAGAAACTTTTATCAAGTTTTTCCCCGCAAAAAAAGACAGGGAAAAGATCCATCACAGCTTTCCTTCCGGCTGCGGATATATAATGACCGCTTTTGAAAATCTTTCCTTTTGCAGAAAAGCTCTCTTGATTTAGAAAAAAGATATGCTATATTAAGAATTGTTAGATTTTTAACAAAGTAATCTTTTCCTGAAAATTTTCATGACAGATCTGGAAAAAACAGCCTATATTCTGATCCGCCGGAAAACAGCGGAAAGCCGGGCGGAACTTGCCCGGAAACTGGGGGTGAGCCGTCCGACAGCCTCCACCGTGACCGAAAGTCTGCTCAAAGCAGGCCTTGTCCGGGAGGGAGGCAAAGGCAAATCCACAGGAGGCGCAACGCCGACCCTGCTCTGTGCGGATGAAAAGGCAGCTTATTTTATCGGGATCGACTTCGGCTATACGGATAAAATGTCCGCCGTCCTCACAGACGGTTCAGGCAGCATCATCCGCAAGGAAGAGAGAAACTTTGATCCGGCAGACCTTTCCAGCATGGCGGAAAATGCCCGTATTCTGGTCAGAAGTCTGGCCGCAGATATTCCGATCAACGGCATCGCAGTTGCTCTGTCAGCTGTCATCAACGAAGAGAGCAGACAGGTCCGTAAAAGCATCAATCCGCTGTTCTGCGACGGCAACTTCACGGAGTTTCTTGAAAAACATCTGGGCTATCCGGTTTTTCCGGCCAACCGTTCCCGCGCGGCAGCAATTTCTGAAGCCTTCGGCGGTGCAGCTGATAAAGAACAGGACTTCGCCCTGATCTCTCTGGGTAAAAGTGTCGGCGCCGCCTTCTGGTGCGGCGGCGGGCTCTTCTGCGGTTCCGGCTCTTCCGCCGGGGAGATCCGCAATTTGAGACTTCCCGACGGACGGCGCCTGGAAACAGCTCTCGCCCGCGAGAAAACAGAGAAAATGGATCGAAAAGAACTGGCGCAGCTCTGTGCTGAGGCCTTGAGCCAGATCATTGATATCATGGATATAAAACTGCTGGTGCTTTCCGGACGTTTTGCCGATTTCGGAAGCGATTTTGCCTCTCTGCTGGAAGAACAGCTGGCAGAACATGGTTCTGTCAAAGTCAGGCAGGCCAAATTCGGCCGTTTTTCCGCCGCCCGGGGAAGCGCATTCCAGATGGCTGAAATATACATCAGCCGGGATAAATTGAAACAGGGATCATAAACAAAAGAAATAAACAAAATTTTCCA
Source organism: Lentisphaeria bacterium (assembly GCA_017508555.1). Taxonomy (GTDB): domain Bacteria; phylum Verrucomicrobiota; class Lentisphaeria; order Victivallales; family Victivallaceae; genus UBA1784. Next base: position 2,809 of record JAFVYP010000225.1, read on the forward strand.
AAACAGGAAAGCCTCTTTTCCGGCAGGGATGCCGTTTGACAAGGAACTTTCCAAAAAACAACAAGGAGAAAAAAGAAAATGAATCTCACCATCTGCAAAGACAAGCTCACCTGCGGAGCCGAAGCTGCCAAGTTCGGTGCCGCCAAGATCCGTCAGGCCATCGCCGAACAGGGCGAATGCCGCATCATCCTGGCCACCGGAGCCAGCCAGTTTGAAATGCTCTCCGCTCTGCTCAAAGAGGAAGGCATCGACTGGAGCAAAGTCACCATGTTCCACCTGGACGAGTATGTGGGTCTTCCTTACAGCCATCCGGCCAGCTTCCGCAAATA
>JAFVYP010000226.1 GCA_017508555.1 Lentisphaeria bacterium
ATCAAAAAATTCTTCGCCGCAGGGTTCCGCACCGGGGGAGGACATTTGTTGCCTTCAGCAACAAATTTCTTCCCCCGGACCCCCATCTTTCCTGTTGGTTGTGCAAGCTGCTGTGGTGACTCTTTTTATTTTTACGGTTGTTTTGTATCGGTTGGCGTACCCTTGTGCTGCCCTGCGGTATGCAAGTTGTCTTGGCTTCGGCCCCCCATCTTTCCTGTTGGTGGCGCAAGCTGCTGTGGTGACTCTTTAGACTTTTAGGGTTGTTTTTTTGTTGGTTGGCGTACAGTTGTGCTGCCATGCGGTATGCTGATTGTTTTGGCTTCGATTGTTATACTCTTTGGCTCACTCCCCCCAGTAACTACCGCTAAAGCCTATCTCTGCGGCGCACCAAGCGTCGGACCTGTCCGACTTGTCCGACAAGTCCGACACAAGCGCCGCCCCTGCGCAGACTGCGCGCCAACGCAGTCATCAAGAGCTTGTACTGCCCAGCGCGTCACACAGACCTGTTTGCAGCTCTGTCATGCCCCAACGAGGGCATGACAGTCATCCCGGTGCCGACGTTCGGCCCCGGTGCCTGATCCTGTCTATGCCATAGAACATCATTTTTTTATGATATTTGCAAAAAATGCGTGTATATTGTCAAAAATCGCGTGGCAAAGAAAAATTTTTCGGCTATATTTTCTTTAGCAGGGAAATTTTTCAACATAAGGAGAAAAGAAAAATGATGCGTTATTTGTGTATATTATCCCTTTTTTGTACCGGTCTTCTTTTTGGAGCGCCGGAAGATCCCTCGTTGATATTCGAGGCAGATTTCGATAAATATACGGCTTCTCCGGGGAAAGCTGCGGGTTCAACGGCTGTATCCGGGATCTCGCCTGATCTTTCCTTGCGGATGTTTCCGGGGGCTGCGGGCAAGGGGAATGCAGTCAAGCTCAAAGCGTCGGAACGGATCATTTACAAAGCGCATAAAAATTTCAATTCCCGTCAGGGAACGGTTTCCTTCTGGCTTGCGCCGCAGGAATGGAATCCGGCCAAAAAAGGATTGAGTGTTTTTTTCAAGACCACCCTTGGTAAATATACGTTTGTCATTTATGAAGAGCGTCAGTATCAGGTTTTCAGTTTTGTGATCGTTTCCTACAAGCCCAAATACCGTGAGATCGGCAAGGTGCGTCTGGATATGTCCAAGGGGGACTGGAAGCCGGGCGTCTGGCGCAAGATCGACGCGGTCTGGAATGAGCGGATGATGGCTCTTTACCTTGACGGTTCTCTGGCCAAACCCCGCCGCTGGAACAAAAACCCCTGTCTTTTTGACAAGGCCATGGATTTCCAGCAGCCCGGACCCGCGACCCCCATGCAGCTGGGCTGGGGAAATAAAAACTGCCAGGATGTGACAGCTTTTGATGATTTGAAGATCTATGACCGTGATCTTTCTGCGGATGAGATCAAGTTCAAGTACGAAGAGCGTGTTCCCCGGAGCAGTCTGGCCCGTAATCCGCAGATCATGGTGCCGAATGGCAAAGGAGTCCGTCTTGACGGTCAGATTGATGAGGCGGAGTGGCGCGGCAGCTCCTCGCTTGTTCTGCGCAATCCCGGTGCGGGAGAAAAGGGCAGTTCCCACTCCGGTATCGTCCGGCTGAAAAAAGATCAGACTTATCTTTATCTTGCCGCCGAATTGCAGGGCGGCGAAAAGGCTGACGTCACGGGCAATGATATCGTGGATATCTGGCGGGATGACTCCTTTGAATTTCATATTATGACCGCCCGGAAAAAGCGTTATCAGTTCATTCTCAACTCAGCCGGGGCGCTTTTTGATGCCGTTGTCGATCGGAACGACGGTGTTTATACCCAGAGGCAGCTTAATCCCAAATGGAAATCGGGGGCAAAATATGCCGTCAAAAAGGGCCGGGGCAAGTGGACTCTTGAAATGCAGATCCCGCGGAAAAATATCGGCGCGGAGGGCAATCGCCTCAAAGTGAATTTTGCTTCGACCCGTTATACGGATAGAGGACAATATGTGAACTGGGGAACTGATTGCAAAAAGTTTTATGATGAAACCCGGTTCGGAACGCTGCTGTTCAAAAGTTCAGCGCCTGCGGTGGAAATGTCCCGCTGCGGCCTGGAGGATGGCGAATTCCGCCTTGAATTGACGCCTGGCGTTTCTGCGCAGCTGGTGACTGCCGACGGCAAGATCATGCCCCGTCCCTCCGGCAAAAGCTGGCGCGTCGCTCTGCCGGAAGGGGTATATGAATTTTCCGCCCGGGCCAAAGATTTCTTTTACGCTTCACGCATTACGGCCAGCAAACCTTTTGAGCTGGATTATATCGGCCGTCCCTCTCAAAAAAGAGTGGATGTCCTCATTGATCTTTCCGGTGCAGGTAGCTTGCTCCGGAAGAATATCTCTGCCGGAAAAGTCCGTTGCAAAGTAGAGCTTGAGGACGGAGATAAAAAAGTCAAAAGCAGCCGTGTTTATGCCGTCAGAAATTTGAAAGGAACGTATCTTCTGCCTCTGCCTGAAAAACTTGTCAGGGGAACATGGCAGGTGAAGGCCGTCATCATTGAAAACGGCAAAGAGACCCTGAAAGCCGGGAAACGTCTGCGTATTCCTGATATGACCCCCTTCAAAGCCAAAGTGGCTGATGACCACACCGTGCCGCCCCCCTGGTTCCCTGTCAAGCAGTTGGGCGCGGGCAAATTCGAGGTGTGGAACAGGATCTATTCTTTCGGCAAAGGACCTTTCCCGCAGCAGATCACCGTGGGCAAAGAGAAGATGCTTCAGGCGCCGCCGGAATTGTATCTTGCGGGCAAACCCGTTCTCTGGGAACAGGGAAAGGTTGTCAGCAAATTTGATGACACGATCACTCTTGAGGGCCGCGGTTCCGCGCCGGGACTTGTCTTTTCCTGGCGTTCCACAGTGGCTTTTGACGGTTTGGTGAGCGTGGAAATACGGATGTCTCCGCGCAGCGGCAAAACAACACTTTCAGATCTCAAACTCAAGTGGCGTGTCCCTGCTGCTTTTGCCCGTGCCATGCTGGATCCCCAGCTGACGCCCTGGCAGAATAAAGAGAATGAGAAGCACCTCTTCCCCTACGCGCACGGAGAGGATTTTATGATTTGGACAATGGGGATCAAATACGGCTTCCTCTGGCATCCGGTCTCTCAGGCCAACTGGCGTATTCCGGCGGGCCATAAACAGTTTTCTCTCAAACGCACCGGAGATCATGTGGATATATCCGCTGATTTCATCACCGTGAAAAGCACCCTTGAGCGTGAGGCTGTTTACAAGATGGTCTTTATGGCCACGCCCACCCGCCCGGAACCCGCCAACCGCCGCGATGTCAATGCCGGACATTTTCAGGGAACGATCAAACATGAGTCTTTCCGGGTCCAGTATTATCTGCCCTCCCGCCGTCCCAGAGACTGCTCCACAGAACCTTGGACCGGATTGACAGCTCTTGATCCTGTCAAATATCAGAGACACATCGACAAGCTCAAGCGCGAAGGCACACTCTATATGCCCTACTGCCAGCCCATGATGCTTGAATCCATCGACGAAAACTACGATCTGTTTTTCAAGGAGTGGAAACAGATCCCCGGATACTCCTGCGGACAGGGCATCTCTTTCAAAACAGGAGAACACTATATTCCCGAGTCATGCTGCGGCCATACCGGCGCCGAGGATCTGGGTGTCTGGCGGGCCGATCAGCACTTCAAAGATTTTCCCGATATTCCCGGTATTTATTATGACTGCGCCCAGAGCCGCATGTGCAGCAATGCACTGCACGGATGCGCCGGAACTGATGCTTTCGGCAAGGTGTATGCCTCTTCCGGCGCTACACGGCACCGTAATTTTTATATCCGCCTTAAACGGGTCATGGCACGGCACGGAAAAGATAAAATGCTTTATATCCACGCTCACGACCGATTTGTCCCCTTTTCTCACGGACTGGGTGATTTCTACGCCACCGGTGAACAGTATTTTAATGCCATGGTGGTCAATCCATTGTATTTTTACGCTGAAAATGTCCCGCAAAAACGTTTCCAGTCCCTCTATTTCACCCCCACCAAGGGAACCGGATTCATCTTTATGACCGCTCATTTTTACAATACGGCACACAAGCGGACCAAAGAGGACTGCACCAAACCGGCTTATACTTTCGCTTATATGACCCCATGTCTGCTGCACGATCTGAATATTTCCAGCCATTATATCCACAATCCATCCCTGGAACCATGGTATGTGATCAAAAATAATCTGAAACTCTCTCAGGCGGAATTTTATGGATACTGGTTTTCTGATGCCGTTAAGGCTTCGGAAAAAGGCGTTTTTGTCTCCCGTTACACCTGGAAGAAACCCGCCCCCCTGAAACACTTGCTGGTCGTCGGCAATCTGACCAGAAAGGATGTGAAAACAGATCTTTCTGTCAACTGGAAGGCATTGAATGTCGATCCCGCCCGGGTCAGCCTGGTGGATATGTGGAGCGGAAAACCGTTGAAATCCCTTAAAGCGCTTCATGTCGGAAACAACAACTTCCGCTTGATCGGCATTAAACACAAATAGGCTTTCTTTTGCAGATCGGCTCCGCGGCTTTGCAGGGGGGCTTAGCGCCCGCCCCCCTGCACCCCCCGACGCCCGGTGCGACCGGGTGCGGTGGTGTTGCCCGTGGTATGCGGGGCGCGGCGGCAGAAAATTGCGGCGAATTATTTTTTGATCTCCCCGCTTTTCTGCGGAAAGATCAAAAAATTCTTCGCCGCAGGGTTCCGCACCGGGGGAGGACATTTGTTGCCTTCAGCAACAAATTTCTTCCCCCGGACCCCCATCTTTCCTGTTGGTAACGCAAGCTGCGGTGGTGACTCTTTTTATTTTTACGGTTGTTTTGTATCGGTTGGCGTACAGTTGGGCTGCCCTGCGGTATGCCAGTTTGGTTGGCTCCGGTCGTCATACTCTCTGGTCTGTTTGCCGCTCTGTCATGCCCCAAAAAAGGGCATGAGAGTTATCCCGGTGCCGACGTTCGGCTGGCATCGGCCATCCGGAGCTTGAGCTGTCAAAATGCCCTTGACAATGGGGGAATACGGGCTATTTTATAAGAAAAGAACGTGATTTTTTGACAAGGAGAAGTTGTACCATGCTTTACAATGATGTTTGCGGAGAGCGTCTTTCTGCGCTGGGATTGGGGATGATGCGTCTGCCCTGTACGGATGAAAAGATGCTTGTCATCGACGAGGCGAAGACTTGTGAAATGATTGATTTTGCCATTGAAAACGGCGTCAATTATTTTGACAATGCCTGGATTTATCACGGGGGCAACTCCGAGCGGATCGCGGGGAAATATCTGCGGCGTCATAAGAGAGAGGACTTCAAACTTGCCACAAAATTTCCCGGAATGTTGCCGGAGGCCATCGGCAATGCCCGGGGAATCTTTGAGACGCAGATGGAAAAATGCGCCTGCGGTTTTTTTGATTTTTATCTGCTCCACAATGTCAATGAGAATAATATAGAGTATTATCTGGACGATGAAAAATACCATATCGTTTCCTATTTCCGCGAGCAGCAGAAAAAAGGTTTGATCCGTCATTTGGGATTTTCGTGTCACAGTTCCCCGGAAACCCTGGCGCGTTTTCTTGAGCGCTACGGGGATATAATGGAATTCGGGCAGCTTCAGCTCAATTATCTGGACTGGCATCTACAGGAGGCCTGTGAAAAAGCTGCGCTGCTTGATAAATACAATATCCCTGTCTGGATCATGGAGCCTCTACGGGGCGGACGGCTGGCCAATCCGCCGGAGGAGATGAAAAGCTGTTTGAAGTCTGTGCGCCCGGGAACAGGGTATGTGGAACTGGCTTTCCGTTTTCTGCAGTCCCTTCCCAATGTCAAGATGGTTCTTTCCGGCATGGGGAATATGGAGCAGCTCAAAGAAAACATCCGTATTTTTTCGGAAAACAGGGCGCTGACGGAAAAAGAGTTTTCCCAACTGCTGAAGATCGCCGATGGATACACTGCTCAGATGGGGGTTCCCTGTACCGGCTGCCGTTACTGTGTGGAAAAATGTCCTCAGAAACTGGATATCCCCAAATTGCTTACCCAGTACAATGAACAGAAGGTGAGCAACGGCAGCTGGATCGCCAGGATGGTCATCGGCAAACTGCCTGAAAATGAACGTCCCGGAGCCTGTATCGGCTGCCGGGGATGTGAAAAAGTCTGTCCGCAGAAGATCAGGATATCAGAAGTGCTGAAGTCCTTTGCGGCGGAGCTAGCGCCGCCTGTATCAGACTGAATATTCCATGCCGTCATAAGCGGCTGTTACGGGGAAGGGGAGTTCCGGCAGTGTCAGGACTCCCTCTTTTTCGTAACGGGGGCCGATGTGGGTGAAGATCATCTGTTTCAGCGGCAGAGACTGCAATTTTTCTTCAAAGCAGGAACAGGCGGCATGGGTAAGTTCCGAGATGCAGAGATCGGCTTCCTGTGCAGCATGAACGGGGAAATCTGAAATATCCGCTTTCAGGTCACCGGTATAGAGGATCTTTTTATTTTCTCCGCAGATCAGGTAGGCGAAACTGCGTTTGAAATGTTTTGTGGCAACTGCCCGGATCTCAAGGTTGCTGTCTTTGAAGATCACACCTTCAGAGACCGTGTTGTAAAATACCGGAGCATTTTTTGCAGGAGGATAAGCCAGACAGAGCAGATCGTGTACCGCCTTTTCAGCCTGTTCTTCGGGCAGAAAACAGTGGATGTCCTGCTGATGTTTGGCTTTGTGTTTGAGCAGAAAAAGAAGATCTCCCCAGTGATCCAGATGCATGTGGCTGATAAAGATGTGAGAGAGCCGGCTGAAATCAAAGCCTCTGCGGACAAGCAGAGAGGTGACGGGAGCGCCGCAGTCGAAGAGATAACCGGCTGTGCCGCATTCAAGCAGGATCGCTGAACAGAACCTGTCAGGAGCGGGATCTCCGTGGGAGGTTCCGAGAAATGTCAGTTTCATGGAAAATACTTCCTTTGATATGATTTTTTATTCCGTATAATATATACAGCCTTTGAAGAAAAATCAAAAAATATGCACACGTCTGTGTGAAAAAAAACAGTTCTTTAATCAAATCAATAAGTTGTGACTTTTTTTTCTGTGCATGAATGGCTTTCTTTGAAGGGACGCGGTTTGACAAGGGGAAAATCGGGATGTAAATTATAGAAAATTTCTGAGGATGGATGCTATGATGAAAAAACTTGTTATGTTCGATCTGGACGGAACGCTGATCGACTCCGTGGGAGGCATTGCCAACTCTGTCAACGAAACGCGGAAAAAATACGGATTTGCCCCGCTGCCGGAAAAGGTGATCGAAAGTTATACCGGGGACGGCGCTCGGTTGCTGCTTGAACGCTCCTTCGCGGGAGAAGAGCTTCCCTGTTCTGTGGAGGAGGCCGTTAAAACGATGGTGGGCATTTATGCCGCCAATCCGCTGGTGAACACGGGGCTTTATCCGCAGGTGGCAGAGGGGCTCAGAAAGCTCAAAGACGCCGGATATCTTCTGGCTGTCGTCAGCAACAAACCCGGAGAGGTCAGCGACAGGATCCTGGCCGGTCTGGGCATACGGGATCTGTTTTGTGAAAATATCGGCGGCGGCGCATTTCCTCTCAAGCCCGCGCCGGATGCGCTGCTTTACCTGATGGAAAAATACGGCGTTGCCAAAGAAAATGCCTGGATGGCCGGAGACAATCATACGGATATCAATGCGGCCCAAGCGGCCGGTATCCGCAGTATTTTCTGCCGTTACGGCTTCGGTGTTCTGAACGATGCCGTTCCCGGATTTTCTGTGGATACTTTCGGGGAACTGACGGAGCTGATCCTGAGCGCGTAGCTTTCCATGATCTGTGCAGAAAAAAAGTCAAATCTTCCCGCCGGGGAGGTTTGACTTTTTTGTTTGGGATTGTATCTTATAAAAAACGGATATAACACTAACTGAAAGAGTATTGATCTATGCTTCCTGAACATTTTTTTGTCGGCGCCAATTACTGGGCGTCCAATGCCGGAACTTTCATGTGGCGCAACTGGGATGAAAAGGTTGTTGAAGAGGATTTCCGCCGTTTGAGTGCCAACGGCCTTGAGGTATTGAGAGTTTTCCCCCTGTGGAGTGATTTTCAGAAACTGACAGATCATCTGACCTGTGCCGGAGAACACAGAGAGTTCCGCTATGGTGAAGATCCCCTGCCGGACACCTTTGAAGGGAAAGCGGCCATGGATCCTGTGATGCTTGAGCGTTTCCACACCATGTGCCGTCTGGCATCGAAATATGGTTTAAAACTGATTGTCGGCCTGCTGACAGGGTGGATGTCCGGACGTCTTTACGCGCCGCCTGCGCTGGAACACCGGAATCTGCTGACCGATCCTGTGGCCATCAAGTGGGAGGTCCAGTTTGTCCGCTGCTTCGTCAGGAACCTGAAGGATGAACCGGCTATTGCCGCATGGGATTGGGGCAACGAGTGCAACTGTCTGGCCAAGGCTGAAAATGAGACCCGGATGTGGGTCTGGGGGCAGACGATCACCTCTGCCATCCTTCAGGAGGACCGTTCCCGTCTGGTCATCAGCGGTCTGCATACCGCTGTCAGCAAACAGGTCAAGGCCGTGGGTGAGGTGTGCGACATGCTGACGACCCATCCTTATCCGGCCTTCACGCCCCACTGCGACGTGGACTATATCGACTCTTTCCGCAGCGCGTTCCATGCGGCGATCCAGACCCGCTGGATGGCGGATATCGGCAGAAAGCCTGCCTTTGTTGAAGAGATCGGTTCCTTCGGTCCCACCATTACCTCTGACCGGATCGGCGGTCTTTACGCCCGCAACGCTCTCTGGAACTGTTATGCCCACAGCTGTATCGGTTTCCTTTGGTGGTGCGCCAATGACCAGTATGAGTTGGAACATACGCCCTATGACTGGAACTCCATGGAGCGGGAACTGGGCGTTATCAAATTGGATGGAACCCCCAAGCCTATTCTGGATGAGATGAATGTTTTCGGCAAACTGGCTGCGGCCAATCCTCTGCCGCCCCACAGAACGCAGGCCGTTGTGCTGCAGTGTACGGAGGGCGATCACTGGGGTACTGCCTACATGACTGCCCTTCTTGCCAAACAGGCGGGGATTGATGTCGTGTTTTATGACGGTTTGGATGAACTGCCGGAATCTGACCTTTATATTCTGCCTTCTGTCGTGGGAACGCAGCTTTTCCCGCGGCACCGTTATCTGGCGATCCTTGAAAAGGTCAAGGCGGGAGCCACGCTTTATTTTTCAAGCGGCTACTGCGGGATCCAGCCCTTCGGCGGCTTTGGAACGGAAATCGAAACCATTGGCCGCACCTCCACTTGCGGCAGGATCATTTCTGCGGAAAACGGCCTGGATCTGACCGTCGCGCGGACCTTCGCCATCCGTACAGGGGAAACCTCTGCCCGTGTGCTGGCACGCGATGAAGAGGGGCGTCCGGTCTTTACCTGTGCTGATTACGGCAAAGGGAAAATGATCTTCCTTTCCATGCCTCTTGAAAGAAGCCTCATGGATCTGACAGGAGCTTTCGGCGAGGGCGCGCCTGACTACGCGCAGATCTACCGCCTGATCGCCCGCGAAGCAGGAATCAAACGTGTTGTTGAAAGCTGCGATCCCCTCGTGACACTGACGGAGCATCCGCTGGCAAACGGCGGCTGTGCAGTGGTTGCAGTCAACAACTCCGGCAAAGACAAGGTTTTTGCACCGGTGATCGCAGAGGGAGCGGTTGTGGAAAAGGTGGTCAACGGTGAAGAGACCGCCGACGGTATCCTTCTTTCGGCTCACGGAGGCGCCATCCTCTATCTGCGCACGCAAAAATAAACGCTCTGTTTCCTGAAAGGGGCGATGGTATCGCGGGGAGGGGGCCGAACGTCGGCTCCGTTATCTTTCTTTTCGCGGAAAAAGAGGTTTTCCCCTTCCCCCTTTGTCCTCCATAGCCTTGGGCGAAGGAGGAAACCCTTTTCGGGGAAAGAAAAGTATTTTTAGTTTTGTATCATTGTATCTCCCCATATCGGGAACTGTTCAAAAAAAAGGGGAAGAGAAAACGCTTCAGTTTTCTCTTCCCTCTGTTTGAAAAGGGTGTTCAGTTATTTGGCATCTTTGATGTCGATGGAAGCAATGGCCATGCGGTTGTTCCAGTTGTCACCGGTTCCCTTATAGACAGGCGTGATGGCGATGGTGGACCAGCCTCTGGGCGCAGCGGCGGCCTTGGCAAAAGCGGGAGGCAGAGCGCGTTCTTCGACACTCTTGCCGTTGAGGAAAGCGCTGAGGCTGTCGGTATTCCAGACCAGTTTGATCGTGTTGAAGGCATCCGGTTTGAAATCTTTGGCAGGGATCTGGATGAGGAACTGCTTGTTGCCGACCTGGATGCCGGTCCGGCCGTTGCCCTTGTTGTCGATATACATGTAGTAGATGAGGAGCGCCTGGGGATCGTTTTTCTGCGCGGGTGCAAAGACGTGGATCATACGGATCTGGGATTTTTCTTCGCGCTTGATGACTTTGAAGGTCACTTCCGCACTGCCGGCGGCAAAGGGAAAGTTGACTGCGGCGCTGTACACGGGGGCGACTTTGGCCGCGGCATTTTTATCGCTGAGGACAAAGGCGAATTTGTTGCCGGGAATGGGGATGAAGTTGTCATCGGCAATGGCGATTTTGCTGACGATGGTTTTGGATCTTGCCTGGGGCGCGAATTTTTTCTCTGCAAAAGAGAGTTTGAAGTTGGCTCCGGCAAAGGCGAATACGGCGGAGCAGAGGAGAAGGGCAGTCAATGTACGTTTCATAAAATGCTTCCTGTTGTAATGTTAGTTTGAAAAAATGGCAAAAGAGCCTCTTGTGATAATTTAGCAGATAATGCCGGAAAAACAAGGTGCGTGTTTGAAAAAATACAATTAAACATTTGAAACAAAGGCCGGAATGGTATATATTTTGGAATCATGACAAAGAAAATCACATTGCGCAAACTGGCTTCAGATCTTGAGGTGGCTCCGGCGACGGTGCTGCGGGCGCTTTCAGGACATCCCCATGTGCGTCCTGAATTGCGGCGCAGGATCGTTGCCCATGCGGCGGCGTGCGGTTATGAGCTGCCGGAACGCCGGACGGGGAATATTGCTGTTATTACGGAAAGTCTTTTTTTCTGTCCCTATTTATCCAGTCTGCTGTCGCGCCTCTGCTGGGAGCTGCACGAAAACGGCTTCCACTGCTGCATCTGCGACAAGAGTGATATCGAATATCTCAATGACTACATGCTGGACGGCGTGATCTCGACCACCTGGACTGAGGGGTTTGAAAAAAGCTATCCCAAGCTCCACAGTCTGCCCTTTGTCTCCCTCAACAGCGGAGACAATCTGCAAGATAATGTTTACATGGTCAGCAGCGACAATTACGGGGCTGTCACCCGGGCCATGCAGCATCTGTACGACGGCGGCTGCCGCAGAATACTGCTTGTTATGACATTTCCGGTGGAAAACCGCGGAAGCAATGAGCGCTTGCAGGCCTTTAACGATTTCTGTACGGAGCGGAACATCCCCGGCGAAAAAGAGGGCTTTCTCCTGCGGATAAGCAATAACTGGAAAGCGGTCCTGAAGAGGATGGCTGAATTGGAGGCCGATGCCGTCTTTTGCGCCAGTGAACGGGATGTGACAGAACTGTATCACGGGATCAGACAGATGGGTTTGCGGGTCCCTGAGGATGTTTCGGTCATCTGTTTCAGCAGCGGAGAGTCTGACCGGTATATGGACCCGCCGCTGACTGTACTCAAACAGGATTTTCAGCGTCTGGCGCAGGAGGCTGTGAAAATGCTCAAAAGCCGTCTGGCCGGAGAACCCATCCACGCCAGCGTGCGTGTACCTCTTGAATTTATTCCCCGCAAAAGCGTGCGGAGAAATTGAAATTTTTTTTCGGAGATGAATAATGAAAGAACTTTTCTGGCGTGATATAGCCGTCACATTTGACGGCACCTTCCTTGAGATCAAAAACAGCTGTTACTGCCGCCGTTTCGACCTGTCGGCCGGTACTTTGCGGACCGTTTCCCTCTCTTCTGCGGCGGGGCGTGTGCTGGCTGTGGAAAATGTCAACTGCACCGATCTGGAGTGTTACGGCGGTTATCTGGCCCCCGATCAGCTGGAGTGCCGTGTGCGGCGTGTGGACTTCAAAGCCGTGGAACAGCCTGTCCGTGACGGGGCGCATGTACTGGTTGAAGTAGAGATGTTTGAACCCTTTTCCAAGACTGTTCTCTGCCGGGATTTCATTCTTTATCCCGGTATTGCGGCCTATGGTGTGCGCAACCGTGTGACGGCGCAGGTGGCCCCCAACTGCATCGCTCTGAGCCGCAAGAGATTGTCAGAGGAATATGCCGCGTACCGGCGGGGACATTACTCCCGGGTGAACGAGCCTCTGATGGATGTTTTTCATCCGGCGGAGGGATTCCGTGTGCGGCGCACTGTGGAGTTCCGCGGTCATACGGATATCCACGAAAATCTTGTGGAGGAACATCTGTGCCGCGGCGATGAAACGGCGTTCTGCGGCAATCTGCTGTACTGCGAGGATGATACCGGCGCCGGGATCGTCATGCTTCAGGAGGCGCCGCCCTCAACTGAGCGGCGGGAACGGGAAGAATACGACTTCCGTCTGGCGGAAACGGGGGATATCCACAGCATCTGCTGGGGGATCCTTCCGGAGGAGCTGATGGCCAACTGCGGCAAAGAGCTTGTTTCTTACAGGAACATGGTGGGGATCTATCTGAATGAGACGGAGCGGGAACGCGTGCTGAAGGATTATCTGCGCTGCCGCTTTGACAACTGCATGCCCCAGAGAAAAGTGGTGGTCAATGCCTGGGGATGCGGCAACTTCGGCGAGCGGCTTTCTCCGGCGTTTCTTGAGGCGGAGATCCGTGCTGCGGCTGACTGCGGCGGAGAGGTCTATCAGGTGGACGATCAATGGCAGTCCGGCGGCAGTCTGGGACAGTTCACCCTTAAAAATCTTTATGTTCCCCTGAGTGAATTCTGGCAGGTCAATGAAGAGAAAGTCGGACAGGGCGGCTTTGACCGTCTGAAGCGCCTTGCCGACGAATGCGGCATCGGGCTGGCCCTGTGGCTGGCGCCCTCCACAAGCATTTACTACCGGGATAGAAGGGAGTTTTCCGATCTTGTCCTTGACTTCCACAGAAAGTACGGTTTCGATCTTTTCAAGGTGGATAATGCAGGTTTTCCCACCTTTGAAGCTGAATACAATTTTGAAAAGATGCTGGCGGATGTCCGGGATGAGTCTCAGGGGAAGGTTTTTTTCAATCTGGATATCACCGCAGGTCTCCGGGGCGGATTTTTCCGTCTGCTGGAATACGGCAGTCTCTTTGTGGAAAACCGCTATGCCATGCATCCCTGGGGTGTCGGCTATCATCCGGAAAGGACTTTGCGGAACATCTGGCGTCTTGCCCGTTATGTCCGGCTGCAGAATTTGCAGATGGAAGTCGCCTCCTTCCTGGACGCGAAGCCCGAAGCCTACGGGGAACGCAAGGAGCTTTTCCCCTGTGTGTATCCCTGGTCTTACTGGGCGGCGGTGACGCTTTTCACCAATCCCCTTCTCTGGTTTGCCCCCTCCTCTGTTCCTGAGGAAAAACGCGGAGAGATCCGGCAGGTGATGGAGCTGCACAAGCAGTACCGCGATCTGATCTTCAGCGGGGAGATCTTCCCCCTGGGCGAAGAACCCTCCGGACACGCCTTGACCGGATTTGTTTCAAGGGATGAAAAAGGCGAGGCCCTTGCTGTGCTGCTTCTGCGGGAATATGAGGCCGCCGATGATACGCTTGCTCTTGAGGGTTCTTTCCGCTGCGCCGGCGGCGAGGGACATGTTGACGCTCAGGGCCTGCATGTGGCTGAACCCGGTTCTTTTGCGCTGTTTGTGCGCGCTTGACGGCTTGGCGCGCCGGGGGAGGGCCGGCGCAACATGCGCGCCAACGCAGCTTTCCAGAGTATTTTAAGAAGAAAACAGAAACTTTTTTTGTTGAAAATCGCAAAATTGCATAAAAATAATTTGAAAAAAGAGGCAGAGGGCTGTATAGTAGGGTTTGTCGAGGTGTAAAGAAGTGTTTTTCAACGGAAAAATGCATCTCAAAAATAAAAACCATAAGGAATAAAAAAATGGAAAACAAAAAAGAAATCTTCGCTGATGGCATCGGTCAGATCCATTTCGTCGGCGGCATGGTCCGCTTTGATTACGTCACCCTCCAGCCCGGCAAGGACGGCGATGCTCCGACTGCCGAAGGCAACGTCCGTATCGTCATGCCTCCTCAGGGCTTCCTGGGTGCTTTCAACAGCATGCAGCAGCTGATCGACAAACTGCTGGAAGCCGGTGTGCTCCAGAAGAACGAAGCTGCCAAGTAATCTGCTTTAAGCAGCTTTTCTGCAAGGGATAGAATTGTATGGAAAAACACGGTTACAGCTATATCGCACATGCGCCTGACTGGGCAGTTTCTCTGCCTGGGGTGGGGTGTGTTCCTGCGGTGGGAGAACCGTGTTTTTCCGTCCCTGCATCCAGACTTTTTGTCGGCAGGATCATTTGGATCGCCGGCATGTTCGAGATTGCGGTGAAACGTGTTCTGCGTTCAGCGGAGCGTAAGTGTTTCCCGATAGTTAAATATATTTATACGCGCGTGAGCGTGCGCAAAGCGATTTGCTGTTTCAAACTGTAACGGGATTGCCGCAACTATGAAAAAAAACGTGAAAAACACAGGAACAGACTCCGGTTGTGAGAAAAATGTCACTTCCGGGGTTTGTTCCTGTTTTTTTACCGGGTTTTGCGAAGTAGTTGCCGGTAAGAGATAAAAAGTTTATAATCAGAAAGTTAATATATATAAAATCCCAAAATACGGGGAGGTGGGCTATGGCGAAGAAAATGTTGAGAAAACAGCGGATAGCGATCCAGAAGCTGGAAGAGCGCGTGCTTTTCGATGCTGCGGGAGCTGCGGAGATCGTCGATGCGGCGGCTGAGGCCGAAGCTGCGGCGCAGGAACAGGAGGCTCAGGAGCAGGAAGAATCTGCGGAGGAAGATGAAGAGCTGCCTGTTGAACAGGTTGCTCCCCCGGAAGAGGCTGCTGTCGGCAATGATGATGCTGAAAATGATGCCGGAAGCGGCGAAGAGGCTGCGGCAGAGGCTGAGGGTGAAGAGGCTGAAGTCCTGACGGATACCACGGAATTTTCCGGTGAAGTTGCCGATGCTTTCGCTGAAGCTGACGGTGAGGATTTTGCCTCTGATGATATTTCTGCCGCTGATGCGGATGATACGGATGCAGCGGATTTGATCGAAACAGAAAGCTCTGAAGATGAAGCTGATGCAGAAGCTGATGAAAGTGTTCTGGCTGAAGAGGCTGACGCTGATGTTTCCGGAGAAGAGGCTGCTGATGACGAGATCGCCTTCACCGATGCTTTTGAAGCCGACAAGATCGAAGTTGAGCAGGAGGAGTCCCGCGAACTTGTGATCCTGAGTGACTACATCAAGGACAAAGAGACCATCATCTCTCAGCTGGATGAAAATACCGATGTTCTCATTCTTGAAGATGATGTCAATCCTCTGGATCAGATCAATGAGTATCTGGACAGCAAAGAGGGTGTGAAATACGATGCCATCCATGTTGTAAGTCACGGTAATGCCGGATATTTTCTGCTGAACGATGCCATCGTCGATGCGGATGCCGTTGCTGCGGATCCTGCCAGCTGGAAAGCCATCGGCGAACATCTGACCGATGACGGCGACATCATGATCTACGGCTGTAATGTGGCTGCCAGTGATGACGGCAAAGCCATGATCGCCAATATCGCCGAACTCACCGGAGCGGATGTGGCCGCCTCTGTGGATAAAGTCGGTTCTGCCAATGACTGGAGTCTTGAGTACAGCTACGGCATCGTTGATACGCAGAACGTCGTTATCAACGGCGCTGATTACAGTTTGGAATCCTATACGGTGGTCGAAGCCGGTGCGGCTGTTTTCGGGCCCGGCCAGACGTATGAGGGATTTACTATTGACGGCTCCGGACAGTTGCTCGACAAAGAAAATAAACTCGTTTCTGGTGTCGGTACTTTGGAGTGGGTGTTCGGTCAGCTCAGTTCTGCGGAGGATGATGTCGTTATCGTCGACTCCCGATATATTACCGGTGATGATATCGTATTTACCGGAGATTATACTTTCGGTTCTCTTTGGGGTGAAACGGAATTTGTTTTTAACGCCTTTACTGCAAATGGGATCGATGTGACCTTCAGCGGTAATCTCACCGTCAACAGTGATCTGGTCTTTTCCGGTGGTGTCGGTAATGTGACTTTTACGAAAGATCTGACCGTTACCGGCAGTTCATTCTCACTGGCTTCCGGCTATGGAACGATCTCTTTCGGAGGCGATGTCATTATCGGTGATCTGAGTGATAAAGCGCTCGCCGGAGCGGTTGATTTTTCCACCGGCAGCGATGCTGGATTTGACTTTACTGAAACGTATGGAAATACGCTCAGTGTCGGCATTAATTCCACCTTCAATCTGACGGTCGAGCTTGAGGACGAAGAGTCAACGACGGATCTTTATCGGGTGATCACTGTTGCCGAGGGCGGTGTCTGGGGACTTTACGGTGATTTGATTATGCGGGTCAACGATGTCGGCACCGGTACTGTTTTTGAGCTTCGTGATGTGTATCAGGGCAATACCCACGTGTACGGCGAAGTCCATGGAGATGCCACGCTGATCTTTGCCAATAATCTTGAAGAGACAGATCTTCAGGGCGGCGGCCGGATCTATATGGAAGACGGCGTGGTCCGTTATGAACTTGGCGGTGCAAACGGTTTGAACAATGATACTTTGGCCGCCCGGGTCTATCAGGGTGCTTACGGCACACTGGGCGTGTTTCTTGGAACTGAAGCCCAGGAAACGTTTACCGTTGAAGATACCTATTTTGATCCTGAAGTCAGAAATGTCGGTGTGTTCCAAATCATTTCAGTCGATCGTGATTATGATGGAGAAGCTGATTATTTCTCGACGGGTACGATCAACATGGATGGTGCCTTCAACAATGCCATCTTCAGAGGCCGCCACACCACCGTTGATTTTGAATTCGGTACGACGGTTGATTTTGTCTATGACTCCAACAGTTATCAGGATATTCTCGGCGGTAACTATTACGGATTGACGATCGTGGGAACGGAGATCCGTAATCTGACCAATAATCTGACTGTCGGAACGGATTCCGGCAAGGTCGATTTCGCATTGGCATTGAAACTCGGAGATTATTTCGGGTACGATGGCTTTATGAAATTGGGAACAGTTCTCAATGTCAACGGCTATAATGTGACGTTTTTCGGAGAGACTCAATACGGCGATTCCGGCGAAGGTGAGATCCGTGCCGACGGCGGTACCGTTACCTATAATATAAGCGGCAACCATAACAGCAATGTATTCTACAAGGGCAACTACAATAATTTGACTGTCCAGGCTGTGCCCAGTTACTTCGGTACGGCTTATGAGACCTTTTATAACGCGAATGTCGGATGGGCCCAGATGGCCGGTTATACCTTGCCTGAGCCCGATCTGTACGGAGATGGGACTTTGACCTTTGACATGAACCGTGATGTTGATGTCAAAGGAAGGTTTGTGGTCGTTTCTCTTGATGCAGATATTTCCAGCTCCAAATTTGAATCGGTATATCTGGAGATGGGAGGTCTTGGATCTGTTTCTCTGGGATATCAGAATGCGTTCGATGTGACAGTCAGCGCCACTGTCGGCAACATCGGTGCGCTTCTCCTTCAGGATGCCAATCTGTCATTTACAGGCAATGTTCTTGGCAATATCGGTTCGATCACTGCCGTGAGAAGTGAGACTTTTGAACGGACTGCAGCCGGGGGATATCTTGCCGGCGCCAATGCCAACGGAACGCCTCAGGGGCTTCCAGACGCTCCTCTTGCGCTTACCTTCAATACGGCTCTTGCCCGTGTGGGAGGGCTTTCCGTTACCGGTTATGATGTCTTTTTCAATAACGATGTCGTTCGGATCGGTACAACGGCCGGCAACCCGGCCATTGTGGCCGATGTGGCCCGTGTTCTGAACGGTCCCAACAGTTATCATTATGTCGTTTCCAATGTGACCTTTGCAAAGGATGTGGAGATCATCGGTCAGATCACCATGAACAACGCGGCTGACCTGAGAAGTGTTTTGAACTTCAAGGGCAACACTTCAGGAGATGCCCGGGTCGATATCATGCGCGGTCAGGTCAATTACCATTCCACTGTGGATCAGAAGGTCTTTACCGGAAACTACGACCAGTTGAACATTCTGGGAGCCGGAACCAAGACTGTTGAGGATGATGTGACTGTCTATGGAGATTTCTTCGGCAGTACCTCTGAGATCGTTCTGAACGGCGGCACGTTCCAATTTTCCCGTTTCACTGCCAGTACAGGTACAGAGCCCAACCGTCCTGACTTTGTCGTCAACAGCGGAGCGACGCTGCTTTTTGAGCAGTCGCAGACAGAGGGCGCCATTGATTTCTACGGTTCCATCACCGTCAATGGAACGGCAGCAAATGCCGGTGTCGTCAGTTTTGATGCCAGTGGCAGATATCACGGTATCGTGACCATTGGCGAGTACGGTTCCATGGCGGTCAATGCGAATGATGTTGTTCTTTCCCATGTGGTCAATCATGGAGAACTTTCCTTCACCCGTCCTGTGACCATCAGTCTGCTGCACAACTACGGCGAAACGACGATCGGCCATACCCAGGTGAAGATGGATGTCTATAACCACGGTACGGGAAATCTTATTTTCAATCTCGTCAATAAACCGGCAAACGGCGCTGCGTTCCTCTATAAGTTTGAACGCGGCGAAGGTGCCGCCTGGAATGCCGGAACCACATACAACACCGGTGATGAAGCCACGCTGGGCAGCGGCTGGGTCGCGCAGCAGAATGGCATCACCGGTATCGAACCCGGTGTGGAATATTGGTCGGAACTGGATGATACTGTCTGCCCGGCTTATTCCAACGTCCAGACCTACAAAGCCGGTGATCTTGTCAAAGTCGGCGGCAATTACTACGTGGCCGCCGGGGATATCGCTGCCGGTCAGGAGCCCGGTGTCTCTGCCCTCTGGTCGCAGATCCAGAATTACGATGCCGCAGAGAGCTACGTTGTCGGCAATTATGCTGTCCATAACGGCGAGCTTTACAGTGCAGTTACTGACAACGGCGGTGCGCATGCTGCGGTCACTCCCGGCGAGACTTACTGGTTAACGCTTGCTGAAACGGCAACAGCCAACCGTCTTATCAACGGCGGTACGATAACGGTCAGTGACGGTACGCTCGAATTGTCCGCGTTCACCCAGGGGGACAAGTCTGCCGCCAACGGTCAGTGGCATTTTGACGATATCAGTTATGTCATCAACCGCAACGCTGTTACCGGACGTTACGGCACACTGATCGTTGAAACCGCTTCCACTGCGCTCAATTCCAATAACGGACTGAGTGCTGAACAGAGAAGCTTCCTGGGCGATATCAGCAACTACGGATACTTCTTCCTCAACACTGTTGCTGATGACACCTATACTTTTGCCGGTTCTGTCACCAATCATAATGGCAGTGAATTTGTTATCCAGAGTGCTGACAAGGTGGTCTTTACCGGCGCTCTGGAACACAACGGACTGCTCTACACGACCATTGAGGGAGCAGACGGTCCTGAGCTGCGTTTCAGCGGTGCTGTTTCAGGAGACGGCACGATTGCCGGACCCAATGGAGAGGGCTATAACGGTCAGGTGACCTACGATGCCACTTCCAGCGCCCAGCGCATCATCAACGGCGTTTACAACAATACCGTCAAACTGGAAGGCAACAGCAAGAGTGTCGGCGGTCACGTCGAGTTCAACGATACGGTGACTCTCGGCACCACGATCTTTGAAACGGACGGCCGTGACGGAGAGATCTTCTTCAATGCGGCAACAGCCAGTTCTGTCGGACTTTCCGGACGTTTTGACGGCGGCGTGGATGTGGTCTATACCGATGACGCCCGCACGATCTTTGAAGGCAGTTACGGCAATCTTGAGATCATTTCCACGACGGCCCGGAATAATGTTGAAGTCAATCTGACTGTGTTAGAGGATCTGACCCTTTCCGGAACGATCTCCTTCGGCGGCAATACGGCAACGCCTCCGAAACTGGTCGTTGCCGGAAATATGGCTCTGCTGGCAGGAAGCGTTGTCACCATCGGCGCCAGCCGTGAACTGCGCGATGCGACGATCACAGGCAGCGGCGATTTGACCATCACTTCGACCCGGCTTTTCAATGTCAGCTTTGATGCAGAAGGCTATCTGGGACGGGTGACTTACAATGCCGGAGAAGGTGAGCAGAACATCATTGCCAGCACCTATGTCGGCGGATTGACTCTGACAGGCGGAACCAAGATCATTGAAAAAAATCTGACTGTTTCCGGATTGTTTGCGTCTTCCGCCAGTGATGTGATCATCCGCGGAGGCGCGACTGTCAATGCGGAACAGATCCAGGTTGATTACATTACCGTCAAATACGGTGCGACGCTGGCTCTCAATCTGGTCGGCAATGATAACCGTTTGGGCAATGCCACGCCCGCCAACGGCCTTGTCCGCATGGGCGGTACGCTGACTGTCCGCGGTAAAGTCGAGGGAACCGAAGAGCTGCGTATTTACCGCTGGGAAGATCTTGCCAGACCCGATGAAAACGGCAATGATACGATCACCGATGCAAGCCGGATCGATGTGCTTGCAGCCGGAACGCTCAGTATTTACAGCGGCCGGGTGTACTTTGATGGAATGCCCGAAACGAATGGCGGCATTTACGCTTCTGTGATGGATCTGACGGAAGAGACCGGCGCCTGGCAGGGATATGAGGATCCCAACACCCGTCTGAAAAATTTCTGGATCACGATCTCTGAAAACGTTTCAACGCTGGATCTTACGGGATATGGCATCAACAGCAAATTCCTGATCAAACATGGTGCGACTCTGACAGTCAACGGATTTGATGAACTCAACGGCAACGCTTTGATCATTTCAGACACGATCCAGGCTGTCCGTATCGAGGATGGCGGTGTGCTGCGTTTCCTGAACAGCACCTTTACTGCCGGCGGAACAGGGTACACGAAAGATTCCTGGACCGTTACCAATCTGATCGTGGAAGGCGGCGGTACAGTCCTTGTCGGTTCCACCGATTCTTCCGCAGAGGCTGTGACATTGAATGTGACCAATGCCCATCTTGTCGGCGGCGAGAATGTGATCGAAGCTCTCCGGGGCAACGGCAGCGTGAACTTCACCGGAACCACCGAAGGCAGCGGCCGTGTCAGCATGCGTGTGGAAGAAGATTCCAACTCACGTGTGACTTATAGCGCAGCTGTGGATACCGTTTACGGCGGTACTTACAAGAATCTGACGATCAACGGCTATGATGCTCCCGCAGAGGGTGAGGCTCTTGCCAAGGTCGTTACTGAAGATATCCGTGTTGACGGCAATTTTGAAGCTGCCGGAAAAGTCACGATGACCAATTCTGTTACTTTCAACGGCACTGTTACAGATGCCGGTAATGATACCCGGTTGTCTTTGAGCGGCTCTGTTTCCGGTATCGGAAGTTTCAATTTCGATGCTGAAGAAAGTATCGTGTACTACAACAGCGATACGGCTCTTCAGAACGTTCTTCAGGGAACTTACAGTAACCTGACTCTGGTTGCGGAAAACTATACGGTCGCCAATCCCAAGGTCTTTTCCGTGATCGATGTGGAAGCTGCTGATGAGACCCTGACTGTCACCGGAAAACTTTCGCTTCCCTCTCAGGTGATCTTCGGCACTGCCGACCGCGCAGAAGCAGAGCAAGTCTCTCTCAACTTCAACGGAGCCAATGAGGGCGACGGTCTGGTCCGGTTCGGCGCCAATTCTCTTGTGACTTACAATAATGCGGCTTCCCGTGTGTTTGCCGGTGTCTATAATGACTTGACCTTCTCCGGAACGGGCGGGACGGCTGAAACGCCCAATACCTACAGTTTTGCAGGGAATACCCGGATCGACGGTGAGCTGACGCTGGATACAAATGCCAAGATCACTGCCACCGGTACGGTGGATCATCATATTACTGTCACCTTTGCCGGCAGCACGCAGGGCGCGGGAGCGCTTCACTTCAGGGACTATACAACGGCGGTTTACAGAGAAGGCGTTACGGTTATTTCCGGAACCTATTATAATCTGACCCTTGAAGGGGCTGAGGATGATCTGGGGGCTGTTACGGTCACCGGTGATGCCCACTTTGAAAAAGAGGTCCACGGAGCCAGCGACTGGATCTTTGCCGGAACCATTTCCGGTGACGGCAGGATCATCCATACGGGAACAGTGACCTATGCAGACGGATTTTACGGTCCCGGTTTTTCCGGCGATTACAACAACATCGTCATCAATGCCGGCAATAACAGCAGTAAGAATCCGCTGGGTGTGACTTTCAGCGATGTGAACATCGGCGGCGATGTTTCCGGTATCGGCAAGGTGACCTTCACCAAACAGGTCGGTCTGGTTTATGATGATGAAAACGATGTCAACGGACACCGCGGCCAGATCAACAGTGAGATCCTGACCGTTGTTTACGATTGGGGCGTGGGTGATTCTCTGCCTGAAAACTGCATCATGACAGGTACTTACGGTACTCTGATCCTTGTGGGACACGGTTTGAACTTTACGCCCGGTTTGAGCGGTCAGCCTTACACACATACCGATCACGGCACCTACCGTCTCGACGGTGATGTCACGGTCGCTGTGAAGATGGAGATCGGCCGTTATGCCAAACTTTCCTCCAACAACAACAATGAGTTTACCCTGACCATCAACGGTTCTACCAATGCCAGTCTGGGCGACTTTGAACTTTTGGAGGATGAAGAAGATCTCTGGTTTGAAGATTACATGCCCAACAACGGTGTTGTTGATATGGGTACCGGCAGTACCATTGTTTACGGCAACTCTGCCGAGATCTTCGGAGGAAACTATTACAATCTGACTTCCAGCGGCGACAAGGATCTGCAGATCAGAAACATCACTGTCGATGGTCTTGCCAGCTTCTCCAACGGCGTTGTCCGCGGTGCCGGACGGTGGGTGTTCAACGGAACGGCTGCTACCGTCAGTGCCTCCTTTGAAAATGTCATGACGGAATATCTCTGGAATAATTACTATAATAACGACGATGTGCAGACGCCTGAGTACTCCATTGATTCCGGATTCGACTGGGATACAGAAAGCTACGTCGATATGGAATACCAGTATTATGACGATGGTGCATTTGACTGGGATTATGTTGAACCGGCTTATGTGAACGGTTTCCAGTACAATCAGGTGGTGTACGGTGAAAACTTCACCGGAGGCGGCGCCGCGCTGGATGGTAAATATACCAATCTTGTTGTCAATTCTGCCGCCGGTATCACTTTCGGCAATATAACGCTTTACGGAGAACTTTCCGGAACAGGCAATATCAATTTTGCCGGAACAAATACCTTCGGCGTCAATGAGATCAATGGCTGGCGTGATGACTACAGCAGTTCCGCCTCAGCCAACATGAGCGGAGACAGCACTGTTGTTTATACGCTGGCCAACAGCAAGATCCTCGGCGGTGTTTATCAGAATCTGACTCTTGAACACTCCCATGTGCTTGACAGCAGTTTTGCTGTCCACAAGATGGCGACCCTGAACGCCACCCAGACCCTCGGAACCGATGTGACCATCAGCTTCCTCGGTACGACCAATGGCGCAGAGGGCGGCCGTCTTGAACACCATGAGACGCAGAATACGGTGATCTACGGTGAGGATGCCGCCGTCTTCCGCGGTACTTACTACAACCTTTCCTTTGACAGCGGCGTCATCAAAGACGGCATGTTCGGTTACGATACCGCCAAAGGTGCTTACGATGCCACGGCGATCGCCGTTTACGGCGCTCTGGACATCGTCTATACGGATACCAAAGAGCTGCAGGGTGAGTATGCGTTCACCATGTACGGAACGGCCGGAAGCAATCTCCACAGCTTCAAACATGAGGGCGGCGAGGTCATTTACGGACACGCTTTCGGCAACGAAGATCCTCTGGTCGGAGCCAATGTGATCGCCGGTGAATACCATGATATCACCTTCAAGGGCGGCGTCGATGCGGATCACAAGATCGTTTATACCGCCTTTGATGATGTGACCATCAACGGCCACTCCACCATCGAAAGGTACGCCATTTTTGCGGCTCAGGGCTCTTCTGACATCATCGTTGCGGGTGTGACGTTCCATCAGACTCCCGGAACCAGCGGTTACAACCGCGTCTGGATCAATGAGAGCGGCTCTGAAAGCCTCTACTACAAGGACGGCAGATGGGTGCGTATCAGTGCTGACGGTACGATCATCGATCAGACGAACGGTTCCTTTACCGATCCCTTTGCCGCTGAGTGGGAAAACGACACCTCTATTTCCGGCAACATGACGACCATTTCTTTCCTCGGCACCACCAATGCCAGGGAGGTGGCTTCCGTTCCCGGCGGACCCATGATCGCCGGAGTGGCCATGAGTGAGTATTCCACGACGAAGTATGCGCCCGGTGCGGATATGTATGAAGGCAGCTACTACCGCTTTGAAGTTGTCGGCGGAACAGATGTGCTTTTCAGCGACCTGCCGGATACCTCCCGCTTTGAGGTGACCAACGAACTGATCGTGGATATTGCCGATGGTTACTACTTCGTCTTTGATACCTCCGTTTCTGAAAACTTCAAGCTTTCAGTGACTATCCACGGCGATATCTGGTACACCAATGCCTATCTGGGCGGAGATGAGGTCAATCCCGGCCATCAGCCTCTTGGCGGCAGTTTTGCCGGTTCCATCCGTCTGGGCGGTGATTATACCGTTGATCACAGCTATTCGGGAACCTATGACGGCGATGTGCTTCTTTCCGGTGTGACCATTACCGGAGACAGCAAATATATCGATGCCGCGGCTCTGCGCGGCACGCTGACTATCGCCGACAGCAGCTATGACGGTGCCGATTTCAAACTGCTGGTCGATTCTGAATTGACTGAACGTCCGGCGGTCAGGTACAGCGGAGACTCCTCCATCATGGCTCTGTACACGGTCGATGAGGCCACCGGCAACTTTGTTGCCACAGCTTACGATGAGCTGATCCTCGACGGCAATCTTTCTGTCGGCAGAGGCAATCTGGTCGAAGTGGCGAACAAACTGACCTTTATGGAAAATGCCACTCTCACCATTGAAGGCGACTTCATCCTCGGCAGTGAGGCGCAGAAGGCTGTGCTTGAAGCGGCCAAGCCCACCACCAATATGATCGCCGCACAGGGAACCTCTGAAGAGAATGTCAACTTCTACCTGAAGGGCGGCTCCGTACTTCCTTATATCGTTAATCAGGGCAATGGACACTTTGATATCGTTGTTGAAAACAATGCCTCTTTCAGCGGTATCTATGTCACCGGCGGAACGACCAATATCACTGCCGGAAATAATGCGACCTTCAATGATATCCTTTCCTCCGGCGGTGTTTTGAATCTGACTGCCGGAAAAGATGCTGTTTTCAATTATAATATTCAAGTTGGCAGCACGCCGGAGGGTGGTGCCGGTATCGTCAATATCCATGCGGATTCCGCCAGACTCAAGGGCTCCGGTATCTATGTTGAGGGCGGTCAGCTCTATCTTGATCTGGGAACGGCTGACAGTTCTGTCACCAGCACGATCGCCAATGATGTAAAGGTTTCCGGTGCAGGCGCGCTCTTTACCGTCGCCGGTTTCAATGTCAGTTTCTCCGGATTTGTCAATGTCATCAACAGCGCTGAGATGCGCATTACCGGCAGCAACATCGCCTTCAGCAACGATGTCCTCAACTACAACGTTGGCACTATCGGTTACAACACGACAACGGGAAGCGGTTACAAGTGGATCCACGATTATCTCTTCAATGACGCGGAATACTATGAATTCTATCAGAATAAGCCCCAAAGTGTCATTGTTCCCGCGACAGCCAAAAATCCCGGAACGATCACCATTGATACCACCGGAAAAGTGACCTTCTCTGAACTGGTCGTTTCCGGAGGCGATTTCAACATCGTCAACGGTGATGTGTATTTCAACGCCCAGTTCGCCATTGCCGACGGAACCTTCAGCATCACCGGCGGAAACGTCTTCTTCAAGAATGATGTTTATGTCAGTGCTGTTTACGGTGACGGCGTGGCGTCGTCTGAATACACGCTTTTGAGTATTACCGGCGGTAACGTGACCATGTCCGGCAGCCTCTACAACTGGGTGCGTATCCCCGTCGGATACTATGGCACATCTATTTCTCCCGTGCTGCAGTACAACGGTCCCTTCTACCTGAGCGATAATAAAATCGTACTCCGGGCTTCGTTGAATGTTTCCGAGGTCTATATCGCAGGAGACGCTCATGTCACCATCGTTGAAAATGTGAGCAATATGGGCCTCTGGGGTACGACTGGTTTTGTGCTTGCCGGCAATGCCGAAGTGACTATCGGCGGTAATCTTGCCAACTACAGCGATGATACAATGCAATTCTGGAGCGGTACCGGTGTGAAGTATGATTATCTTACCAATCTGATGGGCTTCAGCTCCGGTTTCGGCGAAGCGGGAACGACCCATTCTCTTCAACCGGCCAGATACTCTACTTCCGCAGCTGCCATTTTCCTCGTTGACGAGGCCGCCAGACTGCAGGTCACGGGCGAAACCTGGAACGGTGCCACCTACACCAGGGGAACTGCCTGGGGCAAGACTTCCGGAGCTCTCGGATGGAGTCAGTTTACTGTCAACTCCAAGTACAACCAGTTCACCGGGTTCTTCACCAACAGCAGTCATTTCTACATCAACGGCTCTGAAAACTCCTTCAGCGATATTGAGACCCGTTACTTCATGTATATCAATGACACCAACTCCTTCGGAACCATCACCAACTATCAGGATCTCAAGATCACCAATCCGGGTGCTGTGGTCCTCTCTCTGGTGAACGAGGGCGGCAAGGTCTGGATCACCGGCGATGCCGACGGATTCGTCTTTGAAAATGAATTGACGGTCAACGGCGGATTTGTTTCCATCGAAACAGAGCTGGGCGTTCCGATCGCTTCCGATGTGACGATCACACGCGAAGGTGAACTGACCTTCTCCGCAACGAACGATATCGACGGAAATGTGGAGATCACTTCCGGTTCCCTCACCTTTGCCGGTGAAGCGGGCAACTCCAATATCCGCGGAGAGGTCTCCATCGGTGCTGCGGGTACGCTGAATGTCTCCACCAAAGAGAATTCCGTCAACTTCTTTGCCAACATCGACAATGCCGGCAAGTTCGTCGTTGACGGCAGCATCACTGTCGATGATGCTGCCCGGATCACCAACAGCGGCAGCATCACCATTGCCAAACAGTCCGAAATCGCCGGAGATCTGGCCAATGAGACTACCGGTAATATCATCGTTGCCGCCGGTGCTGCGGGAACTGTGTTCAATACCGTGAGCAATGTCGGCTCCTTCACCAATGCCGCCAACAACGTCACCTACAAAGGCAAATTTGAGAACAAGGGTACGTTCATCAACAATAACGGTATCACTGGCGTCCTCTTTGAGAACGAGTTTGTCAATGACGGCTTGATGAAGATCGACGGCGAGATCACCGTTCAGGGTCTCTTTACCAATACTGCCTCCGCAGAGGGAACCGGTCTCTATGTTTACGGTCTGGCCGATTTCAACGAAACGGTCAATACCGGAAGCATCTATCTTGAACCCATCACCGGCAAACATGCGGCTACGGTCAAATTTGGAGATATCACCAATGACGGCCTTATCACCTCTCTGAATGACAGCCGCAACGCAGGCGATATCTACTTCAAGGGTCTCACCCTCGGCAACGGTACCATCGAAGGTTTCACCGGTACACTCTACTATGTCTATACCGGAACGGAAGAGATCAAACAGACCTTCTATGAAAACAGCAAGTACGGTGAAGTGACCGTTTATGTGGGCAACAACTCCGTTAATCCTGATGCTGATTACAGCAAGGGCCTGGTGACCATCGACCGCGACGGTCTCACCTTCAAGGCGCTGATCCTTGACGGCGGCAACCTGGCTATCGGTGATGAGGATACGCACATCAATGTCGATGCGTCCAGCTTCATCGAAAAAACACCCGGTACCATCACCGTCAATGCCGGTTCCACTTTGAGCTTCAGTAATGAAGAGGGAACGGAATTCACAAGCAGTCTTCACAACTACGGTCTGGTGACCAGCGTGGGAGATCTGGTCCTCATGGGAACCACCGAAGGCAACGGTCTGGTCTATATCGGTGAAGGCAAGTCCATCACCTACGGCTATGACGGAGAGGGTGAACAAGTTTTGTTTGCCTTTGCCGAAGGCAGCGCCACCAATCTGATCATCCAGGGCAGCGACAAGGCCATCGCAACGGATATGACCATTGCCAAACTGACCAACAACGGTTCAGATATCAATGTCCGCGCCGGCGCCAGCCTCACCCTCGGCGAAATCGACGGAACCGCTGCCGGTGTGGACGGATTCACCATCACCACACAGGCCGCCGTTGCCGATGATCCCGAAACGGAAGCTGATGAAACTCGGGCTGCCGGTATCCTCAATGTGACTGCCGGAACGCTCAACGCCGCTGTTGAAAACTACGGTTCTTTCAACGTCGCGGCGGCAGGCCTTGCAGTTGCTCTCGGCGGAACCGTCAACAATTACGGTGTGCTCAATGCCTCCGCTTCCGCCGTTGAAGGCGAAAACGGTGTGGTCAACGGTTCCATCAGCTTCAACGGCAAAGTGACCAATAAGGCCGAAGGAACATTTGTCCTCTCCGGAACGGAAAAGGATACCATCTTCTTTGCCGATCTTGTCAACGAAGGCAATATCGAACTGGGCGTGGGTATCAGCTGGGAAAAACTTGCCAATGCCGGAACCATCACGATCGTTTCCGATCAGATCTTCAACGCCGGTTTGAGCAATACGGAAACGGGTATCATCAAGATCGCAGAAAACGTCACCGTGACTATCGCAGAAGCTGTCACGCTTGACGGAACTGTTGAGGTCAGTGCCAATGCGGTCCTCAAAGTCTCTGTCAGCGGCGTACTTGATGATCCCAACGCAGAAATGCCCAACATCACTTCCGGCGGAGCCAGACTCAATGCCGTCATCAATAACGGCTTGATCGATGTGACCGGAGAAGGCGCTGACAAACGCGCTGTTCTGAGCATCAATACCATTGATAATGCCAACGGCAGGATCAATGTGGGCGGTTTCGGTGATCTCCTTGTCACTGATAAAGAGATCGACGTCATTCAGGGCGAGGTCGAACTGGATGCCGACGGCCGGATCTATACCTACGGTAAACTGGAGCATGTCAGCATCGTTGTCACCACCAGCAAAAAACTCTCTGAAATGGGCAACGGCATTTATCCTGCCGATCAGGATAAATACAACCACATCGGTTTTACCGCCAAAGGTGAGGAAGTCGTTTTCACCATTGATGTTGACAGCGGCGATGTTTACTCCTTCAAGGCGATCGACGGTGCGGAACTTGCCTTCACCGGAAATGATCTTCAGATCGACGGTATCGTCAGTGTTGCTGAAGATGCCTCCATAACCGTCAGCGAGGGCAGCTCTGTCACCTTTACCGACACAGTGACCGTTGACAGCACTCTGGAAAACAAAGGCACTGTCACCATTGATTCTGCCGACAGCAGCATCAATGCGCTGGACAACAGCGGTACGCTGACCACTGCCGGCAATATCGGCGATGTGATTGCCAACAGCGGCAGCATCACCGCCGACGGCAATATCGGCGATGTGGCTGCCAACAGCGGCAGCATCACCGCCGACGGCAATATCGGCAATGTGGCTGACAACAGCGGCAGCATCACCGCCGACGGCAATATCGGCGATGTGGCTTTCAACAGCGGCAGCATCACCGCCGACGGCTCTGTGGGCAATGTGGGCGGCAACGTTGAAGGCGGTCAGATCACCGCATCTGTCATCGGTGACGTGACCGATAACGCCGGAACCATCACTGCCGGAACGGTCGATCCTGCTACCGGCGAGTTCATCACCGATCCTGAAACCGGCATGATCGTTGCTGACGGAACCATCGGCAATATCGGCAGCAATGCCGGAAATATCGCAGCCGGAACCATCGGCAATGTGACCGACAACAGCGGTACGCTGACCCAGAACGGCGATAACGGCAGCATCGGAGATATCACAGTCAACAGCGGCACTATCACCGTCAACGGCGATGATACCGTCATGGGCAATATCAGCAGCAATGAGGGTCAAATCACCGTCAACGGCGACGGCGTGACCGCAGGTTCCGTTATCAACGGTGAAGAGGGAACGCTCAGCGTCAACGGCGGTCTGGCGGTGGATACGCTTGAAAACTACGGCAAGACTGAAATCGCAGAAGATGCTTCTCTCGGCGCTCTGGTCATCAGCAATACCGGTGTCATCGACAATAAGGGTCTCCTCGGCACTGAGAACGAAGACGGTACCGTTGATCCCATTGATGTTGTGAGCAACACCGGAACGCTGAACAATGACGGAGAATTCCATACCGATGTCCTTAACAATGCAGGAACTCTGACCAACAACGGTTCTCTGGCTGCTGAAGTTGTGGATAACTCCGGTTCCTTTACGGATAATGGAGAAGTGGCCATCAGCATCTTCAACAATTCCGGAGATGCTGAACTCAACGGCAGCGGCAAGGTCGGCACCCTGATCAACTCCGGCAATGTCAGTGTCGGCGGCAGCGGATACAGCATCACCTCCGCCACGAACAGCGGCAGCTTCGATCTGGGCGGCTCCGGCAACAGCATCAGTCAGATGAACAACACCGGAACGCTGAACTTCAACTCCGGCAACAACATCGGCAGTCTGAACAACTACGGTGCCGGTTTTGTCAGCAAGGACGGTGTGATCTGGATGATGGCGACCGATGAGGGAATGAGTCCTGAATTCTTCTCCGACGGCAAGAATCTTAACTTCAGTGTTCTCTCTCTGCTGACGGCCCGGGATCTGGATGCTATGAGTCTGGATGACAGCTTCAGCTCCAAACTCTTCCGTCTTGCGCCCGGACGTTACGGCACTTTGGCTGATTCCGGCGCCCGGGTCGTTGATCTGGGCTTCCTCGGCGGAGATACCGATATGATCGATATTGATGCCGCCGTTGATGAAATGCTCCACGGCAGCGCACCGGCCATCGACGATGAAGAGATCATGGACGTGCTGGCTGAAAGCAGCGGTTTTGAAGATGACTTCGATACCGCTCTGGATGAGATCATCAACGACTGATACAGGTAACAGGGAAAGACAGGGAACAGGGTTTCCCTGTCTTTTTCCTGCTGTCTTTCTGACGGGGTCCGGATATGGAAAAACAACCTGATATCAGAGAAGTTTCCGCAAGGCTCAAGGCGCTGGGGGTGATCCTCAAGATCGGCCGCGAGATGAGCGATGCCGCAGATTTTACTTCTGCTGCCGCTATCGCCGCCAACAGTCCGGAGGTTTTGCTGCACTTCAAACGCTCCGCGATTTTTGAATCCGCTGACGGCAAGATCCGTCTGGCCGGAGAGTACGGTCTTTTTGAGCCCAATCCCCACAGCGATACAGCCGCGGCTCTGACAACAGTCTGCCGCAGTCTTGATTTTATCGAACGGGGCAAAGGGGTCATTCTCAAAGTTGCAGAAGAGAACGAACAGCTTTCAGATGCAGCTCAGGAGGCGCTGGCCTCTCTGCTGGGCGAAGAGGGGGAAATGCTGGCTGTCAGGCTGCCTGTTCCCGGATTTGCTCAAAACGCCTCTTACGATCTCTTTTGGCTCATTGAATTTCCCGGAGCCGTGCCGGGATATGTGCCTCCCTCCGTCAATCTGCTGGCGGCGGGGATCAGCTCCGCTTTGTTTTCGCAAAAGTTCTGCCGCAGTGCATCGGCGGCTCAGAAGATCCGGCATCATATATCCAAATGGAAAGCGGCCTTGATCTTTGCTGCGGTGCTGCTTGTTGTCATGTTCATTCCTGTCCGTGAGCAGACCAATGCTGAGTTTGTTCTGCGGGCTCCGGAAATAACGGGCGCCTATGCTCTTTTTGACGGTCCTGTGGCCAACTGTTTCAAACAGGATGGCGAATTTGTCAAAAAGGGCGAGACCGTTGTGGAATACGACACCAGTCAGCTCCGTTTCCGTCTGGATTCCGCCCGCAATAAACTGGCGGAGATCCAGAAAGAGTATGATCTGGAAAACAGTGCCTCCTTTTCAGACCGGGAGCGTCTGGGACGTGTCCCTCTGCTTGCCGCCCGTCTTGACAGCGCCAAAGTGGATGTGAAAGAGGCGCAATGGTATCTGGATCATGCCCGCATCACAGCTCCCGCCACAGGGATCCTTGCGCTGGCTGACGGCCGGGCTGAACTGCTCAAAAACCGCGTTCTCCGTACCGGAGACAGGATCTTTGATATCTACGGCGGCAAAGGGATGACAGCCGAGATCCGCGTCAATGAACGGGACAGCTCCATTCTGCTGGATAAGATCACCGCCTCCTGTTTCCTCTACACCCAGCCGGAGCTGGAGATCAAAACAAAGATCATCGACATCCGCAGTTATCCGGAAAAGACCGAACAGAATGTCTGGTGCTACAAAGTTCTTGCCGGGCTTGAAAGCAGTCTGCCCCTGCGTTACGGCATGCGCGGCGTTGCCAAGATCCGCGGCAAACGGATCGCCCTCGGATACATGCTCTTCAAAAATGCAGTCCTCTATCTGAGGTGGCTCTAAGTGGCAGCTCCCGGCGATATCTCTCAGATCAGAACGGGAACGCTGCGCAGGGATATTGAGATCATTCCCCCCGGGCGTCACGGGGCTTATCCCATGATCTTCGATCCCGCCGCGGAGAGCTATTATAAACTGACTGTTCCCGCGTGGAAAATGCTTTCCCGCTACGGCAGGGATTGTACGGTTTTGGAAATGTGCCGGCGTCTCCAGCGGGCCGGACTGCCTGCCGAACCGGAAGAGGTCCTTATCCTCAAACAGTTTCTTTTGCAGAACAATCTTCTGACGCCCGATGCGGATACTTTTGCGCAGCAGGCAGACAACCGGCGCAATATGAAATCCAAAGGTTTGTGGCTCAAAGTGGCTTCGGCTTATTTGTATTTCAAACTGCCGCCGATCCATCCTCAGCCCTTCATCGACCGGGTGAAACCCTATATCGGATTTATCGGATCCAAATATTTTTTCCGTCTGCTGCTGATCCCTGCCGTGATCGGTTATATTCTTGTTTTCCGTCAGCTGCCCGCCGTGACCGCTGCACTGGCGGCCTCTTTCACCTGGGCCGGACTGGTCAAATATTTTTTCGCCATCATTTTGCTTAAAATCATCCACGAAGGCGGACATCTGGCAGGCAATATGCGCTTCAACTGCCGGGTGAGAGCCATCGGTATCAGTGTGATCTTCCTTTATCCGCGTTTTTTCAGTGATACCACAGACAGCTGGCGTCTGCCCCGCAGGCAGCGTTTGCTGATCGACGCAGGCGGCCTGCTCAGTGAAATGCTCTGCGGCGGTCTGGCGGCTCTGGCCTGGTGTTATCTGCCGCCGGGCAATCTGCAATCCACCATGTTCTTTATTTTTGCCGTTTCCACAGCCAGTACCATTCTGGTCAACGGGAATCCTCTGATCCGTTTTGACGGTTACTATATCCTTTGCGATATCCTCGGCGTGGAAAACCTGATGCAGCGCTCGGGAGAGTACATCAAGCAGCTCAACCGCCATTACCTTTTCGGTCTGGGAGCCAAACCCGAAGAGGAACGGCCGTTTCTCATGTTTGCTTTCGGTATTGCCGCCTTTATTTACCGTTTTCTGCTCTACACCTCCATTATCCTTGTGATCTACAACAGCATGGTCAAGGTGGTAGGGATCTTTCTGCTTTTCATGGAGGTACTGACCATTTTCATCCTGCCCCTTTACCATGAGGTGCGTGTGGTGGGGATGCTTTCCAAACGGGCGGGGCGCCGGGCGAATCTCACCTTTGTTTTTGTGCTGCTTGCGGCGGGGGCCTTTGTGCTGTTTTTTCCTCTTTCCTGGCGCAGCACTCTGCCGGGAGAGATCCGGAGCGCCTCAAGCGTGCTTGCGGCTCTTCCCGAAGCCGGTTATGTGACAGAGAATATGACCGGTCAGCCTGTTCCTGTCAAAAAGGGCGGTGTTCTGCTGGCTCTTGAGTCTCCGCTTCTGGAAATGGAACTTTTGAGGTGCCGGACAAAGCTGGAGGAGGAACTGCTTCTTTTTGACCAGCAGCGCGCCTCTGAAAAGACGATGGGCGACAGTATGCTGACGCTCAAGCGGATCCAGACGCTCCGGCGTTCAGTGGATGAACTTGTCAGCCGCCGGAAACAGCTGACGTTCCGCTCGGGAACCGACGGTGTGTTTGTGCCTGTCTTCAGTCATTTGTCCCGGGGCGCTTTTCTGCCCCGGGGGATGTTGGCAGGGGTCATCCACGCCGGCAGGATGCGGGTGGATGCTTATGCGCAGGATCACCAGCTCAAACGTCTCCGCCCCGGCATGAAAGTCCGTATAAAACTCAAGGATACGCTGGCCGATGCTGCCGGAACCATTGAGCGGATCAATCCGGTCCCCGTTACTTTTACCGACTCGCCGCTGCTGAATGTTTCAGGCGGCGATATCCCCGTCTTTCCCGTTCCCGGCAAGAAGGGGGAGTTCACGCCGGAACACCCTGTGTTCAGAGTTGAGATCCGTCCCGATGAGCCGCTGCCCTTCCAGAGCGGCCGGACACTCCGCGTGACCGTTGAAAACCGCGAGGTGCTTCTGGATAAACTTGTTTCTTCAGTCCTCTATTTCTTCAGAAGCGAGTTTTAAGTGGAAATTTTAACGGGCAGGGACTATATTATGCTAAATACAACAGGAGGATCAACCATGAGCGAACGTATTGCACACATCACCAGAACCACTGCTGAAACTGATATTTCCGTCAAAATCGATCTGGACGGCAAGGGAAAGAGCGCCGTTTCCACCGGGATCCCCTTTATGGATCATATGCTCACCCTTTTTGCCAAACACGGTTTTTTTGATCTTGAAATCACCGCCCGGGGAGATATCGACGTGGATTGCCATCACACCATGGAGGATCTGGGGATCGTTCTCGGTGATGCCATTGCCAAAGCTGCCGGAGACAAGGCCGGGATCAAACGCTACGGCAATATGATCCTGCCCATGGATGAGACCCTTGTCCTGGTGGCGCTGGATCTTTCCGGCAGACCGGGCCTGTATTACGATGTGACGCCCGTGGCGGAGCTTGTTTCCAATTTCGATGCCCGGCTGTTCCACGAATTTTTCCAGTCTCTCTGCACCCGCTGCGGTATGAATCTGCATATCAAACAGCTGGCTGCCGGAGAAAACCACCATCTCTTTGAAGGCATTTTCAAGGCCTTCGCCAAAGCCCTTGATGCGGCCACAAGTTATGATCCCCGGATCACGGGTGTTCTTTCCACCAAAGGTCAATTTGACTGATCTGCCGCCGCAGATCATTTTCTCTATAAAAAGGTGAATGATATGAAAAAAATCCTCGTTACCGGAGGCGCAGGGTATATCGGCAGCGCTTGTTCTGAATATCTCCTTGATATGGGGTATGACGTCACTGTTTTCGATGCGCTTATTACCGGACACAGAGACGCCGTGGATCCCCGCGCCCGCTTTATCGAAGGCAATCTGGCCGACCGTGAACTTATCATGGATGTCTGCCGTCAGGGCAGCTTTGATGCCATTATGCACTTTGCGGCCTTTTCTCTTGTGGGGGAATCCATGAAAGATCCCGGCAAGTATTTCGGCAACAATCTGGCAAACGGCATCAATCTGGCTGATGCGGCCATTGCCGGAAACGTCAAGACTTTTGTGTTTTCCAGTACCGCCGCCACCTTCGGGCAGCCTGAAAAAACGCCGATCTCTGAAGACGATCAGCAGATCCCCATCAATCCTTACGGGGAATCCAAACTCTGTTTTGAGAAGGTCCTCAAGTGGTACAGCCGCATTTACGGCATGAAATACGCTGCTCTGCGCTACTTCAATGCCGCCGGTGCCACGGCTCTCCACGGAGAAGATCACCGTCCGGAAAGCCACTTGATCCCCATTATTCTTGAGACGATCCGCGGCAAACGCGAAAAGCTGATGCTTTTCGGAGACGATTATGATACGCCCGACGGCAGCTGTATCCGTGATTACATCCATATCCTCGATCTGGCCCAGGCCCATGAGCTGGCGCTTTCCGCGCCGGAAAGCGGTCATTACAATTTGGGAACGGGCAACGGACTTTCGGTCTTTGAGATCATCAAAGCCGCCGAAGAGGTCACGGGGAAAAAGGTCAATTTTGAGATTGCGCCCCGCCGTCCGGGAGACCCGGCCCGCCTGATCGCCTGCAGCGATAAAGCCCGCCGGATGCTCAACTGGAAACCCCGTTATGAATCGGCTCACGCTATTATTGAATCAGCCTGGAAATGGCAGCTCAAATATCCGGAGGGATATGCCAAATGACCTGGTGTGAACTGGGCCCCTTTACCGTTTTTGACGTTGAGACGACGGGCATGAGTCCCGTTTACGACCGTATTGTGGAAATCGCCGCTCTGCGGATCGACAAGGACGGGCGCAAATCCCGTTTTTCAGCGCTGGTCAATCCCGGGCGCAGGATCCCGGCGGCGGCAGTCCGGGTGCATCATATTACAGAGCAGATGGTGGCGGATGCGCCCTTTTTCGATCGTGTTGGCGCGGATTTTCTCAGCTTTGCCGCCGGAACGACTCTGGTGGCCCACAATGCGAAATTCGATCTGGGTTTCCTGCAGGAAAGCTGTGTCCGCAGCGGATTGGATATCTGGGAGGGCAAAGTGCTGGATACACTGCGTCTTGTGCGTTCGACCCATCCGGGACTGCCCTCCTACAAATTGCAGGATCTGCGTATAACGTTGGATTTGAAATGCGGCAACGGGGTTGCCCACCGGGCCGGAAGCGATGTGGAGTGGACTGCTGTCCTGCTTGAAAAAACATTGACAGCTTTGATTGCGGCAAATACGAAAGTAACCTGTTAAAAAGGAGGAAACTGTTATGGCAGTTGCAAGAAAATGGCGTGAACCCGGCAGCAGAACTTTTTCTGCTGTGATTGCCGGAGATGTTTGTCCCCGGGACGAAAATTGTGCTTATGTGGCTGAAAATGCAACCCGGATCGTTGAGGGGATCAAACCCTTTTTCAAAGCAGAAGCGCTGAAGATCCTTCAGTGGGAGTGTGCCGTGACAACGGGCGGGGAACCGATCGTCAAAACCGGTCCCAATCTCCGCTGTCCTGAAAACGTGCTGAATTTTGCCAGTGCGCTGGATATTGATGTGGCGCTTCTTGCCAACAATCATACGGGCGATTTCGGACCTTCTGAAATCGCGCCCACCATGGAAGCCATCCGGAAGCGGGGTATCCTGACCGTCGGCGCCGGGGCAAATGCCGCAGAGGCGGCCCGTCCGCTTTTTATTGAGAAAAACGGCGTGCGCCTGGCCATTCTGAACATTTGTGAAAACGAGTTCGGCTGCGCCCGGAAGAATACCGCCGGAACCAACGGCATGGATGAACTGGCCAATATCCGTCAGATCAAAGAGGCCAAAGAGCAGGCTGATGTGGTTCTTGTGACCCTCCACGGCGGACATGAATACGACCCCTATCCCTCTTTGCGCATGGTGGATACTTTCCGCGCCTTTGCCGAAGCGGGGGCCGATGCCGTCTGGAACTGTCACACCCACTGTCCCCAGGGCTTTGAGGTGTGGAACGGCGTCCCGATCGTCTATTCTCCCGGCAACTTCTATTTTCCGCCGCGTCCCACGAGTCTCCCCTCCTGGAGCATCGGTTATCTGACGGAGTTTTTCTTTGATGAAAAAGGGGTTTACGGATATGAACTGGTTCCTTACAGGTTCAGCCTTGAAGGGATCTTCCCCATCGAACAACCCTATCTCACGCCGGCGGATATTTATCTTCAGGATCTGTGTAAACCTCTTACGGACCGGGATGAACTGCAATCCCTGTTTGACTCCTGGTGTACCCGTTCCGGTGTCGGCTATATGGGGGTGATCAACTGCGTGAAAAGTGACCCTTATCCGCCGGATTGGAACGATCCGGCAGAGAAGGCCAAATGGATCTCTGTCCGCAACCTCTTTACCTGCGAGTCCCACCGCTATCTGCTGCGGCAGCTGGGATATCTGATCGAAGAGGGCCGTGTGGATGAGGCTGCCGCCGGATTTGACCGCATTGAAAAAATGCAGAAACCGGACTTCATCAAGTGGTAAACGATACCCGTACACGTCTTTTGATCGGGGACCGGGGCGCTGAAAAGCTGGCCGGTTCCCGTATTCTCTGTCTGGGCCTGGGCGGTGTCGGCGGCGCAGCCGCAGAGACTCTTGCCCGCATCGGTGTCGGTCATCTGACCCTTGCAGACGGCGATGTTTTTTCAGAAAGCAACATCAACCGTCAGCTGGGCGCTCTTGTTTCCACCGTCGGCCGGAGCAAGGCCCTCGTCTGGCAGGAGCGCTGCCGGGATATCAATCCTCACGGCGACTTTGTTGCCGTTGACCGCTTTATCCGGAGCAGTGAAGATATCGACGCGCTGCTTGACTCCCCTTTTGATGTGGTCATCGACGCCATCGACGAACTCAAACCCAAGGTGGATTTTCTTGTTTCCTGTAAAGAGCGGGGACTTTTCGTCATCAGTTCCATGGGGGCGGGCGGGAGGCGGGATATTTCCCGGATCCGGTGTGCGGATATCAGCAAGACCTGCGGCTGTCCGCTGGCCCGGGCTGTCCGCAGTGCTTTGCGGGCGCGGGGGATCAGCAAAGGGATCCCCGCCGTCTTTACGCCCGAAGAGGCGGCGCCCCGCCTGCCGGGACAGCCTGTGGGCAGTATCAGCTATATTGTAGCCGCTTTCGGTCTTTATCTGGCTCAGCTGGCCGTTGACCATCTGCTGGAAAACTGATGCCGGATGGTTATTTTTCGGTATAATTGAAAACAGTGATCGAATTGACCAGTTTTTCCAGACGCTGGATGCCTTTGACGTTTTTTGTCGTCCCGAAATGTCCCGTCCGCGGATTGGTGCTGAGGGTCTTTCTGCATTTGGGATTCAGCGCGTTGTAAAAGGCGATGACGTTGGAGGGGGGACAGAGCTGATCTGTAAATCCGGTGCAGACGAAGATCTCGCAGGTGATGTACCGTGCCAGATGGATCAAATCATAATAGGCGGCCGCCTCTAAAGGTTTGGTATCCCCCTTGAGGACAGCCGGGGCTGTTCTGTGAGGGATGGATTTGATCCGTCCGGATTTGCGGGTATCGAATTCCGCAAAACAGGGAACGCCGACGAGGGCGATGGTCACATCCTTATCCAGCGCTGCGGCTGCGGCGGCCTGGGCTCCTCCGAGACTTCCGCCGGCGGCGACAAGGGTCTTATGATCCCATTCGGGACGGGATTTGATGAAATCCAGCGCGCGCATGACTCTCAAATAGACCTCTCCCATGACCCATTTATCTCTGTCATCAATAAACTTGCGTCCGCCCCGGATGACAGGGGGGATGCTTTTCTTATAAAAACTTTTCGGTTTGCCCACAGGAAAACCGTGCCAGGTGGCATGGATACTCAAAAATCCCTGTTTGGCTTTGTTGACAGCACTCTTTCTGCTGGCATCGACACTGCTCCAGCTGAGAAATTCCACGATCGCAGGCGTACTTCCTTTTTTGGCATTGGCGGGCACGGCCAGATAGCCCGTAGCGGGGCGGCTGATGCCGCAGGGGATCTCCATGGCATACAATTTGACATTTTTATCTCCGGAAGGGAGAGGGGTAAGTTTTGCCTTCAGGGGAATTTTATCCAGAGCGGCGCGTTTCTGCTGCCAGAAGCTGTCGAAATCGGCTGGTTTGTCAGCCGTTCCCCGGATTTTTCCGGCGTCAAAGATGGCACCGATCTCCGTGATGATGGTGGGGTTGAGGCGGTGTTTCCGGATGCCTTTGCCACTGCGGGGATTTCCGTTTTCATCCAGAAGCTCGACGCCGAAATAAAGCCATCCGGGATGCGTGAGGGTATGGGAGATGGAAACGGGTTTACCATCGGTCTTGAAATCTTTTTTAAGGATGATTTTGCCTTCATCTTTCAGAATGACACGAAGGGTATCTCCGGCAAGGGGTTTGCCGTCCTTTTTGATGAGGATTTTGCAGACGGCCTTTTCGCCGCACTTGTAAAAGCCGTCAGCTTTATTGAGAGATATGTCAGCTTTGAAGGCTCCGGAAAGGGAAAATACCGTCAAAAACAACAGGGCCAAAAAAAGATTTTTCATAGCAGGACTTTCTTTTTTGATTCGCGCTGTTCCCGACAAGGGTCGATGGTATCGCGGGGAGGGGGCCGAACGTCGGCTCCGTTATCTTTCTTTTCGCGGGAAACGCGGTTTTTCCCCTCCCCACCCCCCACCCTTTTTCGAGAAAAGCGAAGTATTTTTAGTTTTATATCATTGTATCTACCCGTATCGGGAACAGAGCCTTTTGATTTGAAACTGTACGGGAAATCAGTTGTAAAATAACACCGTTTACAGTTTTTGTCAAGATATGATCGTTTCGAAGCAGGCAATCCCGTAACGCTCTGTTCCCAATAAAGGCAGATGGCATCGGGGGAAGAGGAAAACTTCTTTTCACGTGAAAAGAAGTTTTCCTCTTCCCCCCCTTTGTCCTCCATAGCCTTGGGCGAAGGCGGACAAGGGGTAAAGAGAAGCCGACATTCCGGCTTTTGGGCCGTAAGAAAACATCCGGATCCGGTGAAAAATTGTGTTTACTCTTCTTCGCGCAGATATTCCTTGTACCGGTTGTAAAGGTGATGCGCTGAGGGATACATGCTGTTGGGACTCATAAAGTGTGAAAATTCAAAAGTAAGAGCCCGGGTGACACCGGCTTCTTCAGCCTTTTTGAGTTTATAACGCAGTTTTTCCCACTTGATAGGCAGAAAACGGATGGGCATATCGCGATCAAAAGTTTCGCTGTTGGTCCAGAGTTCGATGCCGTATTTATCCGCCAGACGCTTATTGAGTTTCATGGCAGGACCGAGTTCCTCGTAGGTAACATGACCATCCTGGAACGCGATGATATCCACATAACCCGAAACAGCCTTCATAATGGTATCCCAGGTGCGTTCGTGGTGTTCAAAGTCAAGATCATGTGCGCCGGGTTCGTTGGGCATCCATGCCTTTCTGCCCAGCATTCCGGGGGAGATCAGGGTGGGGAGATTGCCGGAAATCTTTTTGCAGTAGCTGCTGTAATTGATAAATTCGCGGACAATACTTTCGTCATTGCCGGAAATCTCTTTGGCAAGATACCAGCCTTTGAAAGCCTTGCGGTGACCGTAACGCTCCCAGACTTCGTCGATCAGACGTTTTTCGACGCTCCAGCGGGCATCGATATCCACATCTTTGTAGTGACCGTTGTGGCGCAGGCAGTAGGTGCCGAAAAAGTAGCGCATATCATACTTTTCCGCAAGATCCAGAAACATATCGACCAGATCGACAGGCGGTTCGTAACACCCGAATTCCTCGATCAGGATCTTGGAGGGGTAGGTGATGAACTTTTCCAGTCCAGAACGGATCATAATGACCGTATCGATACCGACGGCTTTCATGGCGGCGAAATCCTTGTCCCATTCTTCTTTACCCCAGTTCTGATGGGGAATATCTGCGGTGATCTCGTCCAGAAATGTTGCTTTGATTTTGATACTCATGTTAAAAATCCTGAAAAAAAATACTTTTGTGCAGATGTCTCTGCTGAGTTGGATTTCTCACTTGACTTTTTTGATGCCAAGATAATTCACAGATTGACGGATGACCACCTTTTTTCCGTGAGGAATATTGAAATGGTACAACGGCTCAACCGTAAGGATTCCATTGTTTTCGCGCCAGAAGTGGACACCGCTGCAGCCCTTGTCAAACGAGAACTCCATCGCCTCTTCTTCGCCGAATGCTCTGACGTTGAAACGGATCTTTCCGCCGTCCCATATTTCACGCTTGGCATTGTAAAATGAAAGTTTTGCCCCCTTCTTGTGCCAGATGGTGGAAACAGGGGAACCGACGGGAGAAATGAGTTTTCCGGAAGAAATTTCAACAGCGCCGCCGGGGAGTTTTCCTTCGGGGATCAGTGAACCCATCATCGGAATATTGCGGATACGGGCAAAGAACTCAATGGCATTGCCGTTGTGATTTTTGTTATTGATCTCCCATTCGCAGTTGATGGTATTGCCGCCGTTGGCAAGTGAGATCCTCTTGATGATTTCAACGCCGGTATATTTTTCCGCTTCAGGATTGGCATCTTCAGGAGCGGGGACAACGTAATTGAATTCAATGCCGCTGCCCTTTTTCTTCGCGGTGAACTTTTCACGTCCTTTGAGGAAGGGGACGACCAATTCTCCGAGATTTCCCCGGATCCCGCGCAGATTCAAAATATCATTGAGCGCAGAAGATGCTGAACGCCAGCCCATGACAAGAGCCTGATTCTCAGCGTTGATATAAATACTGCGTTTGCTGCCGGCAAGTTTGAGCATGGCACGCTTTTCAGGACGCAGAAGCCCGTAATTCAAATTGTTGTCAACTTTTTTACCTGAAGAAGATTTGAGGAATTTCTGCAGTTCTTTTGAGATTTTTCCTGCAGCAATAACTTTATTATGAACAGAAAACTCCCAGATACCCGCATCAGTTGCCTTGATTTTAACCAGATATTTGCCGTTGGCAC
>JAFVYP010000021.1 GCA_017508555.1 Lentisphaeria bacterium
ACGCCGGCTGCGCCCTGTGTTCATATTGAGGCTTATTTCGTTTCGCTTGATCCGGCCGACACGCGGGATGTCCTCAGTCAGGTGTTCCGTGCGGGCGGCAACAGTTTTCAACTGGCCCTTTTTGACTGGTTCGGCAACTCCCAAAGTGATCTGTTCGGTGCGCCGGACCGCTTTTATGAAGTCATGCACGTGCTGCGCCAGCTTCCCCGGATGAACAAACTCAAATATCCGGAGGCGGACTGTGCCATATTCAGTTCCAACATGGAAAAACTTGCCGTTCATTATTTCTCACGGGAAACTGACAAATCCGGCCTGGAAGAACTCTTCACCATGCTTGGCCCTCACAACCGCTGCTGGTTCCACTTTATCACAGAGGAAAATATTTTCCGCAAAAACCGCCGTTTGAAGGACTACAAAGTCATCTATCTTCCCCCGGTCTCTTATCAGGATGACGCAACAGTCGATGCATTGCTGGATTATGTCCGCAGCGGAGGACAGCTGGTCATTTTCAACGACAGGACCTTCTGTTTCCGTCCGGATGGTTCCAAACGCCCCCCTCTCCGTCCGGGAAAACTGGGAAAAGGAGAGATCCACCGGGTCAAAAGAGTCCTGGATGAATCCATTTATACCGACAGCAAAGCACCTCAGTTTTTTGCTGCGCTCCAGAAAAAATTCGGCTGCAGAACAGGACATGACATCTGGCGTTTCACCTTTCCGGCAGCCCCGTCCCGTCAATATTTTCCCAAAAACCTTGTCTGCCTGACAGGCAATGCCTGCCGCTGGAAAAGAAATATTCCTGTTGACGGCCCCAATCAACCGGTCAAATTCACCGTCTCCTGGCACAACAAACCGGATCATGTCAGCGATAAAGGGAATAATCTTTTCAACAGAAAAGCCGCGCTTTCAAGCAAACTTATCCAGGGCAGAAAAATCGACTGGCAAAAGGCACTGTCCCGGTGGGCTGTTGCGTGGAAAAACAACGCACCGGCAACGCTCACGCTGACATTTGCCGGATCAGTCGATATCTCTCTGATAAAACTCTGGCTTCATGGAGGATATCAGGATATCACCGTCAGCTCAAACGGCAAACAGCTGGTCTCTTTCAAACGTAAAAAATCCGGAGAAGCTGAAGTGGATGTTGACGAAATAAGTCTCTCTTTCAAACCGGTCAAAACCCGTGAAATAACAGTCACGCTGGGAAAACGTACGGAGATCA
Source organism: Lentisphaeria bacterium (assembly GCA_017508555.1). GTDB lineage: Bacteria > Verrucomicrobiota > Lentisphaeria > Victivallales > Victivallaceae > UBA1784. The sequence continues at coordinate 1,217 of JAFVYP010000021.1, forward strand.
CATGGCTGTCGGAACTGGAAGTCTGGGGCAGAGACCGGCTTTCCCTCCAATGACCACATCTCCCAGTCTCCAGCAAGTCCGGGGCGTTTTGTTCAGGATGGGCCTGCGGCGGGGAACCGCAGACGCAGCAGACAGGGGGAACTGCTGCTGTTGCAAGAACGGGTAAAACACACAAAACAGATCAGCTCCTGAATAAAAACGCCCCGGGACTTATTCCTGCTAACGGAAAAACAGAGGGATTTATTTTTCCGGAATTTTCTCCGCAGAAAAATTTTTTGCTTGAAAAAAAAGCAAAATGAGGTTACCTTCTGTAAAAACAAATTTTTTCCGGAGTTGAAAATGGGTTATGCTGACCGTTTGAGCGACAAAGAACGTAAACATTATTTCCGCGTGGCAGTCACCTCCGCCATGGTCGGAGCAATCTCCACTCAGCTGATCGAAAGCAATGCGTTGATCGTCCTTTATCTCACCATGCTCGGCAGCAGTGAGTCTTTATCCATGTTTTCCACCGGACTGCCCAGTCTGTCGCACCTAATCCTGCTGATCCCCTGCGCCTCTTTCGCCGCCCGTTTCGGTCTCCGAAAAACCTATACCTTTTCAAGTTTTGCCGGTTTTGCCGCCTTCCTGCTGATCGCCGCCGCCCCCCTGGCTGGAAAATTCGCAGGCCTGGTGGTCATCGGCGCCTGTTTCATCTACGCACTGACACTGACGGTTTACACCTCCACCTGGTATCCGCTTCTGGATAATATCCTCCAGCCGGAGGACAGAAGCCCCTTTTTCAGCCGCATGCGCTTTACCTACATGCTCTTCAATGCCGGACTCCTCTTTGTTCTCGGCAAGATCCTTGACGCAAAACCGGGACTGGCTGTCCTTCAGAGCGCCTTCGTCATCGCCGGACTGGGCCTGATCGGACGGAAATTCTGCATGGATGCCCTGCCCATTGATCCGGATATGAAACGGGAATCCCCCGATCTGAAAGCCTCTCTGACCACCTGTCTGCACAATCAGCCGCTGGTGGGATTTTCCATCTATCTCTGTTTTATGTATATGGCCTTTTCCGCCGCCATGCCTCTGGCGCTGGTCTATATGAAAAGGGAACTGGCTCTGGCAGGCGGAACGATCATGGTCATCACCTCTGTCAATATCATCGGCAAAGTCACCGGATTCTGGCTGCTGGCACGCCTGACAAAAAGATTTTCCATGCGGACTTTGATTATCAGCGTTCATCTGGCGACCTTCGCCGCTGTCCTCTTTCTGCTCTTCCTCATTCCCGATATGCCCTTCCTGCCCTGGTTCTTCGGTTCGGCATTTTTCATTCTGGGAGTGATCCATGCCCTTTTGCTCAATATCAACTCCGTGGAAATGCTGGCGCTGGCCAAACCCGGCAACAAGATCATGGCCATCGCCTTCTGTTCCACTGCCATCGCCATCGGAACAGCTGCCGGAACGACCCTCACCTCTCTGCTGCTGGGATGCGGCGCACTGGCCCCCAAATGGCTGTTTATGGGAATGGAACTGACAAAGTTCCAGCTGCTGTTTGCCATTTACGCACTGGCGATCCTCTTTTTCCTCATTCTGCTGCCCCTTGTGCCTGCGGTCATCAGAAAACATGATGATTATTACAACCCGTAAAGATCTTCTTGAAAAAAGAACGTTGCAGCTGTATCTTATTCGGATGACAACAATCCCTTGTATAAAATAACGGAAAGAAAAATGAAAAGTTTTCACCTTGATCTTATTCCCGGAGACGGGATCGGTGTCGATGTTATCAATGAAGGCGTCCGCGTCCTCGATGCCCTGGCCGCAAAACACGGCGGCCTCAAGTTTCAGTACAACACACTTCCCTGGAGCTGTGCCTGGTATCTGGAACACGGACGCATGATGCCCGCTGACGGTCTGGAAATTCTCCGCGACTGCGATGCCATCCTGCTGGGCGCGGTGGGATTTCCCGGCGTGCCGGATCATGTCTCGCTCCGGGATCTGCTGCTGCCCATCAGAACAGGTTTTGACCAGTATGTCAATATGCGGCCCATCAAACTGCTGCCCGGACTGCATTCTCCCCTTAAAAATGAAAAGATCGACTTTGTCGTCATCAGGGAAAACTCCGAAGGAGAATACTGCGGACGGGGCGTTACCACTGACGATAAAGCCGTTCAGGAATCCGTATTCACCCGCAAGGGAACTGAACGGATCATCCGTTATGCTTATGAATATGCCCAAAACTGCGGCATGACACAAGTCCTCAGCGCCACCAAATCCAATGCGCTCAATCACTCCATGGTCTTTTGGGATAAAATTTTTGATGAGGTCAGAAAGGATTATCCCGGCATGGAGTCAAGTCAGATGCACATTGACGCGCTGGCCGGATATTTCATCATGCACCCGGAACGGATCCAGATGGTCGTTGCCAGCAACCTTTTCGGAGATATCCTTACGGATCTGGGCTCCGCCATGCTGGGCAGTATCGGCATATCCCCCTCCGGCAACATCAATCCCGAAGGCAAATATCCCAGCATGTTTGAACCCATCCACGGTTCCGCCCCCGATATCGCCGGAAAGGGCATCGCCAATCCTGTCGGCACCTTCTGGGCCATCGCCATGATGCTGGAACAGCTCAAGGAAAAGGCTTCCGCCGATCTCCTGATGGACGCCATCTGCGCAGTCCTCAAAGAGGGCAAAGCCACTACGCCCGATATCGGCGGAACGGGAACAACGACCGGTATGACCGATGCCGTCATCCAAGAGATCCTGCGATAAAAATCACCCGTAAAAAAAGGAGATCATATCATGAAACGTTTTATTTTCGGCGCTTTTGCAGCAGCGGCCCTCGTTCTGGCTCTGCCCTGCGAAGCGGCCCCCCCCAAAGCCAAAGCGGCTAAAAAAGCCAAAACAGCCCCCAAGGCAAAAAAAGCGGTCTCACCTCTTTCCAAAATCGTCATCAACGTAACGACCGACAAATCCGCCCTCTCTTACAAACCGGGCGAAAAAATGGTCTTTACTTTCAAAGTGGATTTTAACGGCGCCACCCCCGGCGACTGGTATCTGAAAGCTGTCAGAAAAGGCGATGACAATAAGACCTTCTCCAAACAGGTCCCCGCAAATCAGACCCTGACGGTGGAAACCTCTATCGACAAACCCGGATTTGTCAGTGTGGACGCTTTCCTCACCAACAAAAAAGGACAGCGCGTCAGATATGACGGCACCAAAAATATCATCGTTTACGGCGGTGCCGGTGTTCAGGCGGAAACGCTCCGCGACTGCGGCGAACCCAAAGATTTCGATGCCTTCTGGGCCGGCCAGAAAAAACGTCTGGCACAAGCCCCCTTCAAAGGAAAAGTTGAAAGAAAGCTGGTCAAGGAGACCAAACAGGGCTTTATCTATGCCGTCACCATTCCCGCTCCCGGTCCCCGTCCTGTGACGGGATACCTCACCATCCCCCGGAACGCCAAAGCCAAGAGCCTGCCGGCCATGGTCCAGTTCAACGGTTACAGCGACAAAAAACAAACAGCTCCTGCCCGTCCCTTTGCCGGACGGATCAATTTCCGTATCAATGCCCATGGCTTCAAACTGGGAGAAAGCGACGCCTATTACAAGGAGTTCGCCAAATCCATCCGGAGCGGCAAATACGGTTATGCCTTTGATCCCGAACAGAACAAAAACAGAGAGACCTGCTACTTCAACGGCATGGTTCTGCGTGTTCTGCGCGCACTGGAATATGTCAAGAGTCTGAAAGAGTGGAACGGCAAAGACCTGATCGCCTCCGGCGGCAGTCAGGGCGGACTTCAGACCATGTGGGCCGCGGCTCTCGATCAGGATGTGACAGAAGCCCGTCCCTCCATCACCTGGTGCTGCGACCTGGCCGGAACAGAAAAAGCCAAGCGTCTTTCCGGTACCTGGCGCATCCAGTATGTCCCTGCGCTGGACTACTATGATTCTGTCTTTATGGCCAAACGCATCAAAAAGGCCAAAGTGATCGTCGGACGCGCCGGACTGGGCGACTATGTCTGTCCCCCCTCCGGTCTTGCGATCTGCTACAACAATCTGGCCACGCCTGATAAAACCATGATTTGGGTCCAGGGCAGCAGCCACGGCTACACGCCCAAAAAGTCCGAAAAGATCGTCTGGACGACGGTCAAAACGGATAAATAATTGAAAAAATAATCAAATAAGGATTAACAAATGAAAAAGTTCCTTCTTTCCGCCCTTCTGGCGGCGGGCATTGCCGGTTGTCAGTGTCCTGAGAAAAAAGAGCAGCCCAAGGCTGCCCCCGCAGCAGAGAAAAAGGCCGAAAAGGCCCCTGCCAAACCCGCTGCAAAACCTGCTGCAAAAAAAGCCAAAAACGCGAAAAAACAGGGCAAACAGGATCCCCTGAAAAAAACACCCGCCAAAGGTGCCAAAAAGGGAGCTGCCAAAGCCAAGGGAGCCGCCCCCAAAACCGCCGCAAAGAAAGCGGCCGAAAAGCCTGCCAGGTATGCGGATATCCAGATCATCGGAGAGACCAATAAATCCGCTCTCTCATACAAACCGGGAGAGGAAATGATCTTCACTTTCCGCGTGGATTTCGGCAAATCCAAGCCCGGCAAATGGTTTCTTGCCTATACCCGCAAGGGCGATGACAACAAGACTTTCAAAGGGAAAGCCCCCGCAGACAAACTGCTGACGGTCAAGACCTCTCTTGACAAACCCGGTTTTGTCAGCGTCACGGTTTATCTGGTCAACGAAAAAGGCCGCGTGATCTCCTATCAGTATTCCCGCGGGGATGGACGCAAGCTCCGCCGTGCCATCGGTTATTACGCCGGTGCCGGTGTTCAGGCGGAAAAACTCCGCGACTGCGGCGAACCCAAGGATTTTGACGCCTTCTGGGCCAGCCAGAAAAAACGTCTGGCCGCCATACCCTTCAAGGATAAAGTTGAGAAAAAACTGGTCAAAGAGACCAAAAACGGTTATATCTACGCCGTTTCCATTCCTGCTCCCGGTCCCCGGCCGGCCACCGGCTATATGACTGTTCCCAAAAATGCCAAAGCCAAAAGTCTCCCCATTTATGTAACATTCTTCGGTTACGGAACCTCGATCCAGAAGCCCCCCCGCAACGTCCCCGCCGGACGGATCTGGTTCAGCCTCAACGCACACGGACAGAAACTCGGACAGAACGCCGCCTATTACAAAGCCTTTTTCCAGTCCATCAGAAGCGGCAGATACAGCTACGCTTTCGATCCGGAGCAGAACAAAAACAGAGAGACCTGCTTCTTCAACGGTATGGTCATGCGTATTTTGCGGACTCTGGAATATCTCAAAGCCCAGCCTGAATGGAACCGGAAAGACCTGAACGTTGCCGGCGGCAGTCAGGGCGGACTTCAGACCATGTGGGCAGCCGCCCTCGATCAGGATGTGACCGAAGCCCGTCCCTCCATCACCTGGTGCTGTGATATGGCCGGTACCGCCAAAGCCAAACGGCTCCACGGCACCTGGCGGATCCCGTACGTCCCCGCCCTGGATTACTATGATCCTGTCTTTATGGCCAAACGCATCAAAAAAGCAAGCGTGACCATCACCCGTGCCGGACTGGGCGATTACACCTGTCCGCCGTCGGGACTTGCCATCAGCTACAATAATCTGGCCACTCCCCGGAAAAGTATCCGCTGGGTCCAGGGAAGCAATCACCCCTTTATTCCCAAAAAGTCTGAAGTCATCATCTGGAGCACTCAGAAGAAGTAAATATTTCACCGCTTGAAAAAAACAGCCAAATTCCGCAGGGTTTGGCTGTTTTTCTGCACAAAGGCATAAAAAATGATAATGAACCGTCCGCTGACTGCGGAAGAAATGAAATCGGGCAGATTGTTCTACAATCTTTATTGCGTCGTCAATGGTTTGAGCTACAACTGTATGGGGGAAACGATCCTCATCCTCTTTGCGCTTCAGCTGGGGTGTCAGGATACAGTCATCGCCCTGCTGGGCTCCATGATTTTTGTAGGCTTTCTCTTTCTGCCGCTGGGAAAAATCATGACCTCTCACACCGGCGCAGTCCGCAGTCAATCGGACTTCTGGGTTCTGCGAAACATCGCGGCCCTGATGATTGTAGGCGCCGCTCCCGCCTCCGCCGCCGGATACAATGCCGCGGCAACGGGACTTCTGCTGACGGGCGCTTTGCTCTTTTACGGCTTCCGCGCCGCCGGTGTCGTTATGAGTCAGCCCCTGGTGGGAGAGATTTGTCCTTCTGAAATGCGGGGCAGATTCATCGCCCTGAGCTGGACATTTTTCTATACCACGGGATTCATCTCTCTCATCACCATCTCGCTGCTCACCAAATATCATCCAGGCATCAAAACACTCTGTTTTGTGATCGCCTCAGGTTCCGTGATCGGGATCATAAGCTCCTGTTTCCTCCGGATCGTCAAAGAGTCCGGGGAGATCAAAAAATCTGCCGCGCAGCCGATCTTCAAGGAATACAAAAAGGTCTTTAAGGCCGGTGTCATCCGCCGCCAGATCTACGCCGGAACGGTCTGCTATATGGGACTTATCCTGACAATGCCCATCTCTCTCCTGACCATCAAAAAGGGATTCGGCGCCACGGATACACAAGCGCTGATCTTTTCTCTCATCCAGCTGTTTGCCTCCATCCCCGCCAGCTTCATTCAGAGCCGCATATCCGACAAACTGGGCGGAAAGATCATGCTGCTTGCCGCCCATTGCAGTCTGATCCTGACGGCGATCTACTGGCTGATCGTGCCGGGCAATTTTTCATGGTTCATCCTGCCCCTGCCCTTCCTGCTGGTGGCTTACGGAAATGCAGGCATCAACAATGCCCTGCCCCAATATTTTCTCCAGACAGTTTCCAAAGAGCTTCAGGTGACAGCCAGTATTTTTATTTCCATTGCCTCCGGGGCTGTGGCGGGACTTCTGGGCGCATGTCTCAGCAGCATCCTGCTGAAAATTTCAGCGCTGCTCAATAAAACCTCCGAAGCTCTTGTGACATACAGGATCTATTTTGCCATCGTTCTGCTTGTCCTGCTGGCGTCAACTTATTTCATCTTCCGTCTGCGCGGCAAGCGCAACTGAAAGAGACTTGACAATTTCTCTGCCCCGGCAAAAAAAGCACGCAATTTGAAAATGCGGTCCGTCAGATCCCCAGCAAACGTTTGAAATTGCCGGCGAGGATCAAGCGACGTTCCTCATCTGTGAGATTTTCACTCATCACGCAGTAAAGGAACATACCCGCACTGCAAGTGGGCATATCTGATCCGAAAATGATTTTTTCCACACCGCAGCAGTCCACGGCGTAGCGGATCATGTTCCAGCGGAAACAGCCGGTACCGGATATATCCATAAAAAGACGCGGTGACTTTTTCAGATATTCAAAACGGGGTTTGGCCTGAGCAGCTTCTCCCGGATGGGCCATGATGATATTCAGTCCCGGAGCGGCTTCCAGCATGGCGTCCACCTCTTCAAAACTCCCCTGGTGGATGTCAACAGTCATCCCCAGTTTGCCCGCCTCCCTGAAAATGGTCAGCATACCGGGAGAATTGAAAGGCTCCGTTCCCATGATGTAAGGAACCAGCTCCCCGATATACCGGATATTTTCCTCACGGTACATCTTGTGCAGCAGCTCACAGGACTCCTGGGGAAACGCACCGTGAACATGGATACCCGGAATGTAAGAGGGAAATCTGTCACGGATACGCAAAGCATCCTCATTGACGGCAATGATATCTTTGAACTCAGTGATCTTTTTCAGCAGAATCGGCGCCCCGGCATAACGGCCGATGCCGACTTTGCGCATTTCCCGGTCAAATTCCTCCATGGTCTCAGGCTTGCCGTAATGGCCGATACAGCCCGTTTTGAAATCCAGAAACGGATGAGTATGGGCGTCGATGATCTCATAATCAGCAGGATCGGCGATCATTTTCTTCCCTCTCAATCAGAAATACGCTCACGCATGACCGGCGTGCTTTCCTCATCCCCGATCTGGAAATCGTAAAAGCGGTTATGTCCTTCACAGGCCGTGATACCGGCAAAACACTCATCCGGCCAATCTTCCGCAAGGCGGGTCCCGAAAGTGGGCTGATCCACGCCCATGCAGAGGAATTTCCCCTTGGAGGTATGCCGCATTTCCGCCACCAGACGGTGGGGTTTACCGGCTTCAAGCGCCATATTCCAGAAACCGATGAGTTTCCAGGAGGGGATACCGTCATTGAAAAAGTGATGCCACAGATTGATCCCTCTGTCGAAAAGCACAACTTCAAGATGCTCTTTGTGGACAGGCGCCAGCTCTCTGGAAAACACGATAAGCGGAGCCATCCGTTCAAGAAATGCACACGTGGTTTCCACACGGCAGCTGCCTTTGACGGGCTTTTTGTAAAGCATGCTCAAGTAGGTTTCTCCGGTCCTGTCCCGTCCCATCTGGGTCTCTGCCGGATCAAGATCATCGGGAAAAACATTGATGATATGATCCTCTTCCTGACACCATGAACTGCGGGCCTCCCAGCGGGGACTGCGGACAAGAAGCCAGTCATCCTGACACCAGCCCTCCGGTGTAAATCTGCACTGATAAAACATTCGTCTGATTCCTTCCTGTAAATTGAGCTTGAAACGGAAATTTCTGAGGTCTCCGTCACAGCAGTATAATATAACATCAAATCCTCTTTATACAAGAAATTCCTTGACAGATCATCCTTTTCATGTTATATTAACGGAAGAGTTCCGTTTCAATCATTCTGCCGGGAAGTCTCTTATGAAAATTTTCAGCCGCCTTTTTCTCATAGCCGCCGCCGTGTTCTTTTTCAGCACAGATCTTGCCGCCGTACGACGCAAACAGACGCAAAGCAAACGCCCCCGGAATACAACGGTCGGCAGCTCCGGCAGGCTCAGCGCCCGCCAGCAGGCCGCCAGCAACAATCAGCTGCGGAAAAAGGAAAACTTTGCCCTTGCCGAGATCCAGAACGCCCAGAAGCGTCTGTTGAAAGACCGCAACAAGAAAAATAACAAACAAAAACAGGCCTGTCTGGACAGGATCAGCAAACGCGCTCAGGAGCTGGGCAGTGTGCTGCATACCCCCGATTTTCCCTTTGGAAAAGAACTCAACACAATAGTACAGGTCGTGGCAGATATCCACGCGGGAAAGATCCAGTTTTCCAACATGGCCGGACAGTCTGAAGAAAAGATCCTCCGCGAGATCCACAAGAGACAGTGGAAGGCCCTTGGGAAATTTCAGCAGGAACGCTCCGTCATCAGATGAGCTTGAGACGCACGCCTCTTCAGCTGCCGGGAGCGTCAAGAAAAACCAGCTGGATCTGTTCTGCGGCAACACCGCAAACGGTCACCTTGTTTTCTCCGTCAGAATAGACGAGCGCTTCAGCGTCCCAGTTGCCGGAACTGCCGGAAGAAAACTGCAGGATCACCCGGCCGGAAGCAAGCTGCTCAACCGTATCCTCTCCCCAGGAACCGCTGAAAACAAAAGTATCCTCTCCCCCGCCGCCGTGAAGGCGGTCATTGCCCGCTCCGCCGCAGAGGATATCAGCTCCGGAACCGCCTGTCAAAAAGTCATCGCCGTCCTCGCCGAAAAGCCGGCCCCCGCACGCGGCCGCCCAGAGATAATCGTCTCCTGCGCCGCCGTAAATGGACATGCCTTTTCCCTCATAAGCAAAACACTGCCCCGTCAGATCAATGATATCATCCCCTGCCCCGGAACGGATCTCATGTATCCGGGCCAGACGGGGCTGTTCCTCTCCCCCGGGAAACGCGCTGTAAAGATCCTCCATAAACAGCGCATCTCCGCAGGCATCATTTGAAAGAACAAGTATATTGGCATCTCCGGAGCCTTCAAAAACAGAAGTGATCTTATTTTTTCCGCCGAGAGCGACCCGCTCTCCGATACCAGTCCATCCGTCAGCAAAGCCCTGGTGGATGGCAGAGTAGCCGCGCTCCCAAACACCGGCCGGGGCCGCAAAAAACACATCGGCATATCCGTCGGCATCGGAAATGATCCGGGTGGACCTGAGGGCGTTTTCTTCTGAAACGATCTCATCTCCCCGGCTGGATTTTTCCCAACCGCTGACTTTGACCTGCCACTGCCAGACACCTCCGGGCAATCCGAAAAGATCGACACAGGTTTCTGCCGTTTCCAGAGTAAAACCGGCAAATCCGCTATTCATGGCAACGGTATAATTTTCCGCCTGCGGATGTTTTTCCCAACTCAAAGAGCCAACTGAACTCTTTAATCCCTGAGGTGACTCCGGAATGACTTCAAAACGCTGTCTTTCCGACCAGTCAGAAAGATTCCCCAGCGCATCCACGCTTCTGATCTGATAAAACCAGCTGCCGTAATCAAGATTTTCAAGGGAAAAACTGTTTTCTGAAACAAATTTCCCGTCTCCGCTCAGCGCCTCTGCGGCACCGTAACGGATATAATAGCCCGTTGTACCAGCCTTGCCGTTGTCAGAAGAGATCCCCCA